>DASPPQ010000048.1:0-41103 GCA_035625415.1 Thermodesulfobacteriota bacterium
AGAGGATGCCCAGAGGGGAGCTTTCGTCAGCCCTAACCGAGGCCATCTTCCCATCCGGACCGTAAGTGACGATCACCCAGCACCCCGCCGGGCATATACCACACAAGGCCCGTCGTTCCTTCTCCTGTGACTGCATATCCGATTAACTCCTAAAATTCGAAGATTCCTTCATCGGTCCAATCGTCTATTTTTGGACCTGATGCCTATTTCGGTCAGACTTACTGAGATTGTCCACCAGAATGTCGTCAGAGATAAATAGGGAAAACCCTGTATTTGTTCGAGTGAAATCACGTATTTTCCCCTCAGCGGTGTTCGACATTGGAGGTGGGACAGGCCAAGAAACAAGATCTCTTGAAAATACTGTCGTTCTCCTGAGGAAATAGAATGTCCGTCCTATTGACTTTAAACAACATCCCGAATACCTTTATGGAAGTCACGCTCGAAAACCTCGTCTCTGCCTGCTGCGGGCAGGGGAAGGACGTGGGTTTCAGATGCGGTCTTAATAATGAGTCCATAATTGCTTAGACATATTCTTCCAAAAATATCGCCTCCCCATGGTGGGAGGAGATGAAGGAGAGGGGGGACCCAAAAGGTCTTCATCTTGTCCACCCCCACCCTCGCCCTCCCCCATCAAAGGGGGAGGGTATTATTGGGGAGATTTGAAAATATTCTTTGTTAATCTTTCACGTCCATGCAATTTTGGACTGATCGGTTAAAAACCCCCCCACGGAAAGAGAGGCCAGCATGACCGGTGCAGAAAGCCTGATTCGTACCCTGATTGCCTCCGGTGTTGAGATTTGCTTCGCCAATCCCGGAACCACCGAGATGCAATTCGTCGTTGCCCTTGACAAGGTTGAGGGTATGCGCTGCGTACTCGGGATGGCCGAGGGTATTGTCACGGGCTGCGCCGACGGCTACGCCCGAATGGCGGGGAAACCCGCGATGACACTGCTCCACTGCGGACCGGGTTTCGCCAACGGTATCTCTAACCTGCACAATGCGCGGAGAGCAAATTCGCCGATGGTAAACATCGTCGGCGACCAGGCCACCTACCATCGCCCATTCGATCCGCCTCTGACCGCGGACACCGAAGGACTCGCCCACCCGGTGTCGCACTGGGTCAGGACGAGCGGCTTTGCGAAGCAGGTTGCCTCTGACTCCGCCGAGTCCGTACAGGCTGCGCGCACCCCTCCGGGGCAGATTGCGACGCTGATCGTGCCGGCTGATGTCACGTGGGGCGAGGCAAGCGGCCCGGCTCTGCCGCTTGAAGTTCCCCCGCGGCAGCAGGTGGCGCCGGAAGTGCTCAGGACGGTCGCGCGGGTCCTCCGTTCGGGTAAACCAACCACTTTATTCCTCAATGGGCAGGCCCTGAGCGAGCCGGGTCTCATTGCCGCCCACCGAATTGCTCACGCAACCGGTGCGAAGCTCCGTGCCCCAACGCATGTGCCACGCATGGCGCGCGGTCGCGGCAGAGTGCCGGTGGACCGTATTCCGTACGTGGTCGACACCGCCTTCCAGGTTTTTGCCGGGCTCAAAAACGCAATTCTCGTCGGCGCGAAGCCGCCTGTCGGGTTCTTCGCCTATCCCGGAAAGCCCAGCCTCGTGACGCCGAAGGATTGTGCAACGCACGTGCTCTGCCGGCCGGACCAGGATGCCGTGACCGCATTGCAAGCGCTTGCCGACGAGATCGGCGCGCCCCGCGCCGTTCCGATCAAGCAGGAAGGGACAGAGCCGCACATCGTTAGTGGCCCCTTCGAATCGGCTGCCTTCGGGATGACGCTTGCAGCGCTGCTGCCCGACAATGCGATCGTCTGCGATGACGCGGTGACCTCGGGCCGCGCAATCTTTCCAGCCACCTTCAACGCAGCGCCCCATGATTGGGTTCAGAGCACGGGCGGCGCGATCGGCCATGGTTTTCCATGCGCCACGGGCGCGGCTATCGCCTGTCCTGACCGCAGGGTCGTCTGTCTCCAGGCCGACGGATCTGGCATGTTCACGCTGCAGGCGCTCTGGACCCAGGCCCGCGAAAAGCTCGACATAGTTAATGTGGTGTTCGCCAACCGCGTGTACAAGATCTTGTACGGCGAGCTTCGTACAGGAGGGGCAATACCAGGACCCGCCTCAGACACTCTCTTCGATATCGGCCGTCCGGATCTGGACTGGGTTGGACTTGCCCAGGGCATGGGCGTAGAAGCAGCCAGCGTAGAGACGCTTGAGGGGTTTGCCGATACATTCCGCGCTGCCTGCGGCCGTCGGGGGCCTTTCCTGATCGAGTTCCAGATTAGGCAGTGGGCCGGCTAAAAATATAAAGTGATGTGGAGATGGGGAGATCCTGAACCACTTAGGGTTCAGGGCAAGCCCTGCACCATGCTACGTTCAGGGGAAGACGCAGACGCTCCCCTCTTCCCAGTGGGAGGGGAGGGGGGCCAAAGAGCTCTTATCTTAATTATTCACCCCTACCCTTACCTTCCCCATCGAAGGGGGAGGGATAGTTATCAACTAAGGGAGGTGTGTAAAAAAAGGAGGGAATCCGTTTGATTAAAAAATTATTTTCGTATTTCGGGGCGAAACTGAAGGCTTCTCCCAAAGTGATCCGGGAAATTCTCTATGGACTGTTGTTCTATGACACGGTTTTGGTATTAAAAAAGGAAAGAGGACACCTGGATAACCTCTTTATGCTGGTCATTTTTGGAGATATGATTGGTCTTCCTTTGCTTCCTCCTTATTATTCTTTGCGACTCTTCCCCCATATCCTTCCTTCTCTTGAGAAATGGAAAAGGAGGGTTCTAAGAGAAAAAGATGTGACCGATTTCGTCTCCCACGACCTCTGAATGCGGATTGCGCCTGCCTCGCCGATGGCTCATCGAGGTGGGCCTGCCTGGCCGAAGCGCCTGCCCGCCGTATAAGGTCTTGGCAGGTGGGGCTTCGCGTAGGCGGGGATTTCGAATTGCAGATTGAATAACATGGGCAAAAAGAACAAAATTAAGTAATAGAGAATTTAATTGTATTTTTGTACCGTTTTGGTAAGATTTGGAGGGTAAGCCGGCTTTCAAAATACTGAAGGGGATAGTGGAGGAAGCGTCATGAGATCTAAGACGGCAATCGGGGCGTACGTTCTTATTGGGTTGGGTATCATTTTCCTCCTGTCTAATCTTGGCTGGCTACCACCCATTCGCTTAATCATGTCTCAGTGGTGGCCAATCATTCTTATTATTGTTGGCGTCTTGTTGTTGATTAGGCACTCCTCCCGCCCAAAACCCTAGATTGCCCCATTCCGAAATCCCTGCCTCGCCGAAGCGGCTTCGCGCAGGCGGGCGCAATCGGCAACCGACAATCCGCATTTTAAATTGCCAAGTTGTTTCAGAACCAATGTCCTCTCCTCTGACATCCGACAAGTTGTATCAAAAAAAGTGTCAATTTTCACTTACGTCCCTCTGCTATCCATACCAAATTTAGGTCCAGAGGTCAAAATTCAATATCTGAACATATTTGGAACTCAATAATCGGTGTCCAAAGCCATTTAAGTAAGGGAAAAGGGGATAAAATTCTTACGACCCTTCTCCGAGTTTTTAAACGAACTTCGGACTCAGGACACTAGAACCCACGTCCCCTTTTTCCGCAGGCCATTCGGGAGATCACCGAGCATATCGAGGCCTTCTACAATCGGCAAAGACGGCAGGACCGGCTGGCGTATCTCTCTCCGGCTGTCTTTGAGCGGCAGTTCTATGCAAGACAGGATGCTGCGTGAAAGAAAGTTTCGTGCCCACTATTTACATTGGGGGTCAATACTGCATGTTTGGAAGACCTATTCTCGAAAGAAAATATGCGAACCTTTGAGATATACTTTCACGATAAAGTTCCGATACCTTACCTACAAATCT
Source organism: Thermodesulfobacteriota bacterium (assembly GCA_035625415.1). Taxonomy (GTDB): domain Bacteria; phylum Desulfobacterota; class BSN033; order BSN033; family UBA1163; genus UBA1163. Next base: position 3,882 of record DASPPQ010000048.1, read on the forward strand.
ATCATCCTTTATCCTCATTAATTCTTCAATATTCAGAGTAAAGTAATGTTTAAAATCTATCACTAAATCGACTATTGGATCGTTTTGGTCAAATTTCAAATGGTGATATCTGGGGATTCCGTTCTCGATCAAATATCTATATTCGGTTGTCAAATTACCTTTTTTCTTCTTTTTTATTGACCTCATTTTATATTTAATAGACTCGTCATTCAAATGTTCGCCTTGTAGGAAAAGTTCTTCATTGTATAAAGGTGCAATGATAACTGAAAGAAGTTTCTTATCATCATCTGAAGGTGCATCCCCTGTATTGATGTAGTATTCAGAGTCTTGCTCCAAATCACAGTCTTGTGTCAGGACAATTACAAGCGGGAATGTAATCTGATGAATAAGTACTTCATCTCCAACTGTTTCGAGTTTTTGAACAAAATCAATATCTCTAAAAATATCGCCCTGTTGTATTCGAGGTGATAGAACTCTATCAATTTTAATCATTTTTAAATTTCGCTCTTCGTATTACCTTTTTCGGCCTTGTCAAGCCGTATTGTTTTAAATCCTTAGTTTCCGTTGAGGAGGTCCCTTGGATATATTCTGGTTCAATACTTTCTATTACCGTTTTAGGGGAAATACTCACCTGTTTCTCAGTTTGTAGATCTTCTTGCACAGGTAGGTCAAGTGAAGCAGTTATGTTTTCTTTTTTTGTGTAGTCTGAGGAAAGATCGTCGTCATTCATTGATTCATTCTCCCGCGTAAAGAAGGAGTTATTGCTTTCTCAAATAGGGATTCGATATTTTGGTGCAGTTTAGGTATTATGTCGTTGACTTCTTCGAACGATAAGGTACCTTCTTTGAAAGCGTCAAGATCTAATACAAATATTTTCTGCTTTATGGGAGCGGGATAATCTGGATTATGCATTCCGTATTGAAATTTTAGCATAGCATCATCTGTGTTAAGTTCCAGTATATGAATTGCCCGCCTTATTTGTGTCATTGCTTCGGGAATATTAAAAATGCAGAGCAAGTCATTATTGAGATATTTTTCCCATTCAAAAGGATCAGGTTCCTCAATTTTGACGTTATTTATGTATCTCATGCCGATTCTTTTAATTTGGACATCCTTATGGTTTAAAGCTAGAAATCGTAATACGGTAAAAAAGGGCTGTGTGAAGTCTTCGTAGCTAAGATACTTTTGATAGACAATAAGAAGAAGGTCTTTTGTTAAGCATAATCTTTTCTGCCTTTCATTCGCAAAATAATTCCATTCAGTGAATTCTACCTTTTCTCTTTCAACCTTTTCTGAAGAGGGTACAAGTTTTATCTGCTCCATAACGGCTTTTTTTGGTTCCTTAAGTGTAAAGTGGTTTGATATTTGATCTTCTAGGTCTTTTGAAATTGAGCGCTGAAATTCAGGGATACTAGTTTGGAAGTCAATTCTTAGAATAACTTCTGTGAGATAGTTGGATTTATACCGTGGCATATGACCCTCGCATAAATTTGTAATATTCGGAAATATCCAATCACATGGAGTATTAATGGGGATTGTTTGGAAAGTAATGTACATCGGCTAAGCGAGGTTGTCAAACTATTTTTAAGATTGAAGTGGACCAGACGGGGACATCCGCGCAACGCGAAGCGGGTGGCATTTGGATACTAGCTACCAATGAATTCGAAGCTCATTGTTACGAAGATTTGGCGGTTAATTAGGAGCTGTTGTGGAAGCTTGGGGGACGTCCGTAAAATGATAATTTCAGGTGAAAGTCTAGAAGCGGAGACCTTTCAGAGAGTTAAAGTTTTGGCAGATAGAGAACTCTTCCATCTCCTATTTTATCTTTCTACGCAAACAACCAAGGCCATAGCCATCCGGTGGACTTTACAGCACGAAGTAATCTTGAAGCCAAATTATTTCTTTTAGAACCTCGCCCTTCCATCAATCTGCTTGCAAAAGAATTTTGTCAATGATATTAAAACTGCGTAGATAGTGAGAAACCCTGTAGGTGCATATCAGGTTCGGAGTGCATCTAGATCGATCTTTTCCTGGTAGTCCCGTAGTTATACAAGGGAGGAGAACTATGAAGTCTCTAATAAGAAATGAATTTTTGGTTTCGATTGAGAATGAATTCGGGCAGCTGCACCGAATCGGAAAAAGTAATTCTCTTTTTGGTGTCCAAGATAAAGTACGATTTTATGTACGATACTCTAAGCTACATCATCGGGGTTCAACTTTTTTCGGACTTAGGCACGAAGACCTTGGTCTGTTAGAGGGCTTCCCGTCCTTTATTGTTTTTTTATGGGATGGCTAAAGAGAACCACTGCTTGTCCCGTATGAACAGTTTGCCCCCATTTTCCAGTCCGTTGGGCCTGCCAGTGATGGGCAGTACAAAGTGCACGTATATTCGAATGAAGAGGGAACAGACCTTCACATTGTCCGCGCAGGAAGGTTCGGCGTTGATTCCTACTTTGGTCTGTCTGAACTTCGCCGCGCCGTTTCAGGAGGAGAGGAGTATTCTCTGCCGACTGAATTTACTCATCATCAGATTCAGTCAATTGTGGGAGCAATTGGTAAACTAACGGGTCATGCAGTGTACATACCTCAAAACGACAGGGGATTTCTTGATTGGGATATCGTGCAGCGATTTGAACTTGCTAAGGATATACCTTCGACAGGCAGACATGCGCCGGTTGCCAGTCTGTCCCTAATAGACGTGTTGTGGATACATCCCACCCAAAATCTGTTGGAAGCAGCATTCGAAATAGAGCATTCTACGCCGATTTACTCCGGGCTTCTTCGATTCAATGACGTTCATATTGACTTCAAGCTTCCCCGTGCGGGAATTATTGCTCAAGCAGAGAAGAAGGATGCCTTTCTTCAGCAGATCAACAGACGAACCTTCCGCGCTAGTGGTCTTGACCAAGTTTGCCTGTTTTACAATTATAGTGAAGTCTATCGTTGGTATTCAAGACTTGCATCCCAACCTGAATCCTAATGAAACCCTTATGTTGAGTCTTCCCAGAAAAAACCTGCCGTGTAAGTGCCGATAGCTGGCACTCTTACCTCATCAATGTCGGCCCAAAACAAACCGTCATCTTCTTGTTGGCTTAGACGCATTTGCTTGGCTGCGTTGTCCCGTTCGAGCTTTGTACGGTAAGGTCCTCGAACGATTGGTTCTACACCGCCTTCTACCTCAAGCAAATAATATCTTTTGTTCATTTTTTTATTACCTCCCTTAACATGTTCTGTCGGTGCAGACCAAAAATCTACAGACTATAGTATTCACCTACTCCGATCAAGATAATTGTGTCACCTCCGATAGAGTAACAAGAACAAACAATGAAGAAATCTGCTCGTTTATTTCAAAAGGTTATCTCAAATAACTGCTGTGCAGATTTCTCAATTATGGTATGACAGTGGCAAGCTTGAGGCGGGAGGAAAGGGATTGTTTTTCAAGAAGAGAGTCCAGAGGGATGATGACAGGATCTGGCTGACAACCGATCTGAAGTGGGATGGAATTGTTAATGAAGTTTTAAAAGAGCGTGCTGAGAATGTCTTCGTCTTGGTTGTGGTGCACTTCAAAAAGACGGCGGCTGAAGTGAAAAAACAGTTTCAGTCCAGGGGTCTTGACTTCAAAGATTATGAAGCGCATTCCCGTTTCGGGCAGTGGGAAACAGAGACAAAAAATCAGCCCGTGCTTATCATGGCCGAAAAAATCTCTGAATTGGACGCAGTGATCAGGCAATTCGGGGAGAGTGAAAGAGTTTTAGTCCTGGTTACGGAGCACTACCCCTTGCCCGAAGGCGATGAGACCTTGCTTTCTTTCCTGTCGAATCTCCCGTGCCAATCAACAATCCGATTCCATTCCGCTCTGAATGATCCTCTTCTCAAAATGTTCAGGGGAGATAGGATTGACAGAGTTATCAAAATGATCCAGACTCTGCAGCCGAGCGAAAACGAATATATTAGTCACCACTTGGTGACTTCTGCCATCCGGGAGGCTCAAAAAAATATAAAGAAGAAAGCAAGAGGCGATAACAAAGTAGATTCCATAGAAGAGTGGTTCCAGTATAATTTAAATGGGGATAGATAGAATGCCGGTCAGTCGCGGTGCCAAAGATGATCACTGAAAGGAAATATTGGGCCGTTAATCAACGAACAGTGACCCAAAATCCCGTGGCGAGACAATGAGGGTATTCCGAAAGGATCGCAGGTCCAGAAGATCTGCATCTCCTGTAACCAGATAATCGGCCTTCGCTGCCAAGCTGCAGGCCAATACCTTATCATCATTTGAATCGCGGCAGATAGGTTTATCGAGCTCCGAGGGACGGAGAATTACATCGGCGGCTTCCGAAACAAGTCTTACGGCATCCCTTGCTTCATCTCTTGAAGCTCTAAGCTTCCTAATAAGAACCCGCTCAAACTCCTGAAGAATGAAATGGGAGATAAAAAGCTGAAATTGTCTCTTTCTCGCCCGGATGAGAAGCTTTGAACAGACTCCTTCGCTTACGAAGGCGGCTACCAGAACATTTGTATCAAAAACGGCTTTCACGATACGGCCTTGAACACGTCCTCTTCGCTTACCATGCCGGCCTTCTTCGCTTTCGTGCCCACCCGCTTCTGTAACTTACGGAACCTTGCCTCCCACAGGTAGAGATCGATCGATTCCTTTACAATGTCGCTTTTGGTCCGGCCCGTACTTCTTGCCAATTTATCGAGTTCGGACGATATTTTTTCAGACAAACTTACCGAAAGAACTGAGCGCATATCCCGACTCCTTTCACTACAATACACTACAAGACCCTAGTTGTCAAGTTATCCCTATTGCCATGCCTTCTTCTCATCCCGATCAACTGTCTTGAGGTTCATAAGTGTTGTGATAACCATCGGATCATCCTGGATTCCTGCTTTCGCAGGAATGACGAACCGGAGGGGATGGGGAATTTGTCAGAAATGATGCGTTGGTTCTACGGATGGAGGAGGCGGACCCATTCCATGATTCCGGTGCGCATCATCATCATGGCAAAGGCGGCGAGCAGCAGAGAAAAAACTTTGCCGATTCCCCTGGCTCCCCCCTCTTTAAAAACTCTCATCAGCCGGTGAGAGTAGCTGAAAGCAAGCCACACGATCAAGAGATTGAGAATTAAGCAGAGCACCGACGAAGCATAGCCATAGGCATCGACGATGATTAGAAGCAAGGTGAGGACGCCGGGCCCAACGATCAGCGGAATGCCAATAGGGACAACACCGATCGTCTCCTTGGGAAAGGTTCGGGTCCTTTCTGGAAAGATTAAGTCCACTACGGCAATGATGAAAAGGAGAATTCCTCCTGCCACCTTAAAATCAGAGACCGTGATATTCAATAAGGCAAAGACGGATTTGCCCACCAAAAGGAACCCGATGCTGATCAGAAGGGCAGTCAGAATCGATTGACGGACGACCCTCTTTCGTTCGAGCGGGTCCATGTCCAGCGTGAACGAAACAAAGATTGGCAGGATCCCCAAGACATCGAAGGCAACGAAGAGGGGAATAAAGGGGAGAAAGAGCTTCAGCGAAATGAGGTCCTTCAAAAGTGCACTCATCCATTCCATAAGAGTCCCGTGAGGAGTTATGTCATTAGATCGGCCTCCACTTCCATGTGAATTTGGACATCCTTGGCTGTCACCACGCCGCCCCCTTCCATGGCCGCGTTCCATGTCATACCGTAGTCTTCGCGATTAACCTTGCCGGTTGCAGAAAAACCGATGACCGTGATCCCACTAAAGGGGCTTTTGACCGGTCCAAAGAACTCGGAGTCCAAGGTAACGGGCTTCCGGATCCCTCGGATGGTCAAATCTCCCGTCACCTTAGCGCGATTTCCTCCTGTCGCTTCGACGCGGGTGCTCTTAAAAAAAATTTTAGGATATTTCTCCGCATCAAAATAATCCGGGGTCAACAGATGCTCGTCTCGCTCCGGATGACAGGTGGTGAGAGTCTTGACGTCTATTTCAGCTTCCACGGATAATGAAGTGAGATCCGGTGGATCAAATTGGATCACACCGGTCATATTGCTGAACAGACCTTGGACGTTTGCAATCATAAAATGCCGGACAGAAAATCTTGCCACGGAATGATCTGAATCAATCGACCATTTTTTCATAAGTTCCTCCCTCCCCTCACCCCGTCCCTGCCTACCGGCTACGCAAAAGCATCATCGAGACCGGGCAAGGGTACTAACAAAGCCTTGCAGCGGTACCTTTGAGAGGTTGCTACACGCGTCTTCAATTAGAACTGAGATTTCCCACAAACTGACCTACTCCGAAACCCTTCACCTGTTGACAATCCGCAATTGCAAGGGTTTGGAAGTATCTCCGTCCGGTTTCGATGGTGAAATATCTGATCTATTCCCGTTCCACGTGGCCCCCGAACTTGTAGCGCATGGCCGATAGAACCTTGCCTGCAAAGTCGTCTTCACCCCGGGAACTGAATCGCTGATAGAGGGCCGTACTGAGAACAGGCGCAGGAGATCCCTCTTCGATGGCCGCCATAATCGTCCACCGTCCCTCGCCGGAATCGGAAACGCGACCGGCAAAATTTGACAAATCCGGATTCTCGAGGAACGCCATCGCGGACAGGTCAAGAAGCCATGAGGCAATCACACTCCCCCGGCGCCACAGCTCCGAAATATCTGCGAGATTCAAGTCATATTGATAGTATTCGGGATGGCGCAATGGAGTGGTCTCGGCGTCAACGGCGCGTGCTTGCTTCCCGACATTCGCATGATGAAGGATGTTGAACCCCTCCGCGTAGGCAGCCATGATGCCGTATTCGATTCCATTATGGACCATCTTAACAAAATGGCCTGCACCCGAAGGCCCGCAGTGAAGATAACCCCCTTCTGCGGTCCCGCTCGTCTTTTCTCTGCCCGGCGTCCGGGAGACAGAGCCCCGACCGGGCGCAAGAGCTTTAAAAATCGGATCAAGATGTTTAACAATTTCACCCGGCCCGCCGATCATCAGGCAATATCCACGCTCCATCCCCCAGACGCCCCCGCTCGTCCCACAATCGACATAGTGGATGCCCTTAGGAGCCAGCTCCTTTGCGCGCCTGATGTCGTCGATGTAGTAAGAATTGCCTCCATCGATGATGATGTCACCCTTTTGCACGAGGGGAACCAGGTCGTTCAGGGTTTGATCCACGACAGCCGCAGGGATCATCAGCCAGGCAGCCCGCGGCGGGGAAAGTCTGGCAACGAAATCCTTGAGGGATGAAGCTGCAGTGGCCCCCGTCTCCTTGGCAAATTTTTCTCTTGAACTGGCTCGCGCGGAATAAACGATGACTTGATGTCCAGCCCGGATCAATCGAAGCGCCATATTCCCGCCCATCCTTCCGATGCCGATCATTCCGATTTGCATATTGCTTGCTCCTTTCCTTGTCAGACTTGCGATGAAATGCGAACGAAAGCTTTTTGCAATAGGTGAAGGACGACTACGATTGGAATACGAAATCTTGCCCTGGCGGGGTCAGGCGACAAAGCTTTAGAGCGGAAACCACTTATCGGTCGGCTACAGAGCTGCAAGCCTATGAAAAGGCGCATTGGTAAGAGACTCGATGCCCATAACCTAAATACCCGCATTCTAAAGCTGAGGAGCCTGATCCTGCCAGGGCGGGGTTCGGCCTAGGTCTCCCCGATGGCTGCTCTTAACTCTTGAAGGTTGTCCGCGACCGAAGCATGGTCGTTGAAAATAGCCGACCCGGCAACAAGCACCGTGGCGCCGGCTCTGGCGACCGGCCCTATTGTTTGGATATGGATACCACCGTCCACAGCAATCTGAACCCGATCAAGGCTGCGCTCGGTGAGCATGCGGCGCAGGCGGACGATCTTGTCCAAGCTGGAAGGGATAAACTCCTGCCCTCCGAAGCCGGGTTCTACCGACATGACCAGCACAAAATCCACCTCTATGAGAATCTCCTCCAGGGCCGCGAGCGGGGTGGCCGGATTGAGCGCAACACCCGAGCGTACCCCCAATGCACGGATCTCCTGGATGGTGCGGTGAAGATGAGGGCAGGTTTCAACGTGGACACTGACAGAGCTTGCACCCGCATGCACGAAATCCACCAGGTAACGTTCCGGCTCCATAACCATCAGATGGACGTGCAACAAGGCATCGAACTTGTCGGCAATCGGACGTAATGAACGCACGACCTCTGAACCCATGCTCAGATTCGGCACGAAGTGGCCGTCCATGACATCCACATGAATCCACTTGATGCCCGCATCCAATGCCTGTTTGACCTGGTCTCCGAGACGGCTGAAATTGGCCGAAAGAATGGACGCCGCAATCTGGATCTTCTCTTTTCCGCTTCTACTCATCCATCTTCCCTTAGACGAATCGGCGACGAAGTTCTGCCTCATTCTTTGCGCTTAAGATGGCGGATGCTATCCTTGCCGGCGATGATCAGATCCGTTGCCAGCCCAAGAAACAGACCATGCTCGGCGATCCCAGCCCGTGCCCTCAGCCTAGCTGCCAGCTCGGCAGGGTCGGCAATCGGACCGAAGTTACAATCCAGGATTATATTCCCTGAGTCAGTCACAAACAGGGATCCATCTGCGTTATACCGGACCTCAACCTGCGCCCCCAATGACTCAAGATAACGGAATTGAGAACGCCAGCCAAAAGGGAGAACTTCGACGGGCACCGCATGGCGGGTGCCCAGCCGGGGTGAGAGTTTGCTGTCATCAGCCACAATAATCACGCGGCCGCTGGCCTCGGCAGCGATCTTTTCCCGGAGTAGCGCACCCCCTCCGCCTTTGATCAAGTCCAGATGAGAGTCTACTTCATCCGCGCCGTCGATGGTCACATCAAGACTGTTCGGCATTTCCTCTGACATCATTGGGATACCGAGCCTTTGTGCTTCTTTCCAAACAACCTTGGACGTGGCGAAACCAAAGATATTCTTAAGCTGCCCGTCTTGGAGATCCCGGGCGATCCGCCGCGTCGCAAAGATCGCCGTTGACCCAGTCCCCAGTCCCACGACCATGCCCGACTGGACAAACTCGACAGCCCGCTCGGCGGCCTGTTGTTTATACTGAGCGCAAAGCTCAGCATCTGTGGTCATTCGGATTTCCCAATTCCTTTCCACCTAGAGACGCCTTCAATCCGCAATCCCTGCCTACCGAGAGGAAGGCCCAATCTCCAACCTACAATAAACCCACCACTTCCATACAAACAAAACCGTACCGAAACCGGGCGGGGGTACTGTAAAGCCTTGCAGCGGCGGTGGGTACAATTGCAAGGGTTTGGAAGTACTCCTGCCTGGTTTCGATATTGCAACATCTGGGTAAATTCACCTCTGCCAAAGAATTCGAGAAGCTTCGAGTGGAATGGCAACGCCGGAGTGGCTCGGTACCACTCGTGCCGTATAATGCCACGCCGGACGTGTCGCCTCCACCTCCCCGGTATAGAGATAACCGTTTCCATCTACCAGTCTTTGGCCGCGGGTCATCTCCTGCCGCACCGGCGCAGCACCGTTTATCTCTGACGCATAGAGTTCCACCCCCACCGCGTTTGGATCGAGGCTGCCGAGATAGACTTGAACCTGGAAGGTGTGTTTCTTTTCGTCACTCGTCACTTTCACTTCGCCGAAGCGAAGCTTTGACCAATTCTGTTCCAGGCCGTCCCGCCAGGACACCAACTCGGCTCCCGGGGCTCCTTTATTGGCTGCACGCTGGCAGTAATTTGTTGCCGCAGGAAGGTAGTACTGTTCCGTGTACTCCCGCACCGTGCGGTTGGCAGAAAAGCGAGGCGTCAGCCGGGCCATGCTCTCGCGCATGCGTGCAATCCAGCCGGAAGGGTTTCCGTTCCGGTCCCGGTTATAAAATAAGGGAATCACCTCCTGTTCGAGCAACGTATAGAGCGCCTCGGCTTCCGCTGCATCCCAGGCCGGGTCATCGCCATGCTCCTTTCCATCGCCCAATGCCCAGCCGACTTCAGGCGTGTAGGCTTCTGCCCACCACCCATCCAGCTCGGAAAGATTGATGCCCCCGTTGACAAGCACCTTCATACCGCTTGTCCCGCTCGCCTCCCAGGGCCGCCGCGGCGTGTTGATCCAGAGATCCACTCCGCGAACCAACTCTCCGGTCAAAAGCATGTCGTAATCGCTCAGAAAGACGACGTGCTTGCGTGCCTCGGGCCTCCGGATAAACCGGGTCCATTCCCGGATCATCGCTTGCCCTGCCTGGTCCGCCGGATGCGCCTTGCCGGCAATGACGAGTTGAACGGGGCGGTCCCGCTGGGTCAGGATTCGAAGAAGCCTGTCAGGATCGTGCAGCAGGAGGTTCGGCCTCTTGTAAGTAGCGAAACGCCGGGCAAACCCCATCGTCAAGGCATCGAAATCAAAAACGCGACCCGCTTCTTCACATTTCTCGGGTGGTGCGCCCGAAGTTGCCAGTTGCCTGGAAAGCCTTTTACGGACATATTTGACGAGCGATTCGCGGGCGGAGGCGCGGCACTCCCAGAGCCTGGAATCGGAAACGGAGCGCATTTCCTCTTCGACGGTTTCCAGTGCGCCCAGCCAGGGGTCCGTTCCGCAGGCCCCTGTCCACAGGGCCTCGGACTCCTCTGAGTCCCAGCTGGGCATATGAACCCCGTTGGTCACATGCCCGATCGGCACGTCATCCTCGGACCAACGCGGAAAGAGAGGCTGAAAGATGCGCCGGCTGACCTGACCGTGCAAACGACTCACTCCGTTGACCGCGCCGCTCCCGCGCACGGCCAGGTAAGCCATATTGAAGGACTCTGAAGAGTCATCGGCGTTCAGACGGCCAAGGGCCAGGAAATCGTGAAGCGAGATCCCGAGCCTGTTCCGTGCGTACCAGCCAAGATATTGCTCGACGAGAGCAGGAGCGAAACGGTCAAAACCGGCCTCCACCGGCGTGTGTGTGGTGAAGAGATTGCCCGCCCTAGTGACGGCCAGCGCGACTTCAAAGGGCTGGCCGGTTTCATTCATAAAAGTCCGAGCCCGTTCCAACACGGCAAAGGCAGCATGCCCTTCATTCAGATGACAGACCTCCGGTTTGATGCCGAGGGCGTTGAGCAGACGCCAGCCACCCATCCCGAGCAAGATCTCTTGTTTCAAACGCAGCTCCGGACCGCCTCCGTAAAGCTCGCTGGTGATCCCACGATGGGCCGGAAAGTTAGCCGCATCGTTGGTGTCAAGCAGGTAGAGCTTCACCCTCCCGACCTGAACCTGCCAGGCACGCACCCAGGCCGAGTAACCGGGCAGCTTGATCTCCAGCCGCAGCCATTCCCCGTTTGGCTCCCGCAAAGGAATGATGGGTAATTGTCCCGGATCGTTGTACGGGAAGAGGGCTTGCTGCGCCCCATCCTGGTCTATCACCTGGCGGAAATAACCTTGCTGGTAGAGAAGCCCTACGCCGACCACGGGTACGCCCAGATCGCTCGCGGTCTTGAGCTGATCGCCGGCGACATTTCCAAGACCGCCGGAATAGATGGGAAGCGCTTCGCTCAGCATAAACTCCATGCCGAAATATGCGACAGAAGTCAGAGGCGACCGCGGATAATTCTCCTGAAACCATGCGGGCGACTCCGCTTCCCGACGCTTCGTTTGGATCAGGCCATCTACCTTCTCGCGGAAGGCGGGATCAGCAAGCGTCCGCTCAAGCCAGTCCCGCGAGACCGTTTGCAAAACAACCCACGGGTTTCCGGTAAGATCCCAAAGTGCCGGATCAAGCTGCTTCCACACTTCATCGGCAGAATGATTCCATGACCAGCGCATATCCAGGGCCAGCTCGGCAAGGGGTTCGAACCCCTCGACTTCGGTTGGCAAGAAAGTGTAAATCGGACTGCCGGCTCTTTTCGGCTTGTTCATGGGCTCCTCCACTTTACGCTCCGGGTCTTCATTATGCTGCACTTTTATTCTGCGATGCGGCGGCCTTCAAAGCCTCATCAACGATCGTCTGCGCTTCGTCGAGGATGCGTCGCAGATGGTCTTGCCCCCGGAAGCTCTCAGCGTAGATCTTGTAGATATTCTCCGTCCCGGATGGACGCGCGGCAAACCATCCGTTCTCGGCAACCACCTTGATTCCACCGATTGCGGCCCCGTTGCCCGGTGCACGAGTCAAGAGGGTCTTGATCTTTTCACCAGCCAGGGCGGTGAATCGAACCTGGTCCGGCGAAAGCCTTCCCAGTGTCTTCTTTTGCTCCGGGGTGGCGGGTGCCTCCACCCGATCGTAGAAAGGCTCACCGAACTCGCGCGCGAGCTCCTGGTAGATTTCGCCGGGGTCTCGGCCCATCCGTGCCGTGATCTCCGCCGAGAGCAGGGCCGGAACGATTCCATCTTTGTCCGTCACCCAGACCGTGCCATCCCGGCGCAGAAACGATGCGCCTGCGCTCTCCTCCCCGCAGAAGCCGAGCGACCCATCGAGGAGGCCGTCAACAAACCACTTGAAGCCGACCGGCACCTCGTAGAGTTTTCTGCCGAGCCTTGCGGTCACACGATCAATCATCTGGCTGCTCACCAGGGTTTTTCCCACGGCCGCGTCTGGCCGCCACCCCGGCCGATGTTGAAAAAGGTAGTCGATGGCAGCAGAAAGGTAGTGATTCGGCTGGAGCAGCCCGGCGCTCCGGGTAATCACCCCGTGCCGGTCGTGATCCGTATCGCACGCAAAGGCGATGTCGAACCGATCCTTCAGGTTGATCAACCGCTTCATCGCGTAGGGCGACGAAGGGTCCATGCGAATCCGACCGTCCCAATCAACCGTCATAAAGCGGAAGGTGGGATCGACCGCGTCATTGACGACCGTTAGGTTCAGGCCATAGCGCTCCGCAATCGGTCCCCAATAGCGCACACCGGCGCCCCCGAGCGGATCGACTCCCAGACTGATCTTCGAGCCATGAATGGCGGCCATGTCGATCACGCTGCCTAGGTCGCTGACATAGGCTTGGAGATAGTCGTGCCGGTGCGTCGTGGAGGCATGAAGCGCCTTCTCAAATGAGGCCCTTTTGACGCCCGAGAGGCTTTTTCTGATGAACTCATTCGCTTTCGTTTCGATCCAGCCGGTGACCACGGGCTCGGCAGGCCCGCCCTCCGGTGGATTATACTTGAAACCGCCATCCTCGGGGGGGTTGTGAGACGGCGTGATCACGATGCCGTCAGCAAGCCCTGCCTTCAGGCCCCGGTTATAAGCAAGAATGGCGTGGGAGACCACAGGGGTGGGAGTATATTCATCCATCTCCGAGATCATGACCTCTACATCATTCGCTGCAAGCACCTCGACAGCGCTCCGGAAGGCCGGGACGGAGATTGCGTGAGTGTCGATGCCGAGAAAAAGGGGGCCGTTCGTCTTTTGCTGCTTACGGTATAGACAAATGGCCTGAGTGATGGCGAGAATATGCCATTCGTTAAAAGACTTCTTGAGAGCCGAACCACGGTGCCCCGAGGTGCCGAACATCACCCGTTGCTCAGGCACGGAGGGATCAGGAGTCTCGGTGTAGTAAGCTGCAATCAGCTTGGACACGTCAACGAGCATGGACGGCTCTGCAGGCTTTCCTGCAAGGGGACTCACTTTGATGGTCATGTTTTTTCTCCGTTTATCTCTCGCCTTCTCCCGAGGCTGGTCCTTCGTCGCTGAAGCGGGTCTCCACGAGGAGTCGCTCCGACAAGTACGGGGTAGACTCCAGCGGAAATCCTGTTGGAAAAACTGGATTCCGGATCAGGTCCGGAATGACAACAAATAAAGTGACTCTTCACCTCCCCATTCAAGAGGAATCACAAATTCCCCGCACGGCGTCATCCAATGGTTCCATGGACGTCGGGTTGTGCCAGCCGCCATCGCCCGCAATGATCCGGTCGGCCTCGGCCGGGCCCCAGGTATTCGGTTCGTACTGATGGACCGGTGTCGGATATTTCAGGATCGGATCGACAATCTGCCAGGCAGCTTCAACGCTGTCCTCTCGTGCGAAGAGAGTAGCATCGCCCCGTATAGCGTCGCTGAGAAGCCGTTCGTAAGGCGACAACTCTTCGCCGAAATGCTGGCAAGCGACCAACTCCACCCCTTTGCCGGCCATCGATTCCCCGGGCACCTTGGTCCGCGCCCCAAGAGCGATAAAAACATTCGGACTGAGGCGGAAGTGGAGGTAGTTCGACTGGCCCAGCTTGATCTCATCGAAGACCGTTTGAGGCGGACGCTTCAGTTTAACCATTACTTCGGTGGACGTGAACGGCAATCGTTTACCCGCCCGTATGTAGAAGGGCACGCCTGCCCAGCGCCAGGTATCGATATGAAGCCGTACGGCCGCAAACGTCTCCACCTGTGAATCAGGGGCCACACCGCCCTCGTCACGGTACCCGTGGAACTGACCTCGCACCGCGTCCTCGGGCGAAAGGGGTTTGATCGCTCGAAAGACGCGAATCTTTTCGTCCCGCGTCGCCTCCGGATCGTTGACGGTCGGGGCCTCCATGGCGAGCAACACCATGACCTGAAGGATGTGGTTCTGCACCACGTCCCGGATCGCCCCCACCTCTTCATAGAAGCGGCCACGGCCTTCCACCCCGAAGCTCTCGCAAAGGGTAATCTGAACGCTTTCGACGTAATTACGATTCCAGATCGGCTCCAGAAAAGAGTTGGCAAAGCGGAAGTAAAGCAGATTCTGGACCGCCTCCTTGCCGAGGTAGTGGTCGATCCGGAAGATCGCCGACTCGGGGAAGAACTGCCGAAGCGCTCGGTTGAGTTCCTGTGCCGAGGCGAGGTCGCGGCCAAAGGGTTTTTCAACGATCACCCGGCCGTCCTTTGCACAACCGCACTTTTCCAGCCCCTTTGCCACAATCTCAAACTCGCTCGGCGGGACGGCTAAGTAATGAAGAGGCCGCACGGAGCTGCCCAGGACCTTGCGCAAACGCTCATACGTTCCTTCGTCCCCGTAATCGCCCGAGAGGTACTGGAGACGCGCCGAAAGCTTGGCGAAGGCATCCGGATCGAAGCCGCCGTGCTTCTCAAGACTGTCGCGGGCGCGGGCCCGGAGCTGATCAGAAGTCCAATTGCGCCTCGCCATCCCGATGATCGGCATGTCGAGGTGGCCGTGCCTCATCATCCCCTGGAGCGCAGGAAAAATCTTCTTGTATGCCAGGTCACCGGTGGCACCAAAAAAAACGAACGCGTCCGAGCGCAGTGCGGACATGCTCAACCTCCTGAGCCCTCTTCTCACGGCCCCTTTAGGCCTTGCCATGCTTGATGAATGTCCCGTTCTGGTATTCCTCGAAGGCAAGCTTAAGCTCCTCCTGCGTGTTCATGACAATAGGGCCGTACCAGGCTACCGGCTCTGCGATGGGCCTGCCGGAAATTAGCAGGAAGCGGACCCCTTTTGTCTCAGAAGTCACGGAGACCTCGTCGCCGTCGCCATAAAGGACAAGTGTCTCGTCTTTACAGATACAGCTCCGCTTGAAATCGAAGTAGTTGTCTCCGATCACCTCATGGCCGTACGAGTCACGATTCGGATCGAAGTAACCCTCCCCTTCAATCACGTAGGCAAAGGCGTTTTTGCCTTTCCTTAAGGGGTGGGTAAAAGTTGACCCGACCGGAACCGTTACGTCCAGATACTCAGGGTCGGTCACGATGTCTCGCACCGGCCCTTCCACCTTGTCTAACTTTCCGCAGATGATCTTCACCTTCACCCCGCTCTTGAGAGAAATTTCGGGGATCTGCTGATTCTTCACGTCGCGGTAACGGGGGTCCATCATCTTATGGGAGGCAGGAAGGTTCGCCCAGAGTTGGAATCCTGACATCACCCGCTTCTTGTCACCCTTCGGCATCTCCTGATGGATGATGCCGTTTCCTGCGGTCATCCACTGCACGTCACCCGAAGAGATCAGCCCGCGATTTCCCATACTGTCGCCGTGCTCGACGACGCCTTGAAGGACATAGGTGATCGTTTCGATCCCGCGGTGGGGATGCCACGGAAAACCCTTCAGGTAATGAGCAGGATTGCCCGACCGGAAATCATCGAGAAGGAGAAACGGGTCAAGCTGTGGCACCTGGTAGAAGCCAAAGGCTCTCTTGAGATGGACTCCCGCTCCTTCGATGGTCGGCTTGCTCTTCCAGACTTTTTTGATTCTTCTCACAGCGCTCATCGTATTTCTCCTCTTTGCCGATAAGGGGATTCAATACCCATTGAACCCCAAATTTTAGACGACCTCTTTCACTTTTTTGATAATGGCGACTCGCGAGATTTCCTCATAGTCGAGGAGCTCCCCGGGCTTGCCGCTCTTCGGCTTTTTCCTTACGGCCAAAGAATGGATGGGAACCGGCGAATTGGACAGACCACTTCTCACGGCTTCCCCCATCCCTCCTTCAGGGTAGTGATCTTCGACCGTAATGATCGTCCGGGTCGCACCGGCCGCCTGGCGTAAGGTTGCTTCGTCAATCGGTTTGATGCTGTAGAGATCGATGACACGGATGAAAACGCCTTCTTTTTTCAAAGCCTCATAGGCTGCCAGTGCTTCATGGAGCGTCACTCCTGCCCCGATTACGGTGGCTCTGTCCTTTTCGCTCTTTCTTAGGGTTTTGCTTCCACCGATGGCAAACTTTTCCTCTGGACCATACAGGATAGGTGTCTCCATTCTCGTGGTCCGAATGAAAACGATGCCATCATGTCTTGCGGCTTCCTCGACCAACCTCTCCGTGGACACCGCATCGGATGGGTATAAGACGACGCTGCCTAAGATCGCCCTGAACATCGCTATGTCTTCAAGCGCCATCTGAGAAGGTCCATCTTCCCCGATCGATACGCCGGCATGGGATCCAACAAACTTGATGTTCGCATCGGAATACTGGCTCAGCCTGACCTGATCGAAAGCGCGGCTGAGAAATGCCCCGAAGGTAGAGACGAAAGGAATCTTGCCCCGACGTGACAGGCCCAAGGCAGCACCGACCATGTTCTGCTCTGCAATATACATCTCAAAAAAACGCTCCGGAAAAGCCTCCTTGAATATTTCTGCGTACGTCGAGTTGCTGACCTCGCCGTCCAAACTCACCAGATTTGGGAATTGCTGAAAAATTCTTGCCAGGGCATTCCCATAGGCTTTTCGGGTGGCAACAGGTTTGTCGGCCGGATAATCCAGTTTCTTGACCGGCCCTCCGGCAACCTGTTCCTTCGGCTTCAGGTCTTCTGGAAGGGAAACCTCTCCTCGAACAGACTTATCGATCTCTCCTAACTCCTTGAGCGCCCGATTGTACTCCTCTCTCTTAAGCGCTCTTCCGTGCCAGCCGTTCTTATTCTCAATGAAAGACACTCCTTTGCCTTTAATGGTCTTCCCGATCAACATGACGGGCTGGTCGGTCGCGCGGACGGCTTCTTCATAGGCGGCAAGGATTTCAGGGATAGAATGGCCGTCGAAGGTCCGCGTCTTCCACCCGAAAGATGAAACCCTTTTCTCGTAGGCCTCGAGGTCCCACCCGTACATTGTCTCTCCCCGCTGCCCCAGCCGATTCACGTCAAGAACCCCGATCAGGTTGTTCAGTTTATAATGGGAGGCAATTTCCATCGATTCCCATTGAGAGCCTTCGGCCATCTCACTGTCCCCGAGGAGAACATACGTCCTGTATGGAAGCTTATCAAGAAGCTTGGCATTCAACGCCATCCCCAGGCCAATCGATAGGCCCTGCCCCAGGGAGCCCGTTGCCGCTTCAACATAAGGAAAGGCAACCGTGGGGTGGCCCTCCAAAGGGCTGCCGAATTTCCTGTACGTCAGGATGTCCTTTTCAGTCAACTCGCCTGCGGCAGCCCATAAGGCGTAAAAAAGAGGAGAGGCATGTCCTTTGGAAAAAATGAGTCGATCATTGTTTGGGCATTTGGGATGGTCGACGTCGAATCGAAAAATCCCACCGAAAAGGAGACAGGCCATCAACTCCGTCGCCGACAGTGAGGAGGTGGGATGCCCGGAACCGGCCTCGGTGGTCATAAAAAGGATGTAGTAACGAATCAAGGCAGCTATTTTCCTTATCTCTTCGATCATGGTTTCGCTAGCCATTGGCGCCTCCGCTCTTTACCCCGTTAGAAACCCCAGCATTAAAGCTCCGCCCTCTCTAGCGGGGCTTACTCCTCTTTATCTGCGCAAGGACTGTACTTTTGAATATTGAGGATGAACTGGTAGGCGGAGAGGGCAGCCCTTACCCCGTCCCCTGCCGAAATATTATTCTGCTTGAACGGGTCGTCGGTCACATCGCCCGCGGCGAAGATTCCCTTCTTCGAGGTTTGGCCCGTCCGATGTTCCACGATGATTTCTCCCGCCTGGTTGGTGTCGATTAGGTCCCGGATAAAATCCGAGTTCGCGGATAAGCCGATCTGGACGAACACCCCACTGATCGCCAGCTCCGTGACTTCCCCGGTCCTCTTGTCCCTATACCGCAGTCCGCTGACGCTTTTATCCCCCAGTATTTCTACGACTTGTGCATTGCTAATTACTTGCAGTTTGGCTGACCCTTTTACCTTCTCTTCAGTGACAGGATCGCCCTTAAGCTTCTCGCCTCGAATGAGAAGATAGATCTTGCGTGCGTAGGGAATTAAATCGACCACTCCCTCAAGCGCCGAGTTCCCACCTCCAACCACGGCTACGTCGAGCCCGTTGTACAAAGGAGCATCACAGGTCGAACAAAAAGCAAGACCTCTGCCTTCAAACTTTTCCTCTCCCGGAATGTCGAGGCGTCTGTGTCGACCTCCGGAGCAAACGATCAATGTTTTGGACCAGTAGACATTGCCGCTATCCGTTTTGACCCCGAAAGCACAGTCTGTCCCTTGGCTCACAGCAACCACTCGCTCCGGAGTTTTGATCTCAACCCCTTTTTGAGCCTCCACGTGCTTTTTGAGCTTTTCAGCAAGGTCCAAGCCCGAAAGGGTGACTTCGCCGATCCAATTTTCAATATCACTGGAGGCCATGGATTGCCCGCCGAACGCTTCCGTGACGACCAGCGTCTTCAGCTTCTTCCTCGCAGCATAGACCGCCGCCGCTGCTCCGGCAGGTCCTCCTCCGATGACGACAGCATCATAGAGATCCTGAGCCATGGCACCCCCTCCGTTTGTAATGCCTAAGATGGCACGAAAACATGCCTGCCTGTGCCTCGGCCCATAAGACATAAGAATAGACGTCTTGTCGAACCTTTAGGATTGCGGGTCATTAATATGATGGGTAACTTCTCTCTTCAGTAAGACAGAGTAAGTATCCGGGATCATGGTTTGTAGTTTGCTTTTAGAGGTTCCCCCCTAAAGCTTCTCCAATTCGCCTATCCTTACGGGCCTGAAATCCGCGTCTCGCAGGACAGACTCCGGGAAAGGGATTCTTTCAGGCCTTTTGAGGCATTTTCTCCGCTCATTTTTTGCCTTCAGTCGAGCTTTCCTTCTTCGAGCGAACAAGCTTTTCGGTCAGACGTTCCGTGACCACGTAGAAAACCGGCACAAAGGGGATGGCCAGGAGCGTCGAAGAGAGCATGCCGCCGAAAACGACGGTGCCAATGGCTCGCTGACTGGCAGCACCAGCGCCTCTTGCGATCAGCAGGGGGAGAACCCCCAGAATGAACGCGAAGGAAGTCATGACGATGGGGCGAAAGCGGCGGCTCGTCGCTTCGACGGCCGCTTCTGTCAAAGACATCCCTCCCCGCCCCAAATCACGCGCAAACTCCACAATGAGGATGGCGTTCTTGCTGGCCAATGCAATCATGAGCACCAGTCCTATCTGTGTGTAGAGGTTGTTGTCCAGCCCTCGAATCATGAGACCGAGGAGAACTCCGACCAATGCTATGGGTACTGCGAAAATGACCGCCGCGGGAGACGTCCAGCTCTCATACAGTGCGGCCAGCACCATGAAGACCAGAATAATGGAAAGGGCGTAAATGAAGTATGCCTGATGGCCAACCTTCTTTTCCTGATAGCTCGTAGCGGTCCACTCGTAGCTGGCTCCTCGTGGCAGAACATCCGCCGCTATTTTTTCCATCTGTTTGAGAGCTTGTCCCGAGCTGGATCCCGGAGCAGCCATACCAAAGATCGGGGCTGCCGGATAGAGGTTGTAACGGGTGATCAATTCGGGGCCTTGGGAGTGCCTGACCTCTACAAGGCTCCCGAGTGGAACCATTTCTCCATTGGTGTTTCGAGTATATAGATTCTTAATGTCCTCAGGTTTCACCCGGTAGCTGCTGTTTGCCTGGATATAGACCTGGAACACCTGGTTGAACTTATTGAAGAGATTGACGAATGAAGAACCTAAGTACGCCCCGAGCGTGTCAAACACATTATTCATCGGGACCTGAAAGGATTGGGCCTTTGTCCTGTCTATATCCAAGTAGAGTTGGGGACTGCTGATGTTAAAGGTCGTGGTGAGGTCCTGTAAACTCTTCTGAGAGTTGCCCACCTTGATAACGTCATTGGTGGCCCTCTGGAGTTCCTGAAGGCCGATATCTTTCTTGTCCTCCACCATCATCTGAAAGCCACCCGTTTGGCCCAATCCCCTGATGGATGGGGGAATCAGCACGAACGCCACCGCTTCCTGGATTTTTGAAAGGTCCCGGTTAAGACGGGCGATGATCTTATCCTGAGTTAGCGCGGAGCCGCGTTCACTCCAGTCGCTGTAAGTGATAAAAGTACTCGCAATCGTTGAGACGTTGGCCCCATCTAAAAAGGAATAGCCTCCGATCGTAATCCAGTTGTAGACACCGGGGGTTTTCTTGAGGATAGCATCGATTTTCTCTGATATTTCCCGTGCCCTCGGCTGCGCAGCCCCGTCCGGCAAACGGGTGAATAGAATACCATAGCCTTGATCCTCGATAGGGAGAAAGCCCGTGGGACGACGAACAAACAACCAGCCGGAAGTGATGATGATAACAAGAAAAACCACAACCATCAGTCCCGCCCGGTTTACCATCCAACGGACCATTCCCATATAAGGGGCCTTCATATCCTCGTAAATTTTATTGAAGCCGCGATAAAACCAGTTTAACTTCTTCTCCCCTCTGGGCCGGAGCCACAGGGCGCACTGGGCCGGTTTTAAGGTCAGGGCATTAATGGCGCTGATCACCGCTGTCGAAGCAATGACTAGGGCGAATTGGCGAAAGATCTGCCCTGTGATGCCCGGCAAAAAGGCCGCAGGTAAGAAGACCGAGACCAGGGCCATGGTAATGCCCATAATCGGACCGGTCAACTCGCTCATTGCCTTAATAGCGGCCTCTTTTGGGGGTAGACCCCTCTCGATATAATAGGCACTGTTTTCCACAATGACGATGGCGTCGTCCACCACGATGCCAATGGCCAGAATCAAAGCGAACAAGGTCATGAGATTAATGGTGAATCCGAGCGCACTCATAGCGGCAAAACCGCCGATAATGGTGACTGGGACCGTGGTGGCAGGAACGAGCATTCCCCTGAAACTCTGCAGAAATACCATGATCACGATGAGCACGAGGATGCCGGCCTCAAAAAGCGTTTCGTACACCTTAGATATTGCCTGGCGGACAAAGGTGGTGGTATCGAAGCGGATGGTGTATTTCAGGCCTTCGGGAAAATCCTTCCGCATTTCCTCCACAGCCTTGTAAACATTGTTAGCGACGGCGATGGCGTTAGCTTCGGGAAGGGCGAAGATGGGGATTTGGGCTGATCTGAGTCCGCGCATATTGGCAAAATTCGAGTAATATTGTTGACCCAGATCAACACGGGCAATGTCGCGCAAGCGCACAATCTGGGTGGTCACACCATGGCTGTTTTTGACAATAATGTCCTCAAACTGTTCGGCATCAGACAGCCGGCCAAGCGTGTTAATGGGAATCTGAAAGATCTGGTCCCGTGGTACAGGAGGAGCACCCAGTTGGCCGGCGGTGACCTGTATATTCTGGTTTCCGATGGCATTCAGGACATCCTGGGTGGTAAGGTTGAAATAGTGAAGTCTGTCCGGGTCCAACCAGACTCGCATGCTGTAAGGGCCTGCACCAAAGACCCTTACCTGGCCGATGCCTTCCAGCCGAGCCAGTGGATTCTGCATATTGATGATGGCGTAGTTGGAGAGAAAGGCTTCACTAAACCGGTTGTCATCGGAATATAAACTGACAATCAGCAAAATGTTAGTAGAGACTTTCCTCACGGTAATCCCTTGCTGCGAAACGGCCGGCGGCAGTTGTGCCAATGCGGTATTGACCTGATTTTGGACGAGTGTGAGAGATTTATTAAGATCGGTTCCCACGTCAAAGGTAATGGTCAGCGTGTAGGAGCCATCGTTACTACTTTTGGAGGACAAGTAAATCGAATGTTCAACACCGTTGACCGCCTGCTCGATGGGCACTCCTACTGTTGCTGCGATAACCGAGGCACTCGCTCCCGGATACGTCGCGAGCACCTGAATCGTCGGTGGCGTAATTGGAGGATACTGCTCTACTGCCAGGCGATAATAGCTTACAAACCCGATAACGATAGTGATGAAGGCAACGACATTAGCAAGGATCGGCCGCTCGATGAAGAACCGGGAAATCATGATCCTTCCTTCCTCTGACTAACGGATTGATCGGAGGTTGCGCCGAAGGTCCGTAAATCCTGCCTCTCGGGGGTCACGGGTCGGCCTGGAATGGCTTTCTGAACGCCTCTTATAACAACCCATTCCTTTCCCGTTAGACCTTCTTCAACGACACGCAGATGGTTTACCAATGCGCCAGTTCTGACGCTGGAACGTCGCACCATGTTATTTTCGTCCACCACCAACACATATGCTCCGCGCTGATCATTACCGATGGCCTCCTGGGGCACCAAAAAAGCAGGTCCTTCCTTAGTAGGCACATGCACCCGGGCATAGAGACCTGGCAAGATCTTACCGTCAGGGTTTTGGAAAATTCCCCTAAGCAGCAGGGTACCGGTTGTAGGGGTGAGACTGATGGACGCAAAATCGATGTGGCCCTTGTGAGGGTAACCTGTTTCATTGGTCAAGCCTACAGAAACCGGCCATTGTTTGGCTGGGATTTTGCCGGGGGTCCAATGGGCTTCTCCCATCAGGCGTGCCAGATCAGCATCGCTAATGTTGAAATACACATAGATGGGATTGATTTGGTTGACTTCAGCCAAAACCGTATTTTCCCCTGAGCCCACCAGGTTCCCGGGGTCTTTCAACCTACGGTCGATCCTCCCATCGAAAGGAGCTCTGACCTCCGTGTAGTCCAGATTGAGTTTGGCCAGATCGCGGTTTGCTTCTGCCGCTTTCAGATTCGCCTGGGCTGAATCCCGCTGGTACCGCCAGTTGTCCACGTTTTCCTTGGAGGTAGCCTTCTGTTCCAAAAGGCTGGAGTACCGGATCAATTGTTTCTCGGCATAGTCCAGCTGGGCCTTTTGCAGTAATATTTGCGCTTCGTTCTGCCGAAGTGCGTCCAGGTAGGTGTTTTGTTGAATGAGAAAGAGCAATTGCCCCTCTTTTACAAATTGACCGTCCTGGAAAAAGACTTTTTCCAGGTAACCCGAAACCCGGGCAACCAGTTGCACCGTCTTAATGGCTTGAGTATTGCCTGTCAGCTCCAGATAGTCCGTGACTGTCTGCTGGACAGGCTGGGCCACCGCAACAGTGGGCGGAGGAGGGGGAGGGGGAACCTTTTCTTTGCACGCCGTCAGGAGAATAAAAAAGATCAAACAGATGATCCAGGCTGAATTAACTTGCGATCTCCGAAAGAGATATCCTTTTCCGAATGCCATCCCCAACCCTCCACCTTCCTAAAAATCTTTTACGCTTTGCCCTATGCGCTATGCTCCATGCGATTTCTCAATCCATTACCAATCGGGAAGCCGGATCAGAGACTTGGGCTCCTCCGGAGGGAGCGGATTATAGGATGCTGGGGCAAGCAGTTTTCCCCAGTTGGTGCGCTTCGCCATCTCTTCCCTGATCTCAGAGGGTATTAGATCCTTTCCTTCTCGGACTTCCCAGCCGCCGCCCAGAGCTTTATATACCCCCACCAGATTGCTCGCGATGTTACCCACGGTAGCGGCAAGATTGTCCTGCACACTCAACAGGGACTGTTGCGTGACAAGGACCGTGGTAAAATCAACGATGCCTTCCCGATACTGCTGGACCGCAAGATCAAGAGCCCCCCTAGCTGCCGTCGCGCTCCGGGCCAGAGATCCGGCTTGCTCCTGAGCTTTGAGAAAGGCGATCAGGTTGTCCTCCACTTCCTGCTGTGCTGTGAGAACCGCATTTTGATACGTCATGAGCGATTCCTGGAACCGGGCATCCTGAACCCGCACATTGTTTGTAATCTGACCATAGTTGAGGATACTCCATTGGACCGAGGGTCCAGCCTGGATATTGCGACTACTCCATTTGAACATATCACTGAGGCTGACTTTCCCGATGTTCGTTGACAGAACACCGAAACTTCCGGTGAGGGAGAAAGCAGGATAAAGGTCTGCCTTGGCCACACCAATCTGAGCACATTGCGCCGCCGCCTGTAGCTCAGCACTCCGAACATCCGGTCTCCGTCGCAGCAAGTCAGCAGGGATGCCCACGATGACCTCCGTCGGAGAAGCCGGAATATCTGACGAGCCCGCCAATTCGTCTGCCAGATGACTCGGCGGCAAACCGAGTAACACGCTAAGGGCATCTTTGGCTTGCCGCAGCTGGGCTTCAAGAGGAGGAATGGAGGCCTCCGTGTTATAGAGCACGGTCTTGGCCTGGTCGACGTCTAATTGAGACGCGGTACCGTACTGGTAACGGGCCTCTGCGATTTTTAGGCTCTCCTTTTGCGTTTCCACATTTTCGCGGGCAATCGCGATCCGCTTCTCAAGGGTCCTGATCTGGATATAGGCATTTGCCGCACCCGCCGTCAGGCTCACCAGGGCGTTATCATAGTTCGCAATTGAGGAAAGCCAGTTCGCATTGCCTGACTCGACGGCACGTCTGAATTTCCCCCAAAAATCGATCTCCCAGGCAGCTTGAAGCCCAATCTCGGATTGCCAATAGCTCAAAATAGAAGAAGTAAAGTTGGGGGCACCTTCGCTCGTCCGGTTATACTGCAAGGAACCGAATGCCTGCTGAGTCTGAGGGAAAAGTCCTCCAACGGCGATGCCGAGCTGGGCTCGAGCCTCCAGTACCCGGACACCCGCGATCCTGAGAGAAAGGTTCTCCCGGTAAGCCCGCTCAATCAGCCGGTCGAGGACTGGGTCGTTGAATATCTGCCACCAGTTACGATATTCCGTCGGCTCTGGTTTCACACGCTGATCACCTGCATCCAGCCAAGCTTGTGAAACTGCAACCGGAGGACGAGTGAAATTTGGTCCGACTTTGACGCATCCGGGCAAAAGCAGCAGGATGGATAAGAGTAGAAAAGGTTTGCAGTGTCTCATGGTCGCTCTGCTTGTTAGAACTCCTTATGCCAAATTTCCCGTAGGTAGATTAAAACAAGTAATACCGAATTGCAAATCTTCGATACTCCAAGAGAATAGAAACTATTAGATTCGGCTTACTTATCTATTCTCTTCAATTGAGGCTCAAATCTAAATACTGCAAAACCAGTATTTTTAGGCCGAAAAAAATGTATTTAGGCTTATTTAGGCTAAGGACGGAAGGATGGCTTGTACGGCTCTTTTGTGTGTTATCTCCTTTTACCCCCCCCTCTTATTCTCCACTTAAGTTAAGGGGGATGAGGGGGGTTAGCCTTAAGTTAATATGGGCTGAAGGGGGGTACAAGGCGGAATAAAAGAGGGGGTTACGATAAGGGGTGCCACTTATGCAAAAGCCGGAAAAGCTATTTATGATAGCGTATTGTGTAACGGAGGTATTCTTCAGGAGGCTTTATGATTCAAAATCAGATTTAAGAGGTCGAGGTGGTCCTCTATGTAAAGGTCGTTGGCAATCTCCTTGTTCTTGTACGCGATAAATCTCACGCCTGAAGACTCAGCCGTCTGTTTATCTACTTCAGAATCCCCGATAAAAACAGCCTCCTCTTTCTTCAGCTTCAATGCATCGATAATCTTCTCGATCGATTCCGGGTGAGGCTTAGGGTTTTTGACGTCGAGGGCGGTCACAACCATCTCGAAATACGGCCCGAGACCGAACCTTTCCATGACATGTTTCATGGATGTCGTCCGGTTGGTATTGATGGCCCGAAGGATCCCCTTTTCTCTCAGTTTCTCCAGCGTTTGAAACAGATGAGGTTCCATCTTCAAGTATTCGACGTAATTTCTTAAATCGACCTGTCTCTCTTTCAATGTTTCTAACGCCTTCTTTTCCAAGTCGTTTTCTTTCCCGAAAATGAAATGGATGGCTTCAAAGACGGTGTGGATGTGAACATATTCCATCTCTTCTTGGCTGAGAGGGCCTCTTCCCACCCAAGCACACAGATCATTATACAACTTTGTGTTGGCCTCAAAGGAATCGAAGAGCACGCCGTCACAGTCGTAGATCGCACAGCGGATTTTCGGCAGAACCCCCTGAACACCCATCTCCCCTGCCTCCTCAAGCCACGCTGACCGGGCTTCCGGAAAGGAACCCTTCCCTCATTTCACCATTCACGGGGTAAAAGATCCTCGGTTCACCATTCTTTTGAACCAGATAAAAGCAGCCGTTGCTTTGCTGGATCTTTAACATTTCCTCCGGAAAATAATCCATCAAGACCCCGATCAGCATTTGATTGACAACCCGGTGACCGACGATCAGAATTTCCTCTCCTTTGCGGTTCTGAAGGATCATCTCCATAAAGGGTCCGACTCGGTTCATGACATCCGTATAATTTTCACCCCCGGGGATACGGTAGGTAAAACGGTTCTCCTTGAACCTCTCCCATTCGCTCTTCACCTCTCCGTCAGAACCAAGGATCTGCTTCCCTTCCAGAATACCGAAGGCGATTTCATCCAATTCCGGCTGCTCTCGAACGGGAAGGCCGAAGTGGCTGGCAATCGGTTGAGCGGTGAGAATGGATCTCCGCAGAGTACTGGTGTAAATGGCTGAGAGGGGACGGTCTTTCAGTTGCTCAAGCAATGCCCGGCTCTGGGCATAGCCATCGGGACTCAAGCCGGGGTCACTTCGGCCCTGAATCCTTCCTTCCACATTCCACGTCGTCTCTCCATGCCGCGCAATGTAAATCCTAATCAATTCGTGAAAGTTCCTTCCCCATCTTCAGACATCAAGTTTCGATCCGCCTCCGGACCCCCGACTTCAAAGTAGACATAATCTAAAATTTTTTCGTCTCCATCCGCAAGAGCGAGGGAATATTTTCCCACTTCTGGGTCCATAGAATTGCTGCCACCTCCTTTCCCGAGAGCGTCATTGACCGGGCGATTTGAACTCACACCGAATCCCCGCTCGAAGCTCTTTGTCAAAATCGAAGACCCAATTCTTCCTATCCGCCCAGCGGCTGGTTCCTTTTTTAGGGCCAGCAATTTCAAAGGGTTCGATAACACTTCGTGGTCACCGGAGGGTACCATCTGCTCTGAAAATCGGGCGGTCACCTGCCGAACGGTTTTCACCGTCCCATGTGGCGAAAAGAACTCAACCTGCGGCCTCTCCTCTGCATAAACATCAAGGCCGATGAATAGAAAAATGGCCAAAAATAATCCGAGGTAGGTGGGTTTCATATTTCCCTCCATCACTTCCAGAGAATTCGCTAACATTCGTAAATTTCTTGAGATTTTACTAAAATAAGCAGGACGGGTCAATGAGGGGAATTTCGACTTCCAAAAAGTTTGAGAAAGATGTATATTACAAACCGAAATTGGGCGAGGGGATACACCCCGGTTTCGACGGAATAATTAATTTCAATATTACGAGGTATAAGCGATGAGAATAAAAGAAAAATTAGGTCTTATCAAATTCCAGTCTATGTTCACGGAGGTCTTCGGGCTTGGGCGCGCCGCCGTATTTAGCGCGATTATATCGATATTTGTAGTTCTTGCGGTCGCTCTATTCCTGTTTTTTTATCTTGCGCCGCCCAACACTATCACCATCACAAGCGGGCCCGAGGGTAGCACGTTTCGTTTGACAGCGGAAAAATATGCCAAGATACTCCAGCAGAGCGGGGTAACACTCACGATACTTCCGTCCGAGGGGTCAGTCGACAACATCAAGAGGCTGGCTGATCCTTCGTCAAAGGTGGACATTGGATTCGTGCAAGCGGGAGTGAACCAAGGGGTAAAAACTGACAAGCTGGTTTCGCTGGGCAGCATCTCATTCCAACCACTCCTTGTCTTTTACAGGAGCGGCTCCACCATTGAGCTCCTGTCACAGTTTACTGGCAAACGGGTAGCGGTGGGTGAGGTGGGCAGCGGAACACATAGCCTCTCGCTCGCGCTGCTCGCAGGCAACGGCATAGAGCCGGGAGGCCCCACAAAGGTGCTTGAGATGGACTCCGACAGAGCGGCGGAGGCAATCCTAAACGGCACGGTGGATGCAGTGTTTCTGATGGGTGATTCTGTCTCAATAACGCTGATCCGCCAGCTTCTGCATACGCCTGGGATCAAGCTCTACAACTTTATCCAGGCTGACGCTTATACGCGCCGCATCACCTACCTGAATAAGATCACCCTCCCTCGGGGGTCAATAGATTTCGGGAAGGACATCCCCGCTCACGATGCCTTTCTGATCGCCCCGACGGTTGAACTGATTGCTCGGAATCGCCTGCATCCGGCGCTCTCTGATTTATTGATCGAGGCTGCCCAGGAAGTTCACTCCGGCGCCGGGCTTCTCAGGCGCAAGGGGGAATTCCCCGCACCAATCGAGCAGGAGATCCGCATAAGCGCTGAGGCAAGTCGTTTCTATAAATCGGGCAAGAGCTTCCTTTACCGCACCCTTCCGTTCCGGTTCGCCAGCCTTGTGAATCGCATCATCGTAGTGTTCGTGCCCATGATCGTGCTGCTTCTACCCGCGCTACGGCTCATACCTGCCATATACAGGTGGCGGTTCAAGTCGCGCGTCTCCAGATGGTACCGTGCATTGTTGATGATAGAGCAGGATCTTATAGCACAATTGGCATCGGATCAGCGCAATGCGCTGATGGAAAGGCTCGACAGCATCGAGGAAGCGGTGAACAGGATGAAAGTGCCGGCCTCGTTCGCAGACCAATTCTACGACCTACGCGGACATATCACATTTGTACGCAACAGGCTGAGGCCATGAGACAAGGACTTTGTCTCAACAATCAAATAGAGAGAAAGCAAATACATTAAATCGAGATTAAGGAATTCAGTGAGCAATTTACGCCCGCTGAGGGACCTTTATTTGATGGGCCACTCGCCTCTCTCCTTCAGGACATTTCGGTAAACATGAAGGGCCTCATTCACAGCAGGCATTCCCGCATAGGGAGCTAATTGGAAAAAGACCTCGGCAAGCTTTTTTGGATCGCAGCCGACATTCAAGGCTGCATTCACATGGAGTTTCAATTCATCCGTGGCCCGCAGCGCCGCCAGCATGGCACACGCGACCATTTGCCTTTCGGACAGAGTTAAGACCGTTCTGGAATAGAGCTTGCCGGTGATGAACAGGGAAAAATCATTCGCAAGGTCCCTGTCAAATTCTTTCCACGTCAGGTAAGGGGGATCCATCTTGATCCCTTTGCCGAACAGGCGACTAGCAGTCTCCTGAGTCTTCTTTCTCAACGCGTCATCCACAATGCGAGCCCTCCTTCAATCATCTGATCCTTTCAAAACTTAAATCCTCCTGAAGGCGTTATCGCAAGCTTCGATCGTTTTATCCAGATCCTTCTGCGTATGGGCTAATGAAACGAACCAAGCTTCGAATTGAGAGGGGGGGAGATAAATACCCTGCCCCATCATCTCGACAAAGAACCGGGCAAATCGCTTCGTATCGCTCAACTTAGCAGTGTGATAGTCCTTGACCGGGCCCTCCGTAAAAAAGAGGGTGAACAGCCCCGTGGCTCCGTTGATGGAAACGGGAATTCCGTTTATCTCCGCCCGTTCAGAAATATTTTCAGTCAAATAGGAAGTCTTCTCATCCAACTCCCGATAAACCTTTCTTGACTTTAAAAGCCCCAGAGTCTCGATCCCTGCGGTCATGGCCAGAGGGTTCCCCGAAAGTGTCCCGGCCTGATAGACCCCTCCAAGGGGAGATACCTTCTCCATCACCGCACTCTTCCCGCCATAGGCCCCTACCGGAAGACCGCCCCCGATAATCTTTCCGAGACAAGTCATATCGGCTTCGATCTTGTACAGCTCTTGGGCACCTCCATAGGCCACCCGGAATCCGGTAATCACTTCATCAAAAACGAGAAGGATTCCTTTCTCGTCGCAAATCTTTCTCAACCCCTCTAAGAATCCTCTCTCAGGCAGGACGACTCCCATATTTCCCGCAATGGGTTCCACAATAATGCAGGCGATCTGCTCCGGATTTTGACCGATCAGGGCCTTTACACTTTCCAGGTCATTATAGATGGCGGTCAACGTATGTTTTGCCAAATCCTCTGGAATACCCAGGCTATCGGGAATACCGAAAGTGGTCGCACCGGAGCCTGCTTTGACCAGGAGACTATCACCGTGGCCATGGTAGCATCCTTCGAACTTAATAATTTTCACCTTTCCCGTGTGACCTCGTGCCAATCGAACCGCACTCATCACGGCTTCGGTACCAGAACTCACCATTCTCACCAATTCCATGGAGGGAAAAGCCTTCTTCACTTTAATTGCAAGCTCCACTTCAAGAGGCGTGGGGGCACCGTAACTTGTTCCCTTTGAGACTGCTTTTTTGAGTGCTGCAACAATCCTGGGGTGGGCATGGCCTACGATCATCGGTCCCCAAGACCCCACGTAGTCCACATATTCATTACCGTCCACATCGAAAATCTTCGATCCCTTCGCCCGCTCGATAAATGCGGGTGGAACGCCGACGGCCTTGAAGGCTCTGACCGGGCTGTTCACCCCACCCGGGATGATCTCCCACGCTCGATGATAAAATCCGATCGATTTTTTTCTACTCATCTCCAATCTCCTCATCCTTCTCCCGCGACCACAGTATTGCTTAGAGTACCGATTCCTCCGATCACCACATCAACCTTATCGCCAACGGTCATCGGTCCAATTCCGGAAGGCGTGCCCGTGGCGATCACATTCCTCACCTCCTCCATCTTTTTTGCCTTGGAGGTCAGATGGAAGTGCGCGAATGGAACTCCATCCATCTCACGAACGGCCTCTCCCTCGATCACTCCCCAATTCTTTTGAACCCCAACACATCCTGCATGTCGTAAAGCCCGTTGGGCTGGTTGACCACCCAGAGGGCTGCCCGGATTGCTCCACGGGCAAAGTTATCCCGACTGTGTGCGCGGTGGATAATCTCTAATCTCTCACCGATCCCACCGAAGAGCACGGTGTGTTCTCCCACAATATCTCCTGCCCGGATCACCTGCATCCCGATCTCTTCTCTCGTCCTCTCGCCCACCATCCCCTTCCTGCCATAGACTCCTACCTTAGCAAAATCTCGCCCCACCGCCTTGGCCACCAACTCTCCTAGTTTCACGGCCGTACCGCTGGGTGAATCTTTTTTCAGACGGTGGTGCGCCTCAAAAATCTCTATGTCATAATCCGGACCCAAGACCCGAGCGACCTCTTGGACAATCCTGAACATGACGTTGACCCCTACACTCATATTGGGAGAGAAGACACACCGGACGCTTTTCGCAAGATCCTTGATCCGCTCCAATTGTTCCGGGCCCAACCCGGTTGTACCGATGACAATGGCCAAACCCGTTTCTTTAGCAAACTCCAAACTCTCTATGGAGGTCTTAGGATTGGTAAAGTTTATGATCACATCCCCTTCAGCCTTTTTCAACCCCCCCTCTAATGGGATATTCATTTTCCCCAATCCGACCACCTCTCCAATATCTTTCCCGATGGACGGGTGATCCGGCCTCTCGACGGCACGGAAGAGGGAAATGGAAGGGGTCTCGTGAATCATATGAATAATGCGGCTTCCCATCTTCCCCGCCGCACCAACGACAATGGCTTTGATCTCTTTCATTGATACGCCTCCTCCCACATCTCGGCTTCATAGATGATATGGACTTCTCCCTCAAAAAAGACTTTTTTTATCTCCTTGCCTCCGATCTCAAAATGGACTGTCAACACCTCGCCTCCTCTTGTCCTAATCGATGCTGGAGATTTGACCATTCCCTTGAAGGCTGCAATCAATGCCGACGCCACCACCCCGGTGCCGCAGGCCAGGGTTTCATCTTCCACGCC
Organism: Thermodesulfobacteriota bacterium; assembly: GCA_035625415.1. Taxonomy (GTDB): domain Bacteria; phylum Desulfobacterota; class BSN033; order BSN033; family UBA1163; genus UBA1163. The sequence goes on from DASPPQ010000048.1 coordinate 36,050, forward strand.
GCGCTCATAAGTCCGGACGGACAACGAAGCCCCTTTCTCTACCCTGACAAAATTCACATTGGTTCCAGCAGGTGCAAAATGGGAATGGCGCCGAATCGCCCTGCCGATTTTGACGATATCTACCTTCTCAAGGTCTTCCCTGAGAAGCACGGCGTGGGGAACACCTGTATTAATGAACGAAAAAACTTCTTTTTCCCCATCAACAAGAAGGGTCTCATCGAGCTTGAGACCAAACGGTTTTGTCATCTCAAGCTTCACCTTTTTTCCATCCACCGTGGCGGAAAGGATTCCAGCTAATGTCTCAAATTTCAGAGAGGGACCCGCAATCCCTTTCAAAGAGGCAAAGCGGGCGGCACAACGTCCTCCGTTGCCGCACATCTCGGGTTCGCTTCCATCGGCATTGTAGAACCGCCATTTAAAATCGGCCTTCCTCGATCGCTCGATCAGGATGAAACCGTCTGCTCCGACAGAGACTCTCCTCCGACAGACCTTCCGGACGAAGTCTTTCAGGCGATCATCTTTCAGGAAGGGTTCCCGATGATCGACGAGGATGAAGTCGTTACCGCTTCCGCTCATCTTTGTAAAAGGAATCCTCATCAAAACCTCCGATTTTGAAAATCCGAAATTCGAATATCGAAGCTCGAAACAAATTTCAGATTCAAATTTCAAAATCCTATACTTTTGGTTTGGAACATTCGTATTTTGAACATTCGTGCTCGTTTCGGATTTCGTATTTCGTGCTTCGGATTTAGAAATTATTCTTTTATCAGGAATTCGGGAATTTCTTCTCCCCGGATAAGGTCCTCGTAGCGCTCTCGACGACGGATGACAAACATCTGATCGTCCCGAACAAGAACCTCGGCGATCCTGGGCCTTGCGTTATAGTTGGTGGACATGGAAAATCCATAGGCACCCGCACTCATCACAGCAACCAATTCACCGGCACGCAGACCCGGCATCCTTCGTCCCTTTGCAAAAAAGTCGCTCGACTCGCAAATGGGACCTACCATATCGGCTACGATTTCCTCCCGGGCCTCCTCCTTTACGGGGAGAATTTGGTGATAGGACCCATAGTAACTGGGCCGAACAAGATCGTTCATGCCTGCATCCACGATCACGAACCGCTTTTCTTCATTCTCTTTCGTGTAGAGGACCTTTGATACCAAAATCCCCGCATTCCCGACGATGACGCGACCTGGCTCTAAGATGAGCTTACAGCCGAATCCCCGAATCTCTTCAAGAATGGTGGAAGCGTATTCCACGGGGTCAGGGGGTTCTTCATCCTCATAAGTGATCCCGAGGCCGCCTCCCAAATCCAGGTATTGAACCTCTATCCCCTCTTTTCTCAGACTTTCAACCAATCGTTTGAGTTTCTTCAACGCCTCGACGATGGGTTCCACTTCGACCAATTGGGACCCGATATGACAATCAATGCCGACAATCTTTAGATTCGGCAACTGTGAAGCAAGGCGGTAAGCCATCGGCGCACGAAGGATATCAACCCCAAATTTACTCTGTTTCAGGCCAGTTGAGATATAAGGGTGCGTCTTGGGATCGATATCCGGGTTGACGCGGACGGCGACCGACGCTTTTTTGCCATTTCGACCTGCCACCTCATTGATGACCTCAAGCTCTTGCGAAGATTCCACATTGAACATGAGGATGCCCGTCTTCAGGGCATATTCTATTTCATCTTCTCTTTTCCCTACTCCTGAATAGACAATTTTTTGCGGATCCGCTCCACCTTTGAGAGCCCGGTACAGCTCGCCCCCGGAGACCACATCCACTCCACCACCCAGGGTGACGAAGAGGCGGAGAAGAGCCAGGTTGGAATTGGCCTTGGCAGAATAACAAATGAGATGAGGAATCCCTCTGAAGGCATCATCGAAAACTGTGAAATGTCTGACTAAAGTCTGGTAGCTGTAGAGATAGAAAGGGGTGCCCACTTTTTCAGCGATTTGCTCAATGGGAATCGCCTCGCAATAAAGCTGATGATCCTTATACTGGAAAAAGTGCATCGCTTTATCCATTGCGGAATGCCCCTCACCCTTCCCCTCTCCCCCGAGGGAAGAGGGAGGGGCGAGGGGGTCGCATTAGTATAGGTACTTCACCCTCACTTCTTCGGAGCGCGCGCTTTCATTTCTACGTGGAGAGTTATCTACCGCTGTGACCGCATACTCATATTCTTGCTGCAAAACAACGCCGGTATCAAGATAAGTGTCCTTTGGCAGAGGACTCTCGTTCAACTTTTGAAATTCTTTCTCCCCCGCTTTCCTTCGATAGACATTATACCCAAGAATGTCGGGCTCCAGATTCCTTCTCCAGTGCAACTCCATCCCTTCCTTAATAGGAATGGCCACCAACTCAACGGGGGCGCTCGGTGGAGTAAGCTTGATCGGGGTCACGGCTAACCCTGGAGATCCTTTCCCCTCTATGTCGGTCTTGACGACCCTTCTCACCGCCCTCACCGAATAGAGATATTTGATATCGTTATGCACACTCAAATCGGTATACTGGGCTGCCTTGAGCGGTTCTCTATTTAATGGATTGACGGGAAACTCTTCTTCTCCTTCTAATCTCCTATAAACATTATAGCCCGTGGCTCCCTCGACGGGTTCCCAGGAGAGATCCACTTTCTTATCCCCTCGCTCCGCGCGTACCATTGTTGGTGAAGCAGGAGGATGATCCCAGTAAACAGTGACCGGATTCGAAGGAGAGCTCGGGTACCCTCTTTTATTGATTGAAACGACCTGGTAAACATAGACCCTTCTCGGCTCTTGGTCCTCAAAAAAAAGGGCCATTCTTTTGCTCGGGATAAAATCTCCTTTAGCCAACTTCATCTCATGTACAACTTTCGGCTTTCCTCCGCATCCTTTACATTCCTCTCCGACGAGAACTCCTTCGGACCTCAAAATTTGGAAGCTTACCAAATCTGCAAGCGGGGTTTTATTCGTATTTTCCTTAGGGGTTTTCCACTCTAAGAGAAGACGACCCTCCCTTGAGAGGGCTTGGAGGTCCACAATTCTCATGGGAACGATCGACTCCCAGGGCACAGGGAGACCCTTCTTGGCACAAGCGCTCGTCAGCGTCAGCATTGCCAATAATAGAATTTTAACTTTGTTTAATCTCATTTTTTAGACTTATCTGAAATTCCAAGTTTCAAATCCCAAATCCCAAATAAGCTCCAATGGCCAAAGTTCAAAATGTCCCTGTGTTTAGGTCATTAAAAATTGGAGCTTGGATATTGCTTGGAAATTGGTGCTTCTCCGTCGGTGCTTGCTTGTTGGTGCTTCATGTGCGTGGTCCAAAGATTGCTGTCCCCACCCGAATATAGGTGGCCCCCTCCTCAATAGCGACCTCGAAGTCGTTCGACATTCCCATGGAGAGTTCTTCCATCGGGACCCCTTCCCTGACCATCCTCTCCTCTAAATTTCGAAGGGCAGTATAATAAGGACGGCTCATTTCCGGCGAATCGAAATAAGGCGGCATGGTCATCAGTCCCTCCAGGGAGAGATGTCGAAGGGTTTGAACCCTTTTGGCGAGGGTAAACACCATCTCCTCATCTGTCCCAAATTTGGTCGCTTCCCTGGAAAGATTTACTTCAACCATTACCTTGACCACCCGATCCGCCTGCTCTGCCCTCCGATTCAATTCCTCAGCCAGGGTAAGGCTATGTAAGGAGTGTACCATATCAAAGAGACGAATGGCATATTTCGCCTTGTTCGATTGAAGATGGCCGATGAAGTGCCAAGAAACGGGCCTGCCACCACCAAAACGCTCCTTGGAGGCAGGTTGGCCAATCTCTTCGATCTTTTTTTGTGCCTCCTGGATATAATTCTCGCCTAGGATAGAGACTCCCGCTTCAATGGCCTCCCTGATTCGAGCAGCCGTGACTGTTTTGGAAACGGCAACTAACTTAATCCCCTTCGGATCTCTTCCTGCTTTTTGAGCAGCCTTCTCTATTCTCTCCAGCACCCTTAATAGATTTTCTTTGATGGAGGACATACCCTTCGAAGCGTAAAATTGAGTTCGTTATTAATAGTCTGTTATTGCGAGCGAGACGAAGCAATCTCGCGGGATTGCTTCGCCCTCCGCATCAAGTGCGGGGTCCTCGCAATGACAACCTCGTTCTACCATTCATTGTGCTCAATCCGCAATCCGCAATCCCCATTCCGAAATTGTGACGGCCCCTAATCGGCTGAGCATCTGAATCAACTCACACAGGGGAAGGCCCACGACATTGGTATAGGAACCCCGGATGGATTCGATCATAAAAGCACCAATCCCCTGAACAGCGTACCCTCCTGCTTTATCAAAGGGTTCCCCTGTGTGCACATACCATTCTATCTCGGCAGTCGTGAGACCTTTCATCCTCACCGCCGTTCGGACCGCCTCCTTATCATTCTTCATTTTCTCCAAATGGCATACAGAAAACCCGGTTAGTACCGAATGCTCTTGACCACTGAGGCGACGTAGCATTTGGACTGCCTCTTCTCGGTCTTTCGGCTTCCCCAAATTGGATCCATCGATATAAACAATGGTATCGGCCGCGATCACCCAGTAATCGGGATACTTGCCCGCCACATCTCTGACTTTGGCCTCAGCTAATCGAATGACATGTTCTTCGGGGGATTCTGTTTGGATAAAATTCTCTGTCACCCTGCTTGGGATAACCTCGAAATCAAACCCCATTTGTTTCAGCAATTCGTTTCGGCGAGGGGACTTAGAGGCCAAGATAAGCCGGCTGTTCATTTTTTAAAAACTAAATGAATCCAATAGGTTTGTCAAGTTTGAAAATTGGGATTGATTGCCTGCCTGCGCTTTACCATACTAGGTCCAGGGCAGGCAGGCGAGGGGAGAAGGTCGGGGCGGCTCAGCACGTCAAGAATCTTTTGCATCGGTATTAATAGTTTACTTTATCTATCCCTTTAAGGCCAAGAATTTTCCTGGCTTCATCTGGAGTCACCGGTTCAACCCCAAACTCTTTGGCAATCCGAACCATTTTCGTCACCTGCTCGGCATTGCTTTTCGCCATCACACCCTTCTCCAAATAG
>DASPPQ010000049.1:0-9458 GCA_035625415.1 Thermodesulfobacteriota bacterium
GGCATCTTTTTCCCTCTGAAATTCAGCAACGGGATGTGCTCTATCTCTTCTTTCATCCTGTCTTGAGGATCTGGAGGTTTTGGTGGAACTCGTGTAACGTAATCAAATTCTTCATCTGCAAGGTAAATAATCATTTCACCAATAACTTTTGCCAAAGTTTCCTTCTGTCTATTCATGTGGGATTTCGAGTCCAATATCCTTAGAGATAAGGCATGCTTCCTGTGCCTCGGATCATTGACCTTAAAATATCTTCCACCAACCTTTATTGGAAATTGAGGCAGTTCCCTGTTGGGACAGGTAAGTATATTTCCGTATGACCCTGTCGGATATCCACGGAAAAATTCTGCCGGAATTGCCCAAACTTCAGCAATGTATCCTAAGTTCTTCCTTTCAAATATATCTTTAAGTTCTGTTTCGCTTTCAGCCCTAAAATCGGGCCCTTTTTCCAGCAATCTCGTCCTATCAGCTAAGGTTCGATAAGGCCGGCGCCTCTTCCATTTTGTATTGAAAAAATCCCTTGCCTGTCTTTAATCCCAATTCTCCGCGTTCCATCTTCTCTTTCAATATTTTGGGGACCTCCGTCTAACGATCGAGAGAAGGAAAAAGATTTTGTACTCCTTTGCACCAGGGGTGAAGCCCTGCCATGTCTATCGTCCTCAGAGGTCCTAATACAGCCAATCGGAGGCCGAAACTGTTCGTGACCCCGGCATCGATATCTTCCGGATCTGCCACGCCTTGCTCAAGAAGGAAAAGAATTTCGCGGAGCATTGCCGTCTGAATCCGGTTAATCAAAAAGCCGGGAACTTCTTTCAAAACTTTGATCGGCTTCTTTCCAATCTTCTTCATCAACTCGTAAGATAATCGAAATACTTCTTCAGATGTACTCTCGCCCCATACCACCTTTACCACCGGAACAATGTGAGGAGGATTAAACCAATGGGTGATAACGAATCTTTCTTTCTTCTCCACCTTTCTTCCAATTTCCGAGCTGAGGAAAGTTGAGGTATTGCTGGCCAAAATGGTCTCCTCAGGGCAATAACGGTCCATTTGTTCAAAGAGATCCGTCTTGACTACCAGGTCCTCGGGCGCGGCTTCATGACAAACTGTGACCCCTTCACGGCCTCCTATAGATCCACGGACGTCCGAATTCGGGAAATAATTTCCCCAATCCTCTCCATCGTTTCAAGACCGACCTCGACAAACGTTTCAAGATTGCTCTTGATTTGGGATTAAGCTTTCTCAAGTATCGGACGATTGAGATCATATAGTGTGACAAAGTAATCATTCTGTGCAAAGACCTGGGCGATACCGTGGCCTATTAGCTCGCCGCCTATAACTGCAATTTGACTAATATCTCTTAGCGATCTGACCCGCTTACTCATTGAGACATACCTTTCCGTGCATTTTAGGAGCTTCTAACTGTCCTTTATGCTTGTCACGTCTTGTACTTCAAGTTCCTGCCACGATAAACTTTGATCAAATTCTCCGAAATCTTTCTCTAGCCTCACCGGTTCTGGATCTAAACAGATTGTCAAAATTTCAAAAGTTTCTCTTTCAACTCTTTGAAGATGCCTCTCCTGAAAGTCATTACAGAAATGACAAAAAACAGCCCTAAAAATAATGGCCAAATGTTTATATATGATGTGAGGAGATCTTTTAAGAACAAAATGACCATGGCTGCTAAAATTGGGCCATACAAAGTACCCTTACCGCCAACCAGAGTGATTAATACGATATCGCCGGACGTATCTAAATTAAGAGCATGGAGAGGAACGAAATTCTGTAGGAGTGCATAAAGGCCACCGGCCAGACCAGCAAACGAGGCTGAGATGACAAAGGACATGAGTTTGAATCGGGTTGGATTGAAACCCACGCTTCTTGCTCTATCCTCATTTTCTCTTAAACATTCAATGGCCTTTCCAAAAGGAGAATGAATGATTCGAATTCCCAGGAAAACTGAAATCATGAAAAAGAAAAGGATGAAGTAATAGAGTGTAAGTTCTGAGCTCAAATTGATCGGACCGACATTGGGTCGAGGTACTCCTTGAAGGCCATCGCTTCCGCCAGTCAATGACCTCCATTTGAAAACAATGAAGTAAATCATTTGGGCGAATGCCATGGTAACCATAGCAAAGTAGATCCCTCGGCGACGAATACTGAGATAGCCTATTCCAAGAGCGAAGAGAACGCTGATGATGACACCAATTAGAAGAGCTGGAAGTGTCGGGACTGAGAGATGAACGAGACTGAGGCCTGCCCCGTACGCCCCGAGTCCGAAATAAGCAGCATGTCCGAAGGATAAGAGGCCCGTGTAACCAAAAAGGATGTCATACCCAATCGCAAAAATTCCGAAAATCAACATCTGGCTTGCCAGCGCTTTGTAAGGGGTGATGAAAGGAAGAACCAGGAAAAACAGGGCGGCGAGAGGAAGAATCCAGAACGAACGTTTATCATCGATTTTCATAGACTTGTAGCCTATTCAAAAAAAGCTGCTCGGCCCATCAGGCCTCGGGGTCTGACGATGAGAACGATAGCCATAAAAATGTAGATTAAGGTTGTCGCTAAAGGGGGCCAGAAAATGATCCCGATTGTTATCAGCTCACCAACTATTAGTCCAGATATGATAGAACCCTTAATACTTCCCATTCCGCCAATAATCACGACAACGAAGGCTTCCACCAGAAAATTCATCCCCATCAGTGGCTGGACGTCTTGAACGGGAGCCGCGATGACTCCTGCGAGTCCTGAAAGAGCTGCTCCCATGCCGAAAACCAGTGTAAATGTTCTTGGAATGTTGATGCCCAGTGCATCCGCCATTTCGCTATCATCTGTTCCTGCCCGGATAATTGCTCCCAATTTTGTCTTGTCGATAAACAACCAAACTCCCAAGGCTAGAAACCCTGTAATGAGGATAATAAACAGGCGATATTGAGGAAGGAGCATGAAACCCAAATTAATAGACCCGTCCAGGAATCGGGGGATGTTAAAGGGCTCGCCCTCTGGGCCATAGACGATTTTGATCACATCTTGAATAAAAAACATGATTCCGAACGTCAGCAGCAAATTATAAAAATGTGGAAGTTTATACAATTTCCTAATGAGAAGTCTTTCCAAAAAGATCCCAATTAGACCGATGATGATGGGGCAGATAAGGATGGCAATAATAAAATGAAGATTCAAAAGTGTGACAAAGGTATAGGTGGCGTAGGCTCCCAACATGTACAATGCACCGTGGGTAAAATTGACCACACCAAGGGTTCCGAATATAACGGTGAGCCCGAGGGATAAAAGAACATAGATCGATCCCAAAATAAGACCGTTAAAAAGTTGCGCGAAGATAAAATTGTAATCCATACCCTTTGAATCGAGAATGATCTACTTTTTAAGTACGGAGGGGGTAAATGCAGCCCCCTCCTTACCCCCGAATGAATTAAAAACCTTTCATTTGGCAACCAAACAGGTTTGGAGGCCCATAAGCCTCTTCTGGTGGTACGGAACCCACAATATCGAAGAAATCTTCTTTTTCCTTGACGTTTTCAGGCCTTTTAACCCTTAGAAGATAAGCCTTTGCCACCGTCATATGATCCTCAGGCCGTATGTAGCCCGGATTATTGAACATATCTCTGAACGTATGCCCTTCCAAAGCTTTGATAACCGATTCAGGGTTTGTTGTTCCTGCCCTTTTAACGGCCTCAAGGTACTGCCACGTCGCACTATACGCTGCCGCAGCCATGTAATGAGGCCGCTCATTATGCAGTTTCAGGTACTTGTCAGCGTATTCCCTCGCCCCGGGATGATCTACCTTCCAATGCCACGGTGCGGCAACATAGTTATCAGCAAATATTTCGATTCCAGCGCCTTTAATGCTGGGCTCAAACAGTTGTGCATGGACGATCTTGCACTGCTTCTTGAGTCCATATTGCACCGCCGCTTTCATTGCATTTACCGTGTCCGATCCGACGTTTAAAAGCACCAGGACATCGGGCTTTGCTTTGAGTGCATTGAGAATATATGGACTATAGTCGGCTGTTTGCAAAGCAACCATGTCATTTCCAACGTGGGTCCCGCCTTTCTTCGCTAGAGCAGCGGTAAAATTCTTCAACAAATCATGCCCAAAGGCATAATCTGTCGTAATCGTGTACCATCTCTTCCCGAGATGTTCTGCTCCCCAAAGTCCGGCTGTTGTGGCCAGCATATAGTCATTATAATTCATTTTGATCACATATCGGTTACAGTTTTTTCCGATGAGATCCGTTGTTCCTGCTGATGTGGACATAAAAGGCTTCTTATGTAAAAGAGCTTGTTGTGCGACGGCGAGGGCAGCCGCACTATTCGGGCAAGCAACAATAACGTCCACGTTTTCTTTCTCATAAAGTTCCTTGGCTTTTTCGTTTGCGAGGCCTGGATTGTAAGCGTGATCTCTTGTTACAAATTCAATCTTTTTCCCTAAAACAGTACCAAAATCCTTAACCGCCATCTCGGCAGACCATGCTTCTCCATTACCGATAACAGCAAGCGGCCCTGAGAGTACACTGATGAGCCCCACTTTTACAGTATCTGCTGCCTTTGCAAGAGAGGCGATGCAAAATACGGCAACAACTAAAACGACCAATACTGCTGAATACCTTTTCATGAAAATACCTCCTTTCCATTCTTGCTGATCCTTTGCTCTGGTTCCTTATTCGCTAAACAATGGTTCATCACCTCCTCCGTTATATCTTTTAATATTAAGCCCAGTATTAGATCCCGAGATATTTTTTTTGTATTTCATGGTCATCTTTGAACTTATCATTCGTCTCCGAATAGACAATCTCTCCCGTATGAAGAATGTGATGGCTATCGGCGAACTGCACTGCAAATCGAGTATTCTGTTCTATCAGAAGGATAGTCAGGCCACTCCCCTTAATGCCTTTCATGATGACGCCAATGCTCCGTATCAGAAGGGGCGCAAGACCCTCGGTCGGTTCATCGAGAAGTATCAATTCCATCTTTGCCCTTAGAATCCGAGCGATGGCGAGCATTTGTTGCTCTCCCCCACTAAGTTGCGATCCTCTACTGTTTGCCCGCGCTTTTAAAGCAGGAAAGAAACTGAATACCTTCTCAAGACTCCAAGCATCTTCTCCCCTCCCCCATACTGGAAACGTGATATTTTCGAGTACGGTTAAACTTGGGAAAATCCTTCGTTCTTCAGGGACAAATCCGATCCCTCTCCTGGCAATTTCATGCGGTGGCAGTCCAACGATGCTCCTTCCTTTTAATGTGATGGTCCCGGATTTCGGAGTTAACAGTCCCATGATGGTTTTAACAGTTGTTGTTTTACCCGCTCCATTTCGACCGAGAAGCGTAGCGATTTCTCCCTGATGGATACGTAACGATAAGTCCTTTAGAATATGGCTTTCGCCATAAAATGTGTTGATCTTATTCAGTTCTAACAACGCTAATATCCTCCCAAGTAGGCCTCCTGTACCTTTTCATTCTCCTGTATTTCATCCGGCCCTCCTTCGGCAATAACAATTCCCTGATTCAGGACGGTTATCACATGGGAGATAGAAATGACCAAATCGATATTATGATCGATCAAGACGACGGTGAGAGTCTTTGAAATTTGCTCGATTAGACGGATCATCCACTGAAGATCCCCGGAGGGTAATCCGGCAACCGGCTCATCAAGGAGGACGACCGTAGGATCTGTTGCCAAGGCGATCGCTATGTCGAGAATACGTTTCTCTCCATAAGCGAGGTTTTTTGCGATGATATTTTTCTTGTCAATGAGCCCGATAAATTCGAGAACGTTATTTGCCTTCTCTCTTTCCTCCTTGAGTCCGCTAAAGTGCTTCAGGAAATTATAGGAATATCTTTTTCTTGCCTGAGAGGCAATCCTCACATTTTCATGGACAGATAGTTCAGGGAAAATACTGGTAATTTGATAGGATCGACCTATCCCTTTCCTTGAAATAATCTGAGGTTCCTGATTCGTGATGTTTTCTCCCTTAAAAAAGATCTCACCAGAAGTTGGGTGGATAAAACCTGTCAAAAGGTTAAACAGAGTGGTTTTTCCTGCGCCATTCGGGCCGATGATCGAATGAATTTCCCCCGGATAAACTTTCAGGTCGACCTCGTTCACAGCCCTTAATGCTTCAAAATTCCTCGAAAGCTTCCTCGTTTGTATAATGGGAATGGTTTCCATAAACTCATTGAACCATTTTCGGGGGGGAGATATAAAATTCTTCTGGCATCCTCAGGGGTTGCAATTTCCCTTCCTAGTTCCTTGGCCAAACGGACGATCTTATCCACCAGATCGGCATTACTCTTGGCTCTCACTCCATTCGAGACATAAATATTATCTTCAAATCGTACACGGACATGCCCTCCCATCAAGATGGCCATCGTTCCCATCGTAAACTCATTCAATCCAACCGCACAAACTGACCAGGAGTTTCCATCGGGAATACTTGGAACCATGTGGATGAGATTATCAACCGTTGCAAGGATTTGCCCAAATACTCCCAAGACGAATTGAAAATAAAGGGACGTTTGAACGTACCCCATTTCTCCCAGAACCTTGGCATTATTGATCATCCCGATATTCGTAGCACTCCAGCTCGGGTTTAACGCCGCAAGACTTCATGGTTTCTGCTACGTAGACCATATCCGGAAAGCTGTGAATCATCACAAACTTCAGGATGAACTCCTTTTTCCTGGAATCATAGATATCGATCACAGGGGATCCAGCGTTAAAGGACGCCAGGTCCGGCTTTGTGAGAGGGTTTTTACATAATTCAGGCATAACGGACACTTTTCCTTTCACACTTTCCGTCGGTATCTCCTTATATAACCAGTCCCCATCCACTCTCCTGCCCGAACCTCCCGTGGTTGTATCGATAATCATGTCACATTTCTCTCGAAAAGAAACAATAGCTTCCTCAAACCATTCGGGCCTTTGCTCGCCCCTGCGGGTTTCTGGATTTCTTGCGTGAATATGGACCACCGCAGCTCCCAGCCTGATACGCCTCTAAAGCTGCCTTCACTTGCTCCTTTGGAGTCTTCGGGAGGTATAGATTATTCTCAGGCGGAGCCCACCGGTGATCGCTGCAGTAACGATAAGTTTTTCCATACGGACCTCCTAAGGACTTTAATCAGTTTTTTGGGCGATGCTTCCTTTTTCGTACAATCGCCCGTTATTAAGCAAATTCGAAAGTATACTTTCGGAAAGCACTTTGTCAAGCCAGATATAAATCATGAATTGCACTCTGGTAGCCAAGATTTCCATATAATTTCGAAGAGGACTCCACCCACTTTCTGTGTGTCGAAGTAACAGGCTTTTAGATGTCCTTTATAAGTCTCCACATATGTTTCCGCCCTCAACAATGGTTGGAATCCTTCTCGAATAAATTTTTTAAAAAGGTCCTCGTAATTGCGTACATTAAAACCGAGATGATGTAACCCTTCGCCCTGGCTTTTAAGAAAGTCCATATGCAGTGATTTTCCCTCCAACGGTTGAATCAATTCTATCTCTATATTCCCCCAAAACGCTTTGCCCATCGCATATTTTGCGGGGGATATTTTCTCCATAAACCACTGCTTCTCCGGGACAAATTCATAGACGGTAAACGGACCTATTCCAAACATGGATGAAAAATATTGAACCGATCTGCCCATATTCTTCACGATGATTCCAATCTGACTGACCGGTGGCAATTCCAGTTTCGCCTTTAATTCATCGATGCCGCTCATGCTTCAGCCTCCTTCTTTTATGTCTTATTATTAATTAAAAGAGAATGAATTCGTCTTCAGAAATGTTTTATCGATTCAATACTCAGAGAAATGAAGCTACTAATTTGCTGCGCTGATCAGATGCTCTTGCCTATGTCCAAGCCACTAATTAGAAGGTGATCCCTCTTTCATGATGTGGATGGCTTCATCGCTCACGTCGAGGGCCGCCTCGAAGAACGCCTCCGAAAAAGTGGGATGGGCAAAGATCATTTTTTTGATGTCTTCCACTCCAATTTCATGTTTCATTGCCATAGCACCTAGATGGATCAATTCAGTGGCCCTAGGTCCAAGGATATGAACACCCAGTACCTCTCCGTATTTGGCATCTGAAATGATTTTCACCATTCCATCCTGTTCCGAAGCTGCGACCGCTCTCCCGCATCCGACAAAGGGAAACTTTCCGATCTTAATTTCTCGATTTTTGGCTCTTGCTGCTTCTTCGGTGAGACCAACGGATGCAGCCTCCGGGTACGAATAGAGGCAGGTAGGAATAAATCGGTAATCCACCTTATCCTCCTCGCCTAAGAGATTCCTGACAGCTGTCTTTGCCTCAAGAAATGCCTTATGGGCGAAGAGATGATTTCCCACGACATCTCCGGCAGCATAGATTCCAACCGATCCGGTCTTCATCCTGGAATCCACCGGAAGGAACCCATCTTTCAGGGTGAGTGAAGCCTTTTCAATTGTGAGTCCATCTGTATTTCCACGCCTGTCGCCTACAAGCAATACTCTCTGAATCGCCAATTTCTCTTCTTTGCCTTTAATAAGAAGATGAAGCATTGCCGAGTCTTTTTTCTCGGATAAATCCGCTTCGACGACCTTTGCGTCCGTCAATATCTTTACGCCTCTTTTGGTCAACAAACCTCTGTACCGGATCGAGATCTCCTTGTCCATTTTAGGGAGGATCCGCCCTTCCCGTTCAATCAAAGTTACAGCCACTCCGAAGGTATTAAAAAACGTAGAAAACTCCACCCCCCGTTTTCCCCCCCCTACAATGGCCATGCTCGCAGGGAGGTTTGTCATGTTGAGCGCTTCATCGCTTCCAATAACCCTTTGTCCGTCTTTTTTGAGCTGGGGGACTTCCACTGGAACCGCTCCGCATGCAATCAGAATTCGATCCGATTCTAATCGCTTGATGACTTCTCCGTCCTTTTTGATAGAAACCGTCCTGAGGTTCACAAAGGATGCCTCTCCCGAAGTGAGTGAGATCCGGTCGCGGCTCAAAAGCCTGCGAATGCCTGAAACAACCTGATTGACTGCAACATTCTTTTTTTCAAAAGCATATTTGAAGTAAGAAGCAGCCAATTTGGCATCCTTCATCAACCCAGAATTCAAAAGGTGATGCCAAACGAAGCCCTCATGGAGGAGCGTTTTGGTGGGGATGCAACCCCGATTGAGGCATGTCCCCCCGATGTCGCTCCTCTCAACAACTGCAACGGAGAGACCCTTTCGAGCTGCTAGGATCGCCGAAAGATACCCTGCGGGGCCGCTGCCAATGATGATTAAGTCCACCTTCTCAATTTGTGATTCCATAGATGTCACCTCTTTGGAGGAGTTGTGCATCAGAGGCAATAAGAACGGAGAAATGGTTTTGGCCTTAGGCCTTTTCGGGAATCACTCTCTGCGATTCTCCATGAACACTATTATCCTCCTTGACCTCTGTGTCTTGAACGGATTCTGCCACT
>DASPPQ010000050.1:0-77174 GCA_035625415.1 Thermodesulfobacteriota bacterium
TATCCCCCGTCGTTACAGCCACTCGCCGACGGAACTGGTGAAATGGTCCGATGTGGAAAAGACAGCTCAATTAATCTACCTCTTCTTAAAAGGCCTTAACTCAACCGCCATTGAGGACTTGATTCAGAAAGTCTAAGCGGCATATTTAGTCGCATAGTCCCATGGTCTTGTAGTCTGGTAGTTCGTAGACTACGGGACTACAGGACGACAAGACTATATGACTATTATCTCAGTCCGTCTTCCTTCTTCGCCTCTTCCTTCGTTAAGCCACCAATCCGAGGATGCGGTCTACCGGATGCCGTCACGACGATGGCAACGAGGATTTCTTCAGATCTGGGTGCATCCGGTACTCTCACGGACATAGCATCGAAGTGAGAGCGGACAAAAGCAGCATCTTTATAATGAATAGGCACATCGATCTCTGTCCCCGGGCCTCCCATCTTCTTGGCTGAGGGAATAATGGCTTTTCCTCCGCCCACTGCTTCTCTCAGAGGTGTACCCAATTTCGGATGCAGGATGGCCGCAGCATGTTCCAGTTCGCCATCCATTCCCACGATGGCTGCTTTTCCATAACTCTCAGCATCTTTAGGCGGTATCTTCAGGGCTTCGACAGCCTTCTTACCCAAGATGCCTCCTAACTCTTCACCGATATCGATCAGCTGGTCCAATTTCTCTACATACTTCCCCGCAAAGGGGTTCTTAATCACCGCGACAGCAGCGGCCTTCCGAGTCGGAGGGTCAACCTTCTTCCCTCCCTCGATCGCCGTCTCCTCTATAATGGTTACATATTTTCTCACTTCCATGTTTTCACCTCCTGCCCCTCACCCTATCCCTCTCCCCGAGGGGAGAGGGGAGGATGACGGTAAATTCATTTTGTATTTTACAATTTCGTCAACCAAGGCCCCAAAGAATCTGTCCAAACCACTTCCCCTTGTAAACATCAGAGGCTGTCCCCGCCACAGCAGCGAGAGGAGTTAAATCTGACTCCTCCGCCTTAACTCCTCCAGGACATCTTTCAGTTTTCGGATCTTCCCCTTATGGCCACCCATTTCAAGATACTCTTTCAACCTCATCGTATATTCGAGAGGAACAACAGTTGCTGGAGTGGGAACATACGTAAAAGCTCTGACCATCACCTTTTCCACATCGACTAAGAAAGTGATTCCGCCACCCGGAAGGATATAGGTCGGCGCTCCCCCCACGGTCAACTTTGCCCGGTTTTGATGAATGGCTTGATTGAGTTTTACGGGTATCTTTGTGACCCCTGCCCTTGCACTTCCGCCAGAACCGCCTACAAGAACCGCTGAAACCCTTGATGGTTGACAATTAGCGGCAATCATATCCACTGCCGTCTTTGCTTTTGGGGTCAATTCAATCTGCGTAAACTTCCCGTCCTTTCCCAGGCGAAACATGGCCGCCCTTTCTGCTGTGGTCTCGGTAATCAGGACGGTCATCCCAGGTTTGGCAATCTTCGAATCGAATCCTTCGACGATATCAATGGGATCTTGAATGGGCGTACCACCCCAACCTCGGCCATGTTCCCCAAAATATCTTCCAGGAGTGGATCGCCTCGCCTTCAACCGGATGCCACTATACTTTGCATTCAGTCCTTTCCCCGCTGCATGCTCTGTGAATTGCCCGATCAGGTGAGCATCAAGGACAATCACTTCATCCGCAGCATCTAAAAAATATCTGCCGAAAAGACCCATCGAGGCGCTGCCGCAACCTACTCTCATCCTTGTCCCAATCTCCCCATCAATGACCGGAGCTTTGCCTGCCTGGAGAATCAATTCAGCCCCTTCCTCCACTTTAACACGGACCTCTCTTCGATTAGCAATGTCAACAATAAGTTTCGCCACATAAATACCATCTTTTCCGGTTAAGAGGTTGACTCCTCCCAGCGAAAGAATTTTAGAACCGTATTCCTCTGTGCAGAGGTGTCCTACCTTCTTCTTCCCTACCAGAACAGGCGCACCTTCATTCCCCATATGGAGATCTGTATCGACTTTCACCTTGATGCCACTGTAACTCAACGGAGCTTCTGTGACGACTGTGACGACATCAATCCCTTTCAATCGAGATTGAACAATGTATGGGGCGGGCTTGGTATCGGGATAAGTAGTTCCAGCTCCAATGCCAGTGATCAAAGGTTTACGAATGACTTCCTCATAATCTTCACCCACGATCTTCTTGACATCTTCATAACGCTGGAGCGGAATGTTCCGAATGAGTTCTCCGTCAAAATTAACGAATCTTTGACAGGCCCCCGTTTTGCCAGCCTGGATGTAACAAGAGATCGGACACGATAGACATCTAACACCCCCATTTCTCGGTTCTGGTGCAGGCGCAATCGCCTCCTTCGGGCAGACTTTTGTGCAGGCCTCGCAATCTACGCAGATTTTAGAGATAGAGGCTTTTTTCTCCGGCGCCATGGAAATGGCCTGGAGGGGACAAACATCGATACACAAGCCACAGCCAATACAAGTTTCCCAATCAACAATCATGTTTCAACCCTCTAACTCTCGTAAAGCGCAAGGTGTTAGGCGTAAGGGGTAAACATTTTTACCTGACCGTTGCAAAAGTAATGTTGCCAGAGGCAGGTGGATGTGCTGGAAAAACTTTATAGTGGCCCCTTTGAACGTTTTATTACTTTGTCTATAAGCATATAGCAAAGGCCACTTTAAGCAAAATCGCATGTTACCCATTAGGCTTATAATAGAACCGCAATTATAAAGTTTTGGAAGCACATGCACCTGCCGATTTAATAGGGTTACTCTTTTCTCTTCACACTTTACGCCTCACGCCTTACCACTAACGGTTTTACGGTTGGGTGGTGGCGTGTTGCGACTCACCCCGACCCTCGTTACTCCATCGATCATTACTCCCGCAATCCCCGGAATATCACCCGCCTCAATCGCAGAGAGCGCATCTTTGCCCACGGACCCCATGGGTGCGTCCATGATCACCAGATCAGCTTCCTTTCCAACTTCAACCACTCCTCTGTTCAACTTGTAAACTCTTGCTGTATTGCCGGTTGCCATGGCAATGGCTTCTTCCGCCTTCACACCGCAAAGGGATGCCAAGAAATTGATCACCCTGAGAATTCCAAGAGGGATTACACCCGTTCCAGAAGGAGCATCATTTCCAATGATGATTCTGGAATATGCCTTCACTTCTTTCACAATCTCCATCACATCCACTATCATTTTTGAATTTCCACAATGGACAATCTCTAGAATAAGAGAGGTCTTTCGAATCAATTTCTCTGCTTCCGTAATCGAGATAGCTGTGGGTCCCCCGTTGATATGGGAAACAATATCCGCACCCGCAGTGATGACATCATCCGCGGGAACCGTTGCGCTTCCAGGGATGGAAGTTCCCCCAGTATGCATCATCACAACCATCCCGTACTTCTTCGCCCATTTAACCATGGGGGCAGCATCCTTGGGACTCTTCACACCTCCCAGCCCAATCTCCCCAACTACCTTAACGCCTTCTTTTGCCAACTCCTCAAAATCCTTCTCCTGCAAACCGGGCTCAAGAATAAGACCACCACCCAGAACCTTCACCCCTGCAGGTCTGGCACTGGCAAATGATTTCGCGGCAAGGATGGCCAGAGCCTTCGTCCCGGCAACATCTTTCGGCCTTCCAACCAGGTGAACCTCCCCTGCTGAGATAACCGTGGTCACCCCTCCATGCAGTGACGATTCGATAAAATCCATCATCTTCTGCCTGGGTGTAAAATCTCCAAAAACAGGATGGCAATGGGAATCAATGAGTCCAGGAGTAATGGTCATTCCCCCAATGTCCATCACCTGATCCACGCCCTTGGTATCAAAACTCTTCTCTTTGCCGACAGCTTCGATCAATCCTCCCCCGATGATGATAGCGTCGGCGTCTAAAAGGGGATTAGAAATATTCCCCGAAACCAAAGTACCGATATTTTTGATCATCAATTTAGCCATCTACTCCTCCTTTTCAATCAATCTTGTCATTCCCGTGAAAACGGGAATCCAGACTAAAAATGGATTCCTGCTTCCGCAGGAATGACAAAATATTATTGTACTACTCTACTTATTCATCCTGCTTTTCCGTACCACTTCTAACACCCGTTCTAAGTTTGCTGGAAGATGATAAACTCTCTCGCCAATTGCATCTGCAATCGCATTCAAAATTGCCGGAGCTGATGGAATGAGGGCAGGCTCTCCAACCCCTTTTGCGCCGAAGGGCCCGGTTGGTTCTTCATCTTCGACGATAATGGGAATGACCTCTGGAACGTCTTTCGATGTTGGAATAAGATAATCGACAAAAGAGGTTGTCTCCCCCGGGATGAAATCTTCCATCAGAGCAAATCCTGTCCCCATGGCCACACCGCCCATGATTTGCCCAATCACGTTTTTCGGATGGATGGCCTTTCCTACATCGTGGCTCGCAACCACCCGATTGACTTTTACCTTTCCGGTCTCCATATCAACCTCCACCTCTGCTAAGTGGGTGGCAAATGCATAAGTGGCATACGGAGATCCCCGCCCGGTCTCAGGATCAAGCCGGGTCGTCTCCGGGTCGAAATGGCCTTCTCCCCTTAATACCCTCCCACACCTTTTACCCACCTCCTTGATTGAAATGGAGATTGAGGGTTTTGACTTCTGCTTGATCTCTCCATCTTCGAAGTAAAGATCTTTTCCCTCAACCCCTAATATCCGACTTGCTTCTTTAATCGCTTCCTCCTTCAAATTCTGAATGGCATCGAGAGTGGCATTTCCGGAGATATAGGTCTGGCGGCTTGCTGAGGTTGCGCCTGCATCCGTGGTCAAGGCTGTATCAGCTCGAATGAGACGGATCTCTTTTAAAAGGACCCCTATCGCTTCAGAGGCGATTTGAAGAAGGGCCGTGTCCGAACCCTGGCCAATATCAGCTACCCCTGTAAAAAGTCTGACTTCCCCATCGGGACCAATTTCCATCTGGGCGGTGGAAGGGTTCGAAATTCCTGTATTGCCGATCCCATACCACATTGAGGCAACCCCAATTCCTTTCTTGATGTAGGGTTTTTTTGAATCTTCCTTGGAGAAGGGAAAACGGTCTCTCCATTCTTTCACTCTCCTCAGTGTTTCCCCTATTCCAACACTCGCCATCAAGGTTTGACCGGTGGCTGTCTCAGAACCCACACGAAGAGAATTTTTAAGGCGAAGCTCAATTGGATCTATCGTCAAGGCTTGAGCGAGGAGATCCATCTGGGATTCGTGAGCAAAAGCCATTTGAGGAACTCCAAACCCCCGCATCGCACCCGACCATGAGTTGTTGGTGTAAGCCATCCGGCTTCTCACCTTCACATGAGGAATCTGATAGGGACCAGTAGCATGGACTGCCGATCGGATGCCCACTGTTGCCCCATAGGAAGCATACGCACCCGTGTCACCTAAAATATCAACTTCCACAGCCGTAAGCGTTCCGTCTTTCTCCGCACCACTTTTGTATTGAATTTTTAAAGGATGACGCTTGGATGTAACCTGAAAAACTTCTTCTCGAGAGTAAACAATCTTTACCGGCCTTTTCAGATGAAAAACTGCCAGGGCCAGCAAACACTGTACTGTGATGTCTAATCTTCCTCCGAATCCTCCTCCGGTTGCAGATTGGATGATCCTTACCTTATCCAATGGCAAGGAGAGAACTGAAGCCACCTCTCTCTGATCATAATGGACATTCTGAGTCGGGCAGACTACCGTAATTCTTCCTTCTTCATCCAGATAAGAGATGCCAGCATCGGGCTCCAAATAGGCATGGTCAATCCATGGCGTCCAATACGTTTCTTCAACGATGACATCCGCCTCTTTAAACCCCTTCTGAGCATCACCTTTGATTACATGAAATTCTAAGAGCAGGTTTCCCTTATCGTGAATCAAAGGGGCATAAGGTTCGAGGGCTTCTTCTGGTCGGTTAATGCATGGAAGATCTTCATAGACCACAGCCAGTTTCTTGGCAGCCTCATTTACTGCCTCTTCAGTTTTGGCAGCGATCAACGCAACTGGGTCACCGATATATCTCACACGATCTGAAGCCAGGACGGGCTGGTCCTTGGTAATTGTCCCAATCAGATTCTTCCCGGGAATATCTTTCGCTGTGAAGATCCTCTCTACGTCTGGAATCCTGAGGGCCTCATCCATCTCGATTCTTACAATCTTGGCATGAGGCTTTGCACTGCGGACCACCTTGAGGCAAAGGATTTCTCCAGGAGGTAAATCTGCGCCATACTTTGCTTCCCCCAGTGCCTTCTCCAGAACATCAACTTTGGGGATTTCAATCCCTACCCGCTTCATGCCTACCCTTCGAGGGCCTTCTTCATTCCCCTCACAAATAAAGCTTCGATTACCGGCCGCTTATAAGAAGTCGAAGGCCGGATTCCAGTTCGGTTGATCATCGTCTCAGAAATTTTAAGAGAAGCTGTTCGTAAAGCCTCCTCATCGAACGTTTTCCCACGTAAAAGATCTTCAGCCTCTGAAAACCTTCGAGGGGTCGGGGTGACAGATCCCACAGCGATGCGAATATCTACAATCCTATTTTTTTTCTTTTCCATGTGAAGGACAATAGCGACGCTCATTCTCGCTATCGCCATGGCGTCCCTTCTGGCAAGTCGAAGAAAACTGCTTCTCATATCTGAAGGAAGTTTTTGGAATATGACTTGAGCCAGAAGTTCATGAGGTTTTAAGTTTGTCTCATAGGGACCTTTGAACAGTTGACGGAGGGGAACTTCCCTCTCTCCTTTCTTGGACATGACCCTTCCTACGGCATTTAAGACCATCAATGGAGGAATGGTATCCGCTGCCGGAGAGGCATTGATGATATTCCCGCCGATCGTCCCAACATTTCTGATCTGTGGAGAGCCAATTTCAGAAGCTGCATCAGACAAAACTTTCCCATATTTCTTTATGATAGAAGAAGAAGAAATTTCAGAATGGGTGACTGCAGCACCGATAGCAATTTTCCCGTCCTTCTCTTCAATCTTCCGAAGCTCCGCTATCCTTGTGACGTCGATGACGAATTGAGGGGTGTGATCTCCGTTCCGCAGCCCGATCACCAAATCTGTCCCGCCAGCAATGATCTTTGCTTTTTCCTCGGCCTGCGACAGAAGATCGATCGCTTCGTCAATCGTATCCGGATTTTTATAGTCAAAAGGAGGTATCATATTTAAAATGCCAAATGACAGAGTTCGCAAGAAGTGATGAACCGAAGGTGAATCAGTTTCAAATCAAATCCAAAACTCAAATATCAAAATTTCTTGATTTGAATTTTGGCATTCATTCAACATTTGGATTTTGGACTTTGACATTTTTATCTATTCTTTTAGCGCTTCTATAGCTTCGATGATCTGATGATAACCTGTGCACCGACAGAGATGGCCTGAGATCGCTTCTTTGATCTCCGCTCGGGTGGGATTTGAATTTTTTCCCAATAATGCTTTTGAGGACATCAATATTCCCGGAGTGCAAAAACCACATTGGATTGCCCCATGGTCAATGAAAGATTTTTGTAACGGATGAAGAGATTCTTGACTTCCAAGGCCTTCTACGGTCTCGACTTTCCTTCCGTCCACTTTTGGAGCCAAGACCAGACAGGCATTCACAGGTATCCCGTCGATGAGTACGGTGCAGGCTCCGCATTCACCGATCCCGCAACCTTCTTTGGTGCCCGTGAGACCCATCTTCTCACGAAGAAGTTTTAGGAGAGTCCAATGAGCAGGCACTTCCACTCGAATCCATTTCCCATTCAGTATGAACTTAATAGTTATGTCCATGTCGAGCCAACGATATAAATTCCAAGTTCCAATCCTCAAATCACAAATAAATTTTACATGACGGATTCGTCACCTACGAACGATGAAAATTGATTCATACCAATACCTCAGGGTTGTCATTCCCGCGCAGGCGGGAATCCAGAATAATTCCGAAGGCATAGATTCCTGCTTTCGCAGGAATGACGAAGGACGGTAATCCTTAGTTATTTTATTTTCTAAGCAATTCCAATTTTCCAAACTCCAAACAAATTCGTTTGGGGCGGTTTGACATTGGTGTTTGAAATTTATTTGGGATTTGGACTTTGGCATTTGGGATTTCTATTTTTTTAAATATTTCATGGCAAACCCGTCATCCAAGCTTTTGGACACACCATGAAATGAAGAATGCCACCTGCTGATAATCACCTTCTTGTCCGTATAGAAATCGATCGCCTCGTTCGCACGGCCTCGAATGTCTCCAAACATGGAGATCTTCTTCCCTCCCACAGGAAAGTAGGCGATGGGTGCAGGAGTTCCAATATTGATCCCTACCTGACCCACATGAACCAAACGGGCAAACTCTCGTGCCCAACCTCCGTTTTCTGTATAAAGATTGGCCGTGTGCCCATAAGGACTCCGATTAATGACTTCGACCCCTTCCGCCAGATCCTTTACCTTTTTAAGGCACCGAACCGGACCAAAGACCTCTTCCTGAAAGATTCGCATTCCAGGCTCAGCCTCTAATACCGTCGGGCCGAGAAAATAACCCCTGGGATACTTCTCAACCTTAGGATTTCTCCCATCGAGAATCAACTTCGCCCCGTCCTTGATTCCCCGATCGACTTCCTTCAAAATCTTATCCAACGCATCCCTCGAAACAACCGGCCCCAGTGTCACGCCTTTATCCATCCCGTACCCCAGTACCAGTTTCTTAGAGAGCTCAATGAATTTCTCTTTCACCTTATCGTAAATCTTCTCAACAGCCAGCACGTTCGACACAGCAAAACACCTTTCCCCCACGTGACCAAAGCAAGAGTCGACCACATTCTGCATCACCTCATCGATCACCGCATCCTCGGCAATCAGGACATGGTTCTTTGCGCCTCCCTGACACTGAGCTCTTTTATCGTGGTTGATCGCCGTCTTGTAAACATGTTCTCCCACCTTTGAAGAACCCACGAAAGTGACACCCACTGTTCCCGGATGCGTAATGAGGGCGTCCCCGACGCCGCTACCAGAGCCGTGCAGAAGATTGATCACCCCCTTGGGGAAACCGCATTCTTCAGCGACCTCGATGATCCGGGTAATGGTCATCGGACAGAGACGGCTCGATTTGATGATGGCTGTATCTCCAGCGGCAGTGGCCCACACAAAATATAGAGCAATCATCGCAGGGAAATTGAATGGTGGGAGGATGACAAAAGGTCCGAGGGGTTCCCGGACGTACATGGTGTCAACACCAGTGCCCACATCTTCGGCATGGCTTCCCTTCATCAGCTCTGGCCCTGCACAGGCATGCTCCACGTATTCCATGGCTCTTGTCATTTCTCCAATGGCATCCGGCAAGGTCTTCCCGTTTTCGTTTACAATCAGCTCAGCAATCTCAGCCTGATGTTTCTGAAGTTTCTCATGAAAATCAAAGAGAAGCTTTGCGCGCCTGGGTGGCGGTGTTATTCTCCAATTCCAGAAGGCCTCCTGGGATGCCCTGACCGTCCGGTCGATTTCTTCTTTGGTTGTCTCAGGGCAAAGAGCGATCACTTCATCCTTTGCCGGGTTTCTCACTTCAAGCCATTGATTCGTTTTTGATTCTACCCACTGTCCATTGATGTAGTTTTTGAGTTTCTTCACTTCCATTTCAGATCCTTTCTGCTCCCCACTCTTCCCCTCTCTCCTTGGGGGAGAGGCAGGGTGAGGGGACATTGTCAATTTACATTGCAAGATACGCTTTTTTCACATGCTGGTTATTAAGGAGTTCGCTCCCTTTCCCCTCTAACACGATCCTCCCATTTTCAAGGACATAGGCCCGATGGCTAATTTCAAGGGAGTAGTTGACATTTTGCTCCACCAAGAGAATAGTAACCCTTTTTCGGTTAATCTCTCGAATGGCTTCGAAGGTCCGGGTCACCAACATGGGTTGAAGTCCTAAAGAGGGCTCATCCAGAAGAAGAAGGTCTGGTTTTGACATGAGCGCCCTTCCCACAGCCAACATCTGCCGCTCTCCTCCACTTAATGTCTTTGCCTTCTGAGATTCTCTCTCTTGCAGCCTTGGGAAAAGGGTATAAACCTCTTCTAAGGTTTTTTCACGAACCTCCCTCGCCTTCTTGATATAAGATCCCATCTTCAAGTTATCGAGCACACTCATTTCGGGGAAAACCCTCGCCCCTTCCGGAACGATGGCAATCCCAAACTTTACTGTTTCCTCAGGGGAAAAACCATCCATCCTGTTCCCTCGATAAAAGATACCTGAATCTTTTTGCTCGGTCTTTTTTGGATGATTTAGATTTACAATCGTATGGAGAAGGGTTGACTTCCCCGAGCCATTGGGTCCTACGACAGTGACAATTTCCCCTTCATCGACTTTTAAAGAAACATCCCATAAGACTTGAACATCTCCATAAAACACTTTGATTTTATCTACACGAAGCATACTTTTTCACCTAAATAGGCCTCGATAACCTTTTCATCATTCGCCACCTCAGAAGGAGTCCCTTCGGCGATCTTTTCTCCGTAATTGAGGACAATGATCCGATCAGAAATTCCCATGACGACACGCATGATATGTTCCACTACGATCAGCGTCTTGCCCCGATTTCGAATTTTTCTTAAAAGTTTCAGAACCTCTTCGATTTCCGTTGGATTCAGTCCTGCCATATTCTCGTCCAGGAGGATGATCTCCGCGCCTGTTGCGATTGCTCTCGCCAGTTCCAGCCGTCTTCGATGTGGTACAGTGATGGAGCCAGAAGCCATCTCCTTCAAACCTCCAAGGTCAACGAACTCTAAAATCTCTTCCGCCTCCCGAGTTGCATTGGCAAAGGAAAGGTTCTTTCCGTAAAGCCCGCCCACTAAGACATTCTCAAGGACACTCATCTGAGTGAAAGGCTGGACAATCTGCGAGGTCTTAGCTATTCCCATCCTGCAAATTTTGTGAGGTTTTAACCCTGAAACTGTTTTTCCCTTCAAAACCACTTCGCCCCTATCAGGTTTATAGACTCCCATAATCACATTGAAGAGAGTTGATTTTCCAGCCCCGTTCGGACCGATCATCCCTAAGACCTCCCCTTTTTCTACTGAGAAATCTACAGAATTGACGGCAGCAAGAGCCCCAAAATATTTCGTTAAATTCCTTCCTTCGAGTATTGCCATATAAGTTTATTGCATTAGTCGGGTTCTCTGTATCACCCGTTTTGTTTGTAAGGTTCCTATAATCCCCTTGGGCATAAGAAGAACCACCACGACGACGATAAACCCGACAATAATCGTATAGGTATAAGGAAAATCTCTATGAAGCAGTTCATAAAGGATCGTTAAAAACGAAGCTCCAACCACCGGTCCGAACACCGTCCCAATGCCTCCCAGTAAGGACATCACCACCATCTGAATCGTGATGAGGACGTCAAAGACCATGTGGGGTGTAATGTAGGTGAGCCAATAAGCCTCAACCCCTCCCATCAGCCCCAAAAAGAAGGCACTGATCATATAAGCTTTGACTTTCGCCCTCAATGTATCCACACCTGAAAGCTCAGCCGCATGCTCAGCTTCATGAATGGCGCGAAGGGCATAGCCAAATTTGGATCGTCTGATCCAGTAGGTGATTCCAATCACAGCAATCATGACCACAACTCCAATATAATAGAAGAATTCGTTTTGGGGACCAATGGGTAAAGTGATTCCATGGGGGCCTTCAAAAAAATTAACTCCAACAGTTTTGTCGAATTCGAGAATGATCTGCTTTATCGCTTCGGCGAAGGCAAGCGTCGCAATTCCAAAATAAGCCCCTTTCAATCGAAGTGTAGGCAGGCCGATGGGTAGGGCGATCAAGGCTGAAACGATGCCGCTGATCAAAATCGAGAATAGAAACGGGACCTGCCCCTTTGACATGAGTATGGCTGTGACGTAGGAACCGATTCCATAATATCCCACGGCGCCAAAATCGATATAGCCAGTATATCCAGAGATGATATTCCAACAGCCTGCCTTGCCGATCCAGAAAAAGATCATCGCGAGAAGACGGATGACATATCCCGAAACTCCTGCAAAAGGGACAATGAGAAGACTGATTACGATTGCGACGACGAGAGTCGGAGACAATTTCCTGAACATAGACCTATTCAACAATTCCCTTTCCCACGATGCCTGCAGGCCTAACAACCAGCATAATGAAGAGTAGGATAAATGTGAAGGCCCCTGACAGCCCTGCATTAAGATAGGTCGCTGTGAGAGATTGAACCACCCCCAAGATCAGTCCTCCCCAGAGGGCACCCGGAATGTATCCCATCCCTCCCAAAACAACCACGCAGAAGGCAATGATCGTATAAGGAAGTCCCATTTGTGGATAGACGATAAAATATGTGGAGACCAATGAGCCGGCAATACCTGTAATCGCTGCTCCGACCCCAAATGTTATGGCATAAATTCTATTGATATTGACCCCCATCAGACGTGCCACTTCCTTATCCTGGGCTGTCGCCTGAATCGCTCTTCCTACCTCGCTCTTATACAGAAGAATGTACAGCCCGACTACGACGAAAAGGGCTAATCCGAAGGTCGCTAACCTGGCGTAAGGGACGATCATTCCACCAATGTTCGCATTAAATCCCGAGTAGCTCGTCGTCACCGTTCTGAAATCGGCCGTCCAGACCCATAAGGCTGTATAGGCAATAATTAAATGAATACCGAATGTGAGAATGTACGAAATCATGGGAGGTTCCTCGACCACCCTATTGATGACGAATCTCTGGACCAGATACCCGAAGATAAAAAGAGAGATAGTTGAAAGAGGGATTGTCAAAAACGGATCGATATGAAATAGAGTAAAAACCCAGTAAGTAAGGAAGGCTCCCAACATCACCATTTCACCATGGAAGATATTGATGACCCCCATGACCCCAAAGATCAATGAAAACCCGGCTGAGTAAGAGGCGTAAATCCCTCCGAGGAGGATCCCGTTAAGCAAGGATTGTAAAAATAGAAGCATTTCTTCCAAAACTTTCGTGCGTGATATTTAAGCCTAAAAACGATTATAGGGGCAAGTCGCGAGAGAACCCGCCCCTACGTCGCTCCTCACAGTCTTTTATCTATCTTTCTTTCCATGGTTTCATAGGATACCATGGAGCTGCCTCTGCTGCGTTTTTAGGAAAGACATTAACCAGCTTCCCATTTTGTACCTGAACGACCACGGGCGGATGGGCCTC
The DNA here is from genome assembly GCA_035625415.1 of Thermodesulfobacteriota bacterium. Classification (GTDB taxonomy): domain Bacteria; phylum Desulfobacterota; class BSN033; order BSN033; family UBA1163; genus UBA1163. The sequence continues at coordinate 13,180 of DASPPQ010000050.1, forward strand.
GTTCGCACCATCGGTAGCAAATTTGACGACGCCGTAGAAGGTCATCAGATTTTGCCTATGAAGTTCCTCCATCAGCCTTACCCGGTCCTCCTCCCTGACCGGGGGCGTGATCCCCAACTTTTCAACAGCAATCTGCATTGCATAGGCTCCGGCTGCTGATGCTGCCTCGACATAGTCAGGGTAGCGTCCGTATTTTTTGAAATAGTTTTCATTGAATTGTTTGGCAGTACCAAAGAGCGGGTCCTTATAGGGCAAGTTTGGAGCCCACTCAGACGCCGCTAGGACATATTCTGCATCTTTCCCTAAATTCTTGACAAAGTCGGGGACGGTTGGACCATAGCTGAAAGTGACCATCTTGGGTGTAAAATCGATCTCCTTCATCCCCTTGATCGTCTTCATCGCTACCATCAAATGAGATCCTACAAACAAAACATCGGGGTTCTTCTGCTTCACTTTCAGAAGCATCGAGTTATAATCTTGAAGGGTGATGGGAAAGAGTTCAAAGAGGATAATCTCAATCCCGTTCTGAGCAGCATATTTTTTATAGCCTTCACAGGCCAGGGCAGTAAAAAGGATGTCCGCCCCAATGATCGCCCCTGTTTTAGGTTTTGGGGAGAGAATTTGAACGACGTCCACACAACCACGGACTTCTTCGGTCGCTTTCCCTATAGTGGAAAAATAGTATTTGAAACCCCGATCGAAGAGCTTGTTCGAACTGGCCGCACCACTGATTAAGGGATACTTGTATTTCTCTGCTACGGCACTGCCTGCGAAGACTGAATCGCTACCAAACCCGCCCAGGATCAAATCGACTTTATCCTCGGTGATCAACTTTTCCGTGAATTTTGCATTTTCGGCAGCAGTCGATTTATCGTCAATGAAGGTGAGTTCGACCGGGTATCTTTTCCCCTTAACCTCGATGCCTCCCTTTGAATTGATAAGATCGGCCCAAAAGGTATAGGCGTCCTTCACCAGATTTCCATCCCTGCCGAATGTTCCCGTAAGGGGATCCGCACACCCGATCCTGAATTTTTGTTGGGCTGAACCGATTCCAGAACTCAAAAAGACGATCAGTCCTACGATGATAACTCCGAGACATAGCTTCCGCATAAGATCCCTCCTTTCTAAAATGATGACACGGTTTGATTCAGATCGATAGTTGATTCTTCACCTCCCTACACCATTGCCTTACCTTTTTCATTAAAAAATTGGTGGGCTCACTACCCATATCACAATCGCCTTCTTTTTGCCAGGGTTCAACCAGCCATGAGGTTCCTGGGATGAAAAATAGAAACTTTGGTTCCTCAAGGGCGGAGGCAATTTTTTTCAGCATCATGATGGAAAGGTTTGCCCGTTCCTTCTCAAGCTGGGAGAGGTAAGCATCTATGCAACCGGCCTTGTTAGCCAGTTGTTTGAGCATCATCCAGTTTGCCAATCGAAGGGATTTCAGTTTTTCGGCAATCTCTTTCATGAAGGAATTAATTAAATATAATTTAGAGAGTTAGAGAAAATAACCATGTAGGCTCTACCTATTCCTTCAGTGCAGAATATCAAACGGTTACTAATACAAAAATCTAAAAGTCTAATTGGTCAAGCATCAAGGTCTTCCCGATCAATCTTGGCAGAGATCTTTCCAAAATCTAAACAACTTGCTGGCTATTTTTAGTAGAGTGAAAACCCGCCTTCGAAAACAGGCTCATACTTCACTTTAAAGGCATTATATATCATTTGACAAGATGAATTTCAATCATTGATAATCGGAACCGCGACGATGAAGATAAATAAAAAGGCACTGACCATTCTTAGCGCCGGCCATGCCATTACGGATATCAATCAAGGGGTACTGCCTGTCCTCCTTCCTTTCTTCAAAGAGGCTTTTAGTCTCTCCTACACGATGGCCGGTGTTATTCTTCTGTTTGGAAATCTGACTTCATCCGTCATCCAACCTGTATTCGGATATTACTCCGATAAGCGTCCAATAGGATGGTTACTCCCCTTAGCCCCTTTCATCGCCTGTCTTGGATTGTCCATATCTGGATTCGTCCCCAACTATTCTTTTCTACTTGTTTGTGTCATTGTAAGCGGCATCGGGATCGCGAGTTTTCATCCGGAGGGGTTCAAAACGGCCTATTTTTTCACTGGACAAAAGAAGGCAACCGGTATGTCGATCTTTTCAGTAGGAGGAAATTTAGGAATCGCCCTAGGCCCAATGTGCGTACTTACGCTCGTTACCTCCTTTGGCCTAAAGGGTACGTTGGGGATGATTGTCCCGGGAATGCTAATGGCAGGAATCCTCTTCCTCTCCCTCTCATGGCTCTCCGCTCCTGTTCATTCCGCTTTTATACATTTGAAGAAACAACCTAAGCAATCCATTTCGCAAAAAGAAACCATTTCGCTTCTTCTGCTTATCGGTATCGTCACCCTGAGATCCTTTATACAATACGGGCTGATGACTTATATCCCTTTTTATTACCTCCATTTTTTGAAAGGAGACCCTCTTTACGCAGGAAAACTCATTTCAACCTTTCTGATGGCCGGCGCATTGGGCACCCTTATCGGTGCTCCACTCGCCGATCTGTGGGGCCACAAAAAATTTCTTGCGGCCACGATGATTGCAACCTTTCCCTTACTCCTCTATTTTAACAATTCGGAAGGGTGGATAGCCTTCGCAATCTTTGGAATATCGGGGATGGTACTGATTTCGACCTTCTCTGTGACAGTAGTCATGGCACAAACCCTTTTACCCCAACGCTTGGGTATGGCCTCGGGTTTAACGGCTGGGTTTTCTGTTGGGACAGGAGGAATTGGGGTAACCCTTCTTGGAATAATTGCTGATCATTGGGGGGTGCCGACAGCTATGAAATCAATCCTAATCTTCCCGCTGATTGGATTTGGTCTCAGTTTGCTTTTAAAGTATCCTCCGGAAAAAGCAAAAATTCTGGCTGACAGATGAGTACAAGTTCAGTAACACGTGAGTCGAGTTTCACTGGTTCTCATTTTTACGAACGGCTTGTCAAAGAAGGATACGATGTGAACTTTCCAGACCGCCTTAAACTCAACACCGAGGATATTCGAAACTAGGAACATCTCAGAGAGACCCCGAAAAAAGTCGGATTGACTTAATCGTCCACTTAGCTGCCAGGGCAAAGAAGTAAGAGTTTCCACGGAATAGCCTCTCCTCTACGGAAATTTGACCTCCGGAGGACGTCCAATTAAACCTCTACCCCGAGATAGCGGATTAGAATTTCTTTCTTCCCCTGAAGTTCCTCCTTTCGGGTACGATATCCGATCTTCCCCTTCACCATAAAATAAACCTGATCCGCTACGGATAGGGCAAAGGGAATTTTCTCTTCAACTAATAGGATGGCTATGCCATTTTCTGTCAGCTTCTTGATAATCTCTTTTACCGTGAATACAAAAATAGGCATCAGGCCGGTGGTGGGCTCGTCCAATAAGATGATGTCAGGTCTCTTAATCAATGCCCTCGAAATGGCGAGAGCCTGCTGCTCTCCTCCGCTTAAGGTTCCTGCCAACTGGTTCAATCTCTCCTGAAGGACTGGAAACAGGCTGAAAACGCTTTCCAACTGTTGTGCGTCTGATTGATCACGCAAGCCTGTTTTGAGGTTCTCCAGTACCGTCATCTTGGGAAAGAGCTGCCTTCCTTGCGGTACGTAACCGATTCCCCTTCTCGCCACCTTGAAAGCTGGAAGCCTTGTGATATCTCCGTCCTTGAAAAGTATCCTCCCAGCCCTTGGTTTGACGAGGCCCATGATGGTCTTCAACGTCGTGGTCTTACCCGCCCCATTCCGACCGAGCAGCGCGACGACTTCCCCTTTTTCTACATCCAAAGAGGTACCCTGAAGGATGTAGCTCCTTCCATAATAAGTATGAATGTCCTCAACCCTCAACAGACTCAACTCGCCTCTCCAAGGTAGACTCTCTGGACTTCTTCATTCTTGCTGATCTCCTTCGGAGAGCCTTCGGCCACCACCCGGCCTTCATTCAAAACTGTGATACTGCTGCAAAGGCGTAATACAACATCCATGCTGTGCTCGATTAAAATAATGGTTATCCTTTTTGACAATTTTTCAATCACCGCTGCGATATTATCTGTCTCTTGAGGACTGACCCCCTGCGTGGGCTCGTCCAAAAGGAGAATGGAGGGCCGGGTGCTGAGAGCCATGGCTATTTCTAAAATCTTCTGATCTCCATACGAAAGATTGGAGGCCAACTCATTCATCTTTTCCTCCAATCCCACAAGATGACAGATCTCCTTTGTCTTTTGAGAAAAATCGTCTACTTGGTGGGCAAGGATAAAAGGGTTCCACGGTCTCCTCGCCCTCGAGTTCACCCCTACCCAGATGCTGTCGTAAACCGTCATTTCCGGGAAAATAAAGGTTAATTGAAAAGTTCGACCCAAACCTTCTTGACAGATCGCATGAGGAGGGAGAGAGCTGATCTCCTTTCCTCTCAGGAATATCTTTCCCGATGTGGGCTTCAGCTCGCCGGTGATGACATTGAAAAGGGTCGTCTTCCCCGCACCATTGGGTCCGATGATTCCCCTGACCTCCCCTTCCCGAATGGAGTAAGTGACGCCGTCAAGGGCGGTTAAACCCCCAAAACGCATCGTCACCGAAACCGTTTCCAGAATTTTATTCCCGCCATTCATGCCTTTTGCGTCAATCTCCTGCTGATCAGATATCCGAGAATTCCCTTACGGGACAACCTCAAAATCAATAGAATGATGATACCGAAAAGAATCAAGTAGTAAGTCCACCAAGCGCTCACGTAATACTGAAAGAGGGACATGATGACGACCCCTATCCATGGACCCGCGAGCGTCCCAATACCTCCGATGAGACACCATACGACGGGCATGATCGACCAAGGAAAACTGAAGAAATCAGCCGATGCGTAACGAAGCGTCAGGGCGTAGAGGCCTCCGCTCAGGGCCGAAAAGATCCCCGAGACAATAAAAGCGATCAATTTATAACGAAAAACATCGTATCCCAAAAATTGCAATCTTTTTTCGTTTTCCCGGATCGACATAAAGATTTTTCCCATCGGGGATCTGGCCATCCGATTCAAAATCAGGTAGCTGATGCCGAGGAAGATCAGCACAAAATAGTAATTGACCATGGGATGGTAGAGGGAAAGCGTCACAGGTCCAAGGGAAAGGGGCGGAAGGTTTAGCGAAAGACCGTCATCTCCCCCTGTTAGCCACGTCAGGTCCATGGCGAATAGGTGAAAGACAGCGAAGAAAATCGCAGTGATGATGACAAAGTAAGCTTCTGAGAGACGGACACAGATCAAACCCATGATCAGCGCCAGTATGAAACCCGTCCCCAGGCTGAAGAAAAGGGAGGGCAGAATGCCTACCTTCAAGTGTAACATGGAAAGCACCACCCCGTAGGCTCCTGCGCCGAAGAAGACAGCGTGGCCCAAGCTGCACTGGTTCGTCAAACCAAAGCAGACATCATATCCCATGGCCAGGATGCAGAAGATCATCATGTGCGTTACCAACGATCTCGCACCTTTCGGCAAGACCATGCCCATGACGAGCAACAAAACCAGAAAGATGAGCACAAGATAGGTCGGAGTTTCTCTTTTCTCAATCGGTTTTTCAGATCGTCCGTTCATTACCGGATCCAAGAAATCACCTCATTCGGTAAATAGACCCCTGGGGCGACGTATCAGAACGATGATCATAACGATAAAAATGGCGGCTCTCGCTTGCACCGGAGACAACACAGACGCCAAGACTCCCTCCAGGGAACAGAGGGATAAGGCGGCGATCAGAGTCCCTTTGAGGCTCCCTAACCCGCCGATAATCACAACGATGAAACAGAGGAGAATCACATCATTTCCCATGAGATAAAAGACCTGGTTGATCGGCGCCGCCAGAACTCCCCCCAGTGCGGCAAGGATGCTCCCGATAACGAAAGTAGTGATCAGGACTTTGCTCACGTCGATCCCCATGGCGCTAGCCATTTCTCTATCTTGCATGGATGCCCTCACCAAAATGCCGTAAGAGGTTTTGTACAAGAAAAGCCAGAGCCCGGCGAGAATGAGAATCGAAATACAGGCGACCAAGAAGCGATAACCCGGGTAGTCCACACCGAGGAAATTGAAGCTGATCGGCCAAGGATTGGTTATTTTTTTAGGAATCCCTCCGTAGGTCCCCAGGGCAATCTGCTGAATGATAAATGAGATCCCTACCGTGGCGATCATGGTGGTGGAGTGATAGCCCTCGTAGGGCCTTAACACAAAACGCTCCATAGGGGCAGCGATGAGGATGATGGCGGCAGGGACTAACACCAGGCTCAGCCAGAAACTCCCGAGCATGCTCACCACATAAAACGAGAGGACCGCACCCGCCATATAGATGTCGCCATGGGCCATGTTGACGATCCCCATGACACCGAAGATCAGAGAGAGGCCGATGGCGATCAAGGCGACGATGAGACCCCAGATCAGGCCGTTGACGAGGAGGAAGAGTGTGGTCGATACGATCTCAGGCAAAACTGAAAACCTCTACCCCTCCCGCCCTTGCCTTCGCGGGGGTAAGCTTCACCCCTCAAACGATAGGACCGGGAGTCCCGAAGAGTTTAACAAGACTGGATTCTTGATTGGGATAGCTAAACGCTTTAAAGCGGTTCTTTCGTAAAATCTACCGTAGGGGGCGTATAAGTCGCATCCTTTCCTGGAATTCTTGCCACAACCTTCAGCTCGCCCTTTCGAATCTGCTCAATATAAAGCCCTGTAATCGCCAGGTGATCTTGTGCCCGGATACACATATCCCCCTGAGGGAACTCTACACTCTCCTTGAAACATATTCCCTCCAAGGTCTTAATGAGTTTGGGAGTATCTTCTCTTCCCTTCCACCCACTCTTTTCAATACCCGCTTTCAGTGCAAAGAAGGGTTGCCAGACTGCCCAATCATAGGCCAAAACAAAATATTTACCCGTGCCAACCTCTTTTCCATCCGGATCAACTCCGATCAGATTGCGAAAATCCTTATTATACTTGGTGTTCAACCCTTCCAAACGAGTTGGGTAGGAGGTGATACAATAAAGACCTTCTCCTTCGATACCAAGTTTCTTCGGATCTTGCGCCGAAATGGCGTAGACCGCACCAAGCCTTTTGATGTCTGGACGGACCGCATGTAAATCTCTACTGAAAGAGAGAAAATCTGAACCAAAGTTTGCAAAATAAACCGCTTCCGCTTCGGCGGGGATATTTCCTTTCAAATAAGGGAGCCAATCCCCTGTTCCCAATGGAACCCTAACGGATTTAAGCACCTTCCCTCCTTTTTCTGTAATATATTTTGTAAATTCCATCTCATTAGACCAGCCCCACGCATAGTTCACAACAACCGTCACCCATTTTTTCCCAATGTTTTTGATAGCGAATTCTGCCCCTCCTTTGCTTTCCTGTGTCACGTTGGTACAACTTTGGAAGACATAGCGATTACCCTTCTCCCCTGAAATCTCAGAAGCAGAAGAACATGGGAAGTAGGGGGTCTTCAGTTCCTGAGCAATTGGGTTGCACGCAATCGCAATCCCAGAACTGTTCGAATTAAAGACAAAGTCGACACCGTTGGTCTCAACCAACTTCCTAAACTTTAGCGCGCCTACCGAGGGCTTCGATTCACTATCCTCAACATATAATTCAATGGGACGGCCACCTATGCCACCTCCTTTGTTCACCCTATTTACTGCTGCCACCAATACCCTCTCATGGGAATAACCGTAGGCCGCCAATCCTCCCGTCTTTTCTGCGAGTAATCCAATCTTGACAGGTTCCTTTTTCCCCTGACCAACCGCTCCTCTTTCGCCAACACTGATTAAAAGAACGAATCCCAAAATCATTAATAGAACAACAAACATCTTTTTCATAAAAGGACCCTCCTTCGATACCTATTTTTCAAACCCATTGATAAGAATTAGAAATGATCCATATTAGATTTCAATCGGTTTGATTTGTCAAGCGAAAACCAAGAGATTCCTGAAAATGTTCAGAAATTTCTGCGTTAGTATCTTTGAAATCTGAGTAATCAAGAGCGTTCTTTGAACAGCGTGTAATCCAATTTAATGTTGGAAAGAGCCCGGAAGATATTTCCTTTAACCCGATGGTCCTTCTTGCTCAGAGCTTCAATCAAATCCTTAACCACTTTTCTCTTCGTTTTTTCAGAGCTTGGACAACCGCTGGGGCCAAAGGGCAGTCCCATCTCTCTTGCAAACCTCTCAATCTTTTTCTCTTCCAGTAAGGCCAAAGGACGGATGAGAGTGATCTTCCCCTTGAACAAACTCTGTAAAGGAAGCATCGTGCTGATCTCAGCACTGTAAAAAATATTAAGAAGAAGCGTCTCAATAATATCGTCCTTATGATGACCGAGGGCGATTTTGTTACATTTAAAACGATTGGCGATATGGAAGAGGCGTTTTCTCCTTTCCCAGGAGCAGAGAAAACACGGGTTTTCCCGATTCTCGGAGCTGTTCGCTTTCCTCCCAATATCGGTGAACTCGATATGGTACGGGAGCTTTTTTGTTTCAAAAAAATTCCTCAAAGTGTCCGCCTTCCCAGAACCGAAGCCCAGGTCGATGTAAACCGGCATGAGTTCGTATCGGACGGGAACGCGCTTGCTTCGTTCATGGAGAAGGTGGAGCAATGTCAGGCTATCCTTACCACCGGAGACCCCCACCAGAATGCGGTCTCCCTCCTGGATCAAACCGTAACCGTGGATTGCCTTTCCCATCAGGCTTCGAATCTCTTTCTGCCAATAAGTCATTTCTTTACCGTAAGTCGTCAGGGGTGAAGGGTTCTTCCGAAATCCTTTTTTACCTTACGCCTAACGCCCATACCTCACGCCTTTCAAGGGACAGATATCACATCTCGGTATTCTCTTGCACAACGTCTTACCGATATGAACGATGAGGGCGTGATATTCGTTGAACAATGCCTCGTCAAGAGCAAGATGATCCATGAAGAGTTTCTGGATTTCTTCGTAAGAGGCTTTCTCTGAAACAACTCCGTGTCGAGAAAAGACCCGTCTTGTATAGGCATCGACAACGAAAATAGGTTTTTTGAGGCCGTAAAGGAGGATGCTATCCGCCGTTTCGGGTCCGATTCCCTTGACACGCAGGAGCTCTTCTCTCAGCTCTTCCAGCCTCTCCTTTTTCATTCTCTTTAAATCCCCGCCGTATTGTCCAAACAAAAAGTCGATGAACGATTTTAATCGATCGGCTTTGACCCGATAGTATCCCGATGATCTTATCAGCCGGGCCAACTCCGATTTTCTAAGGCGATGTACCCCTTCCGGGTTTAACACGGCCTTCCCTTTCAACCTCTGAATCGCTTTCTCCACATTTCTCCAAGACGTATTTTGTGTGAGGATGGCTCCGACCATCACCTCGAAAGAAGTCTCTCCAGGCCACCAGTGTCTGGGACCATATGCCTGATAAAGCTTGCGGTAGATTTTCATTAAGATTTTCTTCATACCGGTTTCTTCACTTCCAGTTGAAATGATACAAAAGGGTCCAAGCGGTCAAGGATTCAAGGGGGCAAGCGCCCGAGGGTAGATCGTAGAGAGTAGAAAGTGGCCAAATCTGCATTCCACCATCCACTTTCCACATTCGAATTATAAACCCTTGAACCCGTGAACCCCCGAATCCATGAACCCTTTTTCATTTCAGTCTCTTCTGGAACCTCAGGGAGCTTAAAAGGATCATGAGCGTGCCCAAGATGCCTAATGCCAGCATTTGGGGCCACAGGATATCCAGGCCATTCTCCTTTAAAAAGACGCCTCGAATGATGACCAGAAAATAACGCAGCGGGTTGACATAAGTCAGGTATTGGATCCATTCTGGCATATTCTCTATCGGAAAGGCAAAACCGGATAGCGTAAAAGCAGGCATCGTAAAAAAGAAGGTAGAAATCTGAGCTTGTTGTTGAGTGGAGCAGATCGTGGAGATAAACAGTCCAATCGCCACAGAACTCATCAGGAAGAGCACGGCACCCAATAGAAGGACGAGGGGATTTCCTCGAAAAGGAACCTCAAACCAAAACACTCCGATCAGGGCGATCATGATGACATCGAGAAGACCGAACAGAGCAAAAGGCAGGGTTTTCCCTAACATCAATTCCCAGGAACGGATCGGCGTCACCATGATCTGTTCAAGCGTGCCGATCTCCCTCTCTCTAACAATTGCCTGAGCGGTCAAAATGATCGGGATGAGAAAGGCAATGGAGGCAATGACTCCCGGGATGTAAAAAACCCTGCTTTCGAAATTTGGATTGAACCAAATTCGTTGTTGCAGCGCCACACCTGCTTCCTCAAAGCCAATCATGCCGGCTCGATTCAACCTTTTTACGAGCACCTGCGTCGAGAAATCGGAAAGGATCTGGTTCGCATAGCCCAGGGCGATCAATGCCGTATTGGATTCGGACCCATCCAGAACGATCTGAACCGTGGCGGTGTCTCCTTTTTTCAACTTCTTTGAAAAATCGGTTGGGATCTCAATGTTGACCGTGACCTCTCCTTGATTAATGAGGTCTTTGACTTCCCTCGGGGTCTCGGGAAAAGAGACGATATCAAAATATTCTGAACTTCCGAACCTTCCGATAAGATCCCTCGACTCAAAACTCTGGTCCAGATCCCGGATGGCCGTGCGGATATGTTTCACATCCAGATTGGCGGCATACCCGAAGACGATCAGTTGAAGGACGGGTGGAACAATCAGGGTGATCCGCATTCGCTTGTCTCTCAACGTCTGAATCAACTCCTTAACGAATAAATATCGAACCGTTTGAAACATTTTTTATCTCAACTCCTTTTTGAAACTCCTGGCCGCCACCCAGAGTCCTGCCATGGCCATCGCAATCAACACTAGGGTTTCGCGCCAGAGAAAGGAGAAGCCTACCCCTTTCAAAAAGATCTCCTTCAGGATCGTCACATAATACCGAGGCGCAATCCCATAGGTAATGATCTGGAGCCAGGTGGGCATGTTGGCGATCGAGAAGGTGAATCCGGAGAGGAGGAAGGTGGGCAGAAACCCGGTGATCATAGCCATCTGATTGGCTAAAAGCTGTGTCCTGGCAAAGGTGGAAATGGTCAAACCGAGGGCCAGGGCTACAAAAATATAGATACAAGAGAGAGCAAGAAGTAGGGCGACACTTCCTCTCAAGGGCACCTGAAAGACCCATTTGCCCATCAGAACGGCCAGGGATAAGTCTAATAGGCCTAAGAAAAAATAGGGGAACAGCTTTCCAATCATCAGTTCTTCTTTTCGAACAGGCGTAGAGATGAGAAGCTCCATCGTCCCCTTCTCCCATTCCCGAACGATCACCTGTCCGGTAAGAAGCACTCCGATGATCGACATGATCACCGCAACCAGTCCCGGTATGAAATAATTCTTCGACTCCAGATCTTCATTGAACCAGACCCTGGGCCGCGCTTCGATGGGAAAGTTCACTCTCTGTGCTCCCATCCTCGTGACCTTCAGAACGGTTTTCTCCTGAGTGTAATCCCGGGCAATCGCCTGGGCATAACTGAGAATAAGACTGGCTGTATTGGCATCGGCTCCGTCGATTAACGCTTGAATCGGAACGACCTTCTCTGCCTTGATTGTTTTTGAAAAATCCCAGGGAAGCATCAACCCGATCTTCACGTCACCCTGGTCGATGAGCCGCCTGATCTCCTTCTCGTCTCGAACCCAAAAGCGAAGATGGAAATAGGGAGAGGCGCTGAATCGTTGGATGAAGTTCAAGCTCTCCTGGGTGCGGTCTCGATCTAAGACAGCCATTGAGATTTTCTTCACATCGAGGGTGACGGCGTATCCAAAGAGGAGCATCAGGAGAGCAGGCATGAGGATCACCAGTGCCAGGCTCCTTGGATCCCGGAAAATATGGAAAAACTCTTTTTTCGCGATGGCCCACGTACGGGAGAAATTCACTGCTTCTCCTTTCCCTCAATCAGTGAAACGAAAACATCCTCCAAGGAAGGCCTGATCCTTCCCATTCTCTTGAGAAGGATCCCGTGTTTTCGGAAAAGGGCGTTGATTTCTCGCTCCAAATCGATGCCTTCCTTACCGACCACATGAAGCCCGTCTCCGAATACGGCTGAGTCCGAGACCCAGGGCTCTTTCTTCAGGAGGTCCAGAGCCGTAACGAGAGGATCACATTCCACTTCGAATATTCCCTGTGGGAGAGTCTTCACTTTTAATTCGGAAGGCGTTCCCATGGCGATGATCTTTCCCTGGTAGATCAGGGCCAAGCGGTCGCAATACTCCGCTTCGTCCATGTAGTGGGTGGTCACAAAGGTGGTCACACCCCTTTCTGCCATCTGTTGAATGAGACTCCAGAAATTTCTTCGAGAGATCGGATCGACCCCTGAGGTAGGTTCATCCAAGAATAGGATGGAAGGCTCATGGAGAATGGCACATCCCAGTGCGAGGCGCTGTTTCGACCCGACAGCAAGCGTTCGGGTGATTCGATCTTGGACATCTTGAAGGCCGATCATCCCGAAAACCTCATTTTCTCTCCTTTTCTGTGATGAGCCCGAGAGGCCGTAAATTCCTCCAAAAAAATGGAGATTTTCAACAACCTTTAGGTCATCGTAAAGTGAAAATTTCTGGGACATGTACCCGATCGCTTGCTTTATCTTCTCCGGCTCCTTCATGATATCGAATCCTGCAACCTGCCCTATTCCCGAAGTAGGCAGCAAAAGTCCGCAGAGCATTCGGATGGTCGTCGACTTGCCGGCCCCATTTGGACCCAGGAATCCGAAGATCTCTCCCTTTTCCACCTGAAAGCGGATATGGTCTACAGCGAGGAAATCGCCGAAGGTTTTGGTTAAGTTTTCGACAGCAACGACATAATCACTCATCGAAGTTTATCCATCCAAACGATGAACAATGAACGATGGACTATGAACTTATCGTTTACTGTTCATCGTTCATCGTTTTGTTTTGGACCATGGAGACAAAGGCGTCCTCAAGCGAGGGGCGGACCACCAATAAATCGACAATCTCCATCCCCTGTTTGCTCAGAATCTCTCGAATCCTTTTTTCCGCCTTTTGAGGATCATCGACGTGAACGTGGATTTTATCCCCGGATAAGACCAGGCTTCGAATAAACTCGATCCCTTCAAGCAATTTCATTCCTTTCTGACGGTCCTCCACCCGCAGTTCCAATATCGTCCCCCCGATTCGGGCCCTCACGGCAGAGGGAGTATCCGCAATGAGCAGGTCACCGTGATAAATCAGGCCGACATGGCTGCAGCGCTCGGCTTCATCCAGATAAGAAGTCGAGAAAAGGATGGTTACCCCCTCTTTCAACAAATCGTAAAGGATGATCCAGAAATCTCTTCGAGAAAGCGGATCGACCCCTGTGGTCGGTTCATCAAGAAAGAGGATTTGGGGCGTATGGATCAAAGCACAGATCAGACCCAGCTTTTGTTTCATCCCGCCGGAGAGGTCCTGGGCCCTTCGTTTCCCGAAAGGTTTCAGGTTGGCAAATTGAAGGAGCCTTTCGATCCGCTCCTTTCTCTCCTGTTTTGGGACTTGATAGAGATCTCCGTAAAAATGGATGTTTTCGAGAACGGTAAGATCCCCGTAGAGCCCGAATCGCTGAGGAAGATAACCGACTTTTTCTCTTAGGGATTCCGCCTCCTTGTGAATATCATACCCCGCGACCTTTGCCTCCCCTCCATCAGGGGGGAGGATCCCGCACAGCATCCGGATGGTCGTCGTTTTCCCGGAGGCATCCGGCCCTACCAGACCAAAGATCTCCCCTGTTTTCACTTCCAAGTTCAGGTCTTTGACGGCCGACAACGATTCGAAAGACTTAGACAGATGGTTGGTTTGAATGGAGAACATAGAAATACGAGCACCAAATCCCAAACACCAAATTACAAATAAAATCCAATGTACAAAATTCAAAATTTCAAAACCCCTCATCCTTTCCCTCTCCCCTAAGGGGAGAGGGTGGGGTGAGGGGGTCACTCGAGATTCGGGTTTGGAATTTGTTTGGAATTTGTAATTTGGGATTTGGGATTTAAAAACACAACTATTATTTTCATGAAACCATCAGCGTTATTGTCTTTTAGGCGAAGACGAAGCCAGTAGGATCCGCCCGTCGGCTGGCATCCCAGGTTTGAGTTCATGATCCTTATTCGAAATATCCACCTTGATTCGGTAGACGAGGGTCACCCTCTCCTTTTCCGTCTGAATCTGTTTCGGTGTGAACTCGGCCTGAGAAGAGATGAAAGAGATTCTCCCTCTGTATTCTTTCTTCGGCCGAAGGTCTGTCGTCACAATGACTTCCTGACCCCATTTTACCTCGCTGAGGTTCGTCTCCGGGATATAGGCCTTCAACCATACTTTTTCGATGTCGGCCATGGTAAGAACGGAAGTCCCTGGATTGACAACCTCGCCGATTTCCCCGGATTTGACCAGAACGACTCCGGATATCGGAGAATAGAGCGTAGTATAGCTGAGCTGTGTCTCATCCAGCTTCACAGAGGCCCGGGCTTGATCCACTTGAGCTCTCGCATCCTCGATATCCTCCTTCCTCGGCCCCTCCTTCACCAGAAGGTAGTTCTCTCTAGCTCTTTGAAAGGCGGCCTTGGCGATCTTAAACGCAGCCTCGGCGTTGTCGGACGTCTCTTTAGGAACAACCTTCTTCTCGAAAAGGGACTTCATCCGTTCGTACTGGGTCTCCTTATTGTCCAGGTCGAACTTAGCCTGGTTGAGTTCGGCCTCCGCCTGTCTTATTTCTTCCGGCCTTGACCCCGCAAGCAGTTTGCTCAATCGAGCTTGCGCCGACATCAACGTCGCCTGTGCCACTTCGAGGCGGTTGCGGAGATCTTCATCGTCCAATTTGGCCAGAATCTTTCCTTGATCCACCCAATCCCCCTCTTCATAAGAACGACTGACAATCCTTCCGGAGACTTTAAACCCTATGTCTACCTCCGTGGCCTCTATGTTCCCGGATACCTTTATGAAAATTCCCTCTTCCTCCCTTTCTCTCATCAGGAAATAGTAGAGAAGACCGGCTGTGACGACAGCGGCGATGACGATCAGTAGGATCCGTTTCATCTTCTAACCTATCCTAAAACTTAAAGAACACCATTATAAATTCTATCAGGATTCCTGTCAAAACTTTTTCCCCCCTGCTCCTTCTCCCCTGGGAGGGAATGAGTGGAAGCGAACCCTCTTGAATTTTCTTATAGTTACGAGTAAGATGAGTTTGTAAAATGCTAAGATTCAACGATGTCCTTGAAAGGCTAACTTCCTATCAACCTAACGCGGATATCGAGCTCCTAAAGAAGGCCTATGTCTTTTCTGCCAAGGTTCATTTAGGGCAGGTCCGCCTCTCCGGAGAACCTTACCTGAATCATCCCTTAGAAGTCGCTGGAATCTTGACCCAACTGAAACTCGACGTTGCGAGTGTGGCGACCGGACTGCTTCACGATACGGTGGAGGATACGCTCACTACCTCGAAGGAGCTCCAGGAAAACTTCGGCGAAGAAATCGCTCAGTTGGTGGACGGCCTGACCAAGATCAGCCGCATCTCTCTACGATCCTCCGAAGAGCACCAAGCAGAGAATTTCCGCAAGATGATACTGGCGATGGTAAAGGATATTCGGGTCATCCTGATCAAACTGGCTGACCGTCTTCATAACATGCGGACGCTTCAATATCATTCTCCAGAAAAACAGGCGGAGATCGCCCAAGAAACCATTGACATCTATGCTCCTTTGGCCCATCGCCTCGGGATCGACTGGATCAAATCGGAGTTAGAGAACCTGGCCTTTCAGTACCTCCATCCTGAACTCTACGAGGAGATTCGGCGCAAGATCGCGAAAAAGGAGAAGGAGAGAGCCCGTTACATAGAAGAAGTGAAGCGCACGTTGATGAAAAAACTTTATGAAAATCACATCGAGGGCGAAGTGACCGGCCGATTAAAACAGACTTACAGCATCTACTTGAAGATGAAAGAACAAAACATCGATTTTGATCAAGTCTATGATATCACTGCTTTCCGAGTCGTCGTCAATTCCATTAAAGCGTGCTACGACGTGTTAGGCATTATCCATTCCATCTGGAAACCCATCCCGGGGAAATTCAAGGACTACATCGGCCTTCCCAAAGAAAACATGTATCAATCCCTTCATACGACAGTCATCGGACCTTATGGAGAACGGATCGAGATCCAGATTCGAACACACGAAATGCACAAGATTGCGGAGGAAGGCATTGCCGCCCATTGGAAATACAAAGAGGGAAAGGTGGTTGAAGAGGCCGAGGATAAGCGTTTTACCTGGCTGAGGCAGCTCTTGGAGTGGCAGCGAGATCTAAAGGACAATCAAGAATTTATCGAAAGTCTCAAGGTGGATCTCTTCCCCAATGAAGTCTACATCTTCACCCCGAAGGGGCAGGTGAGGCAGTTCCCCATCGGATCGACCCCTGTCGATTTCGCTTATAGCATCCATTCCGACGTCGGGAATCATTGTGTGGGCGCCAAGGTTAACGGGAAGATCGTTCCCCTGAGGTATGAACTGCGAAGCGGGGATACCGTCGAAATTCTCACTTCCCCCAATCAGAGGCCGAGCAAGGATTGGCTCAAGTTAGTCAAAACCTCGCGGGCCAAGACAAAAATTCGCCAATGGTTCACGGCGGAAGAGAGGGAAAAATCGATCACCCTCGGAAAAGACATCCTGGAGAAAGAGCTCCAAAAGTATGGGCTCCAGCAGACCAAATTGATCAAGTCGGGCGAGTTGGTCAACGTGGCTAACGAATTCAGTTTCCAGGGAGTCGAGGATCTCATCGCCGCCGTGGGTTACGGGAAGGTCACCGCCAATCAAATCATCGGAAAGATCCTTCCCCAGGAAAAATTGGAACAACAGAAGGAAGAGCTGGAAGGGGGACGCCTTAAACATCTCATTCAAAAAATTACCCGCGCGCCTAAGGACGCTCTTCTGATCAGGGGGATCGATAATGTGATGGTGCGCTATGCGGGGTGTTGCAATCCCGTCCCGGGGGATAAAGTGGTGGGATTCATCACCCGGGGGAGAGGCGTAACGATCCATACCGTCGATTGCCAGAACGCGATAGACGATGACCCTCATCGCAAGGTTGAAGTAGAATGGGATTCGAAGAAGGAATACATCTATCCTGTGAGAATCCGAATCTATTCCGAGGACAAGAAGGGGTTGCTCGCTGAAATCAGCAATTCAATTTCTTCCAACGAAGCCAACATCAAGAATGCCAGGGTGGATACGACGGAGGATAAATCCGCCGTCAGCACTTTCGAGGTAGAAATTCGAGATTTGAACCATCTGAACAAAGTGATCAGGGCTCTCGGCAGGATTAAAGGGGTCCATCAAGTAGAAAGATTGAGGGCGGAGATGCAGGCCGAATCCTAAATAGTCACATAGTTCTTTAGTCTTGCGGTCGCTTAGTCTCAAAGCCAAAAGACTACTAAAAGACCATGAGACTATTGGACTACAACACTACGTGACTATGTTTTCAGGCGGCCTTGGTGATTAGCCCTGAGCGAAGGCATCGGGAACAGACCTTCATATGAATGGTCCTTCCCTGTTTGAGGGTCTTTATCTTGTGAAGGTTGGGATACCAAACTCTTCGGGTCTTGTTATTGGCATGGCTTACGTTGTGTCCGAAGACCGGCCCCTTTCCACAGATGTCGCAGACTTTTGCCATGGTTAATCCTCGATATTATTTTAAGCTAAAATAACCTAACTTGATTGAAATTGCAACGAGACTGGAAAAAAATCCCTTACGCGCAGCCTCAGAGGACTTGATGCGTTTGTATCAATTCAACGTTTGATAGTAGACTACTTTTCTCCGCTCGACGGGGAATCTCACGGAGATCACTGTCTTCGTTTTCTTTTCGTCGGCTTCCACCTTCATCATCCCATGATTATGCAGCACCACTTCTTTAACAAAACGAAGAATGAGATCCGGCGTCTCTCCCTTTTGGGTTGCAGCCGTTCCCGATGCCGGTTCGCTCGGTCTTTGACTCCCCAGAAAAACGACCGAGATCTCGACATACTTCCCTTCCCCTTTGAATAAACTTTCAACCTCGGTGGCCCCGTTGTCAAGAACCAAGGACTTCGTCGAAAGGCCAAGGTTCCAATTGGGAGGTGTGAAAGCCACAGCGTATTGAAGGAGAGAAGTGAGAATATACTTCAATTGTTCATCAGGAACGACAGTTTCTGGAAGATCCTTTTCCAATCTCTTTAGGACCTTGATTCCCTTCTCGTCCAGCTCAGTCTGGTGCCTCTTCAACACCTCCTCCATGATATGGTGAACCGTGTTTGCTTTTCTGATCGGCGTGTGAACCTTGATATAATCGAGAAGGCTATTCAATACCATATTCACCTTCTCAATATCCTCATTCACCGTCCGATAATAATATTCGCCGAACTCCCTATCGCTGAATTTTCCTCGGGAAATTTGCGTATAATTTTTAATGGAAGCGAGATTGCTCTTAATACCTCGGACTAAATCAATAAAAAGGGAGGTCAAAAAAGGGGCATTTTGCCCATTTGACAAAAAATCTAATTTAGACTGAATAGATTCAATTCGATCTTCCGCTGAAGAAGACGCAAAGGACCCTTTTTCGCTTTCGCTTCCAAAAAGGTTCCGTTCCATCTTAATCACCAAACCTTTCCGACAGAATCCAATCCTTTGATCTATTATCATTATATATAGACTTTGCTAAAAACTCAATATTAGAAATGCCAAATGCGGCGATAAGTGCTTATCGTCTGACCTTTTTCCATGACATGATTTGACGCTTATTAACGTTCTGCTACACGACTCTTCATGAGTTAACATCTGAAAGACATTGGAGATTAGCCTTGCCGGAGGGTTTTCTTAGTAAATGGGGAGACAGATTAGAGAGTTACCCCGTTGGTAAGCCGAGTATTTCTGCTGAGGATGGTAGAAATGAAAGCAACAAATCCTTATTTCGGGCGGGGTCAAGGCCCCACCATTTCTAACGAGGGGTTACTCTTTAAAGGCGGTCATAGGCTCTAACACCAACTTCCCTTTTTCGATACGTTCTATAGAAAGCGAGGAGATGTCGATCGTACGGGCCACTCCGTCTGTGATCAACTCCGAGATCACTTTTCCTACCGCAGGGCTGTGCTGAAATCCGTGTCCACTGAAACCATTGGCGAGGATAAGTCCCGGAGCCGCAGGAACTTTCCCCAGAATGGCATGACGATCCGGCGAGATTTCGTAGAGCCCCGCCCATCCCCTTGCGATACGAGCTTTCTCGAGAGCCGGGACACGGAACATTGCATTCTCTGAAGTCTCGGCCATGGCTTCATATTCTGTGTTAAGGTTAAAACTCGGCTCCAGATCTAATGGACCAGAAAGAAGTAACCCGTTCCCTTCTTGGCGGAAATACCACCCTCTATGAAAGTCAATCGTCAGCGGAATGGGAGAGTCGGTCAGATGGAAAGGAGCCGTGATAAAGATCTGCCTTCTCAAAGGCTTAACGGGAATGTTGATACCTGCCATTCCTCCAATGGAGGCGGCATGAGGTCCTCCGGCATTGACAACCACGGGAGCAAAAATCTCTTCACCCTTTGTTCTGACACTCCGAACCCTTCCTTTTGCCAGAGAGATCCCGACGATCTCCATTCCTTCGTAAATTTTCACTCCTGCCCTCTTTGCACCATTGACGAACCCCGACAGGATTTCACTGGAGCCAGCATACCCATCCTTGGGACAGAATGTTCCTCCAAGGACGTCCTCTGTTCTTAAGTAGGGCCAGCGGGACCTAATCTCTTCGGGGCTCAAAAATTCGACAGGAATGTTAAATTTTCTTTGGAGCGTTATATTCTCCCTGAAGACCCCTATCTCCTGTTCCGTGGTTGCCAAAAAAAGATACCCGATTTTCTTAAATTCTGGATTAATTCCGAACTCCTCTTCGAACTGCTCGAAGGTCTTCAGCGATTCGAGTGAGAAACGAATGTTAATCTCTGTGGAAAATTGGGTTCGTATCCCTCCCACACAACGGCCGGTGGAACCTTCTCCCAATTGTCCCTTCTCGAAGAGGACAATCCTTCCCGCCCTCTTCAGGGCAAGATAGTAAGCAATGCTCAGCCCTACAATCCCGCCTCCGATAATGACGACATCTGCCGTCTTTTCCATAGGAACCTTACCTGGGGATCAAGTATGGCGATTGGAGTGAGCCGCCTCAGTATCCCTGCTTAACGTTTTATCCTTCCCTTAACGATATTTAACAAAAAAAGCATCTCCTCATTCTTCATCCAATAGGAGCTTGCCAAATAGACTCCTATGCCGGCAATCATCCCGGCTACCAGGAGAAAAACCTTTTCGATCGTATTTCCGGAACCCGTCCAATCCCCGACGGAGCAGATCAAATAAGCCACCCATCCCATCGGAAGACCGCATAAAAAAGTTTTCAGGAGCGATTTGATATTTTTTGCTACATCTAATCCGCCCAATCTCTGATTCAACTTCCGGTAGAGAAGAATGAGGTTCAATATGGAGGAGAGACCGGTAGCCAATGCCAGGCCTGCATGTTTCAAAGGATGTATGAAGACAAGGATCAGGATGACATTGGCCCCCAGACAGATGAGGCCAATTTTTAAAGGGGTCTTTGTATCCTGAAGAGAATAAAAAGCCGGAGCAAGAACCCTGACTCCTCCAATCGCCCATAGGCCCACGGAATAACATAAGAGAGCTCTCGCCGTCATTCTGGTTGCCAGATAGTCAAACGCCCCCCTTTGAAAAAGCAGATTAAGGATAGGGGTCTTGAGAAAGATAAGGCCCAGCATTGCAGGGATACAAATGAACGAAGCCAGACGAAAGGCGAACGAGACCGTCTCCTTGAATTGCTCGGTCTTCCCTTGCGCAACCAGTGCCGAAAAGCTCGGGAGTGCTGCTGTTCCGATAGCAATCACAAAAATTCCCAATGGAAACTCCATCAGTCGACCCGCATAGAAGAGATAAGAGACGCTTCCGTCAGGGAGGGAAGTGGCGAAGATCGTATCGACGACTTCATTGATCTGATACACGGCGGTCCCAATCAGTCCCGGAACCATCAGAAGTCCGATTTGCTTAATGGCCGGGTGCCGAAAATTGAAATTGAATCGAAAACGAATCTTCTTTCTTATTAAAAAAGGAAGCTGGAAGAAAAATTGAAGCATTCCTCCTGTAAGAACACCGATCGCCAACGCCATCACCGGTTTTCGAAGGTGATAATAGAACAGGAACACTGAGACAATGATCGAAAGATTGAGGAAAACGGTAGAAAACGCCGGTGCAAAGAAATGTCTAAGGGAGTTCAAAATCCCCATGGAGAGAGCGAATAACCCAACGAAAAATAGATAGGGGAACATGATCCGGTTGAGGGTAACAGCAAGTTGAAATTTCTCTGAGGTCGGGGACCATGTGAGAGCGAAAATTTTGATCAAAATTGGGGAGAAGATGATTCCCAGACTCGTCAAAACGAATAGCAGGGCTCCTGCAATCGTAAAGGCAATATGCGTGACTTCTTCCGATTCCTTCTCGGTACGCTGCGTGAGGTATTCCGTATAAACTGGAATAAACGAGACGGTCATCGAGCCCTCTCCTACCAGCCGCCTCCAAAGGTTAGGAATGCGGAAAGCAACAAAAAAAGCGTCGGTTGCCATCCGGGCCCCAAAAAAATACGCAACAACCATGTCCCTGATGAAGCCAGAGATCCGGCTGAGGAGCGTTCCCATTCCGATGATAGTAGCCGCTTTGGTAATTTTATGGTTTTCTGACATGGTGGGAATGACGCGAATGACAACGAAGGTCACGAATAAACCAAACTTATGAAATTCGTTACCATTCGGCTAATTCGTTCTTCCAGACCTTGACACACGCTATCTTAAAGTGTTAAAAAAATCAATCATCTCTTAACGTTTGCCTCTTGCCAGGCTGGAGAGGGATCGGTAAGGGGTCAAAGAAAGGAGGTTAAATTTTGACAACCCATTTATCGGCGATCAAACGGGCAAGACAAAATGAGAAAAGGAGGCTTCGAAACCTTAATATCAAAACCGCAGTGAAGTCTTCAATAAAAAAGGTGAGAGTAGCCGTTGCGAAGAACGATGTTGAAGGGGCCCAGAAGGCTTTATCAAAGTCAATCCCTCTCATCCAGAAGGCTCGCTCCAAAGGTGTCTTCCATAAGAATACCTGTGCCAGAAAAATCTCCCGGCTGACCCGGGAAGTCAACGCTCTTAAGACCAAACCTGCTTAATGCATATCGAATCAAATCCCCTCCTACCCCCCTTTTCTAAACGGGAGAGAGGGGGGATTCATAGGCCGGCAGAGGTCGATCACCAACTTTTCCATCAAAAGATCTTTTGGCCCCCGGCTCCTCTTAACAGCTAGATCGGTTTGATGACACTTTACAATTCCTTCCCGTAGTGAAGCTTCGGAGAAATTCTTCCCCTGATCTGTCAATTTCTTTATATTCCATGGAGATGTTCCCAATTCTCTGGCTAATGCTCCTATATCCCCTTGATAAGAACTCATCTGCTTGATCACCAGCATACTCCAATATTGCTTTGCCATCATGCCTAATAGTAATGGCACAGGGTCCTTCCTTGAGAGCTCTTCCTCCTTTTTAAATGAAATAGCCCCTAACTCCATGGCCTTTCCCAAAATTCCGAGTGCCTTTTCTAGGCCTTGATGACCAATGGCATCCGTTAAATCGAAGACCGTGCTGATCCTGACTTCCGAGGTAATCTCTTCCGTATCGGAGATTTCGATGGTCTGTTTCTCACCCACACTCAAAAAAGCCTTCTCCAGGGCGCTATCGAGGTCGTACAGGTGATCTCCTACGACCTCAACTAAAAAGTCTGCAGCCTCGCCCGAAAGCGTTTTCCCCTTCTCCTTCATTCTATTCTTCGTCCAGGAAACCAACGTCCTCCCTTTCAATCGTGGGTATTCAATCACTTTCCCAACCTTTTCGATCTCTTTCCGATATCCCTTCCATGGACCTATCGCTTGACCGTACAGGACGAGGCACGTCGAGAGGGAAGGTTTCTTAATATATTCCATCACTCCTTCCACCTTCTCTTTGTTCATGTCATCTGCTTCACTGACAAGAACAAACCGATACTTAGAAAACATAGGAAGGGTTTGAGCTGTCTGGACGATTTCCTGGGCGCTATGTTCCTCACCATCGAAGTGGTGAAAATTAAATCCCCTTTCCTTTTCTGAAAGTGTGCAGCTTAAGATTCCCTGAATTTCCTCTTCAATGAGGTAATCCTCAGGACCGTAGAGC
This sequence comes from Thermodesulfobacteriota bacterium, assembly GCA_035625415.1. Lineage (GTDB taxonomy): Bacteria > Desulfobacterota > BSN033 > BSN033 > UBA1163 > UBA1163. Next base: position 36,499 of record DASPPQ010000050.1, read on the forward strand.
AAATAAACAGGATAGATTTGTGAATCTTTTTTTGACATCAAGTTTTCTTTCGCCGCGGTTGCTGATTAACGCCCCTCTTTTCCCCCCTTAGACTAAGGGGGGATGAAGGGGGGTTGAGGTTAGAGAGACGACATCCCGTAAGAAAATTACTTGATCCGTGCTTGGAGATTGGTGCTTTCCTTCTTTCTGCTCCCCTCATAGAGGTCATATTCCAACAACCTGCACTCGATAGGGCCGTTAAAAAATGGCATCTTTCTCTTCGTTCTCAATCCTACTTTCTTTGCCAAGTCGAGATTGCCAGTAAAAACGTACCCCGTATACCCATTGCATTTCTTCTTAAAAAAATCGCCAATCCCCCGGTAGATCTTCTTCAGCTCTTCTATCTCACCCATCCGCTCACCATATTCAGGGTTCAGGAGTACCACTCCTCCACCATCCGGGACGGGTGTTTCTGAAAAGTTACAGACACCAAACTCGATGAAACGGTCTATGCCAGCTGTCGCCGCATTCTTCTTTGCTGATTCGACGGCCTGCTGGCTGATATCTGTGGCAATGATCCTTCCCTTCAATTTATCCCTGGCTTCTGCTCGTATCTTCCTGCGAAGCGTTTTAAAAGAGGGGTCGTCAAAATCCTTTAGATGCATAAAGCCATAATTACTTCTTAATAAACCCGGCGCCCTGCCGAGACCGATTAATGCTGCCTCAATGGCAAGTGTTCCGCTACCGCACATCGGGCTAATAAAATTCCCGTCCCCTGTCCAACCGGTTGCAAGAACCACAGCCGCAGCCAGGGTTTCCTGCATCGGCGCTTTGAGAGGAATCATTCTGTATCCACGTCTCGACAGCGGTTCTCCCGACGTGTCGAAAAAAACCTGGCATAGATTACCTCTCCAGTAGAGATGAATCACGACCCTGTCTCGTTGAGGGCCGGTATCCGGCCTGTGTCCACGCCTATCTTTAATCCTATCCACCACGGCATCTTTGCATCTCACATTTGCAAACCTCGAATCCTTAATGGTCGGGTTATGGACAGAAGACGTGACAGAGAAATAACTGTGCTCCGAGATATAATCCTCCCAACTGATTCTTGAGATCCTCTTATAGAGCTCGTCGGGGGTCTTCGCACTGAATGACTCAAGGAGAAAAAGGATCCGCTGCCCAGTACGAACCAGCAAGTTAAGCCTCAGGGTATCCTCCATCGTTCCTTCTGTTTCGATCTCTGCCTTTCCCTCGGATAGGACCCGAAACCCTAAAGAGAGGACCTCCTGTTTCAAAAAAGGCGCGACTCCCTTAGCACAGGTAACGACAATTCTGCTCTTTTCGGTCCAAAAAGACATAACTTGAAATTTTCCAAAAAAAAGAATCTCCCCCCCTTTGAAGACTGGGTCGTATTATGAATTATCACACAATATGTTGTAGCGGCTCAATTCATTGAGCCCTGTTAGCAGGCTTGATAAATCAAGCCCCTACAATTACGACATAGTCTCTTGACGGGGAAGATAAAGGTGGGGGTCAATAAAGACCATAGTCCCCCTCCCCTTCGTCCCCTCCTCCCAGGGGAGGGGAGCATTAGGGTCGTTCTCTCAAATATAAGAAGTGGATTCTCAAATTAAACCACGTAAGGATTCAGAGTTCTTCCGGAGTAAAAGCCACTACTTCATCAATCGTCTCGGAATCTAGAAAAACCATGGCCAACCGATCCACCCCGAGTGCGATGCCAGCCGATGGAGGCATCTCATCCAATTCAGCCAAAAATTTGTCCGGCATCGAATAAATAGGCTTGCCATTCGATTTGCGGTTTTCATTTTCACCCTGGAACCGTTTTCTCTGTTCTTGTGAATCCACGAGCTCCGAAAAGCCATTGGCCAGTTCCAAACCGCCCATATAAAGTTCAAAACGCTCTGCCACCGTTTGGTCTTCTTTTTTCAACCGGGCCAGCACTCCTCGCTGAGCAGGGTAGTCGTAGATAAACGTCGGTTTATCTACCCCGAGATTCGGCTCAATGTCTCGAACCATGATCTCATCAAAAAGACTTTTCTCCAGTGCCTCTGGCACAGAGGTCAGGGCGTAACAGTGAAACGCCTCTTTGACGGAAATCCTTTCCCATGGGTTGGACAGATCGATTTGACGGCCGCGGAAAATAATCTTTTCCCCCAAACCAATGGCCGCGGCAACAGATCGGATCAGTTTCTCACATTCACTCATCAAGGAACGGTAGTCACCCCCTGCTTTGTACCACTCCAGAAGGGTAAACTCAGGAAGGTGCTTATTCCCCCGTTCTCTCTCTCGCCAGCACCGGCAGATTTGAAAGATCCTGTCATATCCCGCTGCCATCATACGTTTCATGCATAGTTCGGGAGAGGGATGAAGGAACCACGGATCGGAAGGAACGGCTTCAATATGAGATTCCGGTGCGGGAGCGGGTATCCGGTGGGGAGTCTCTACTTCCAGATAACCTTCTTTTACAAAAAACTGCCTAATCCCCTGAACGATGCACGCCCTTTGTTGAAGGGCTCTCCTACGTCTCGCGAGTGGCCAGTTTTTCACCACGAACCTACTCTTTGACCCGCTTCGAAAATTCACCCGTCCGGGTATCAATGGTGATCAGCTCGCCTTCTTCGATGAACGGAGGAACGCGAAGGATGTAACCTGTTTCTAACGTCGCGGGTTTGAAATCCGCCTTTGAGGTATCCGCTCTCACCCAAGGCTCTGTCTTGACCACCCTGAGATTGACAAAGTTCGGCAACTCGACGCCAATCGCTCTCTCTCCGAACATTAGGACCTCCACATTAAAATTTTCAATGAGAAAGTTCTTGGCGTCTCCCAGAGACTCTTCGCTAATGATGATCTGCTCGTAGGTTTCGTTATCCATGAAGTGGTAGTGATCGCCTTCCTTGTAAAGAAACTGCATCGCCCGTTCTTCTAATGAAGCGGGCTCGAATGTTTCTCCCTCGCGATACGTTCTATCAATGGTGAAGCCTGTGACCATATTCCTCAGTTTTGTCCGGTAGAGGGCTTGGCCTTTCCCGGGCTTCGAAAATTCAAAAGCCGTTACAATATAAGGCTCTCCGCCAATGATGACTTTTAAGCCTTTTCTTAAATCGGAAGCGGTGTACATGAATATTTCTCCCTCCTTCCCCTCGAGAGCGGGGAAAGAGATGGGGGTGTAAGGTCAGAAATTAGAAAAGAAACGCTGTAGAATTACGTCTGCCATTGCTGCTGCTGCCTTTTGGATGGCAACTTGCTTCGCCGCTTCGTTGGTAGGGCCGACGGATGAACCCTGAAACCATTGGGTTTGACTTGCATTGTTCACCCCCCAAAGAACCTTCCCTGCACGGTCTTTGAGAGAAAAAGTGACCGTGACAGTCATGACATATTCCAAAACGAAACCGGATGCATCAAGGGTGGCTGGGTAGGCCGTAAAAGATACGACAGCGCCCTCCAGAATTGAATCTGCCTCTGCCCGGTCTGTCACCTTCACCCTTCTATCCAGGATGAACTCGTTTAGAAAAGCTTGAGTGAATGCAATTTCAATCCCAGGCTGAAAGGTCTTGTTTTTGAAAGTGGGGATGGCAATGGAACTCAGACCAGGAGGAACATGTGTCTCCTTTCCCACCATCTGGTATCCGCAGGCTACAAGAGACATCATGCACAGGATCAACAGTACCCTGATGCCATTGCGGATTGCGCCTGCCTTGACGAGCCATCGGCGAGGCAGGGATTGCGCCCGCCTTGCCCGCCTTGACGAGCCCCCGGCGAGGCAGGATGAGCCCGTAGCTTCCCTCGGCTTCGCCGAGAGGCGAGCCTCCCGAGGCGAGCTATCGGCGAGGCAGGGATTGCGGAATCTTCTTACAATTCCGTCAGCCGAGTGCACTAACTTCCGAATTCCCAATTCTGCATTCCGCATTTGTTCCCCTATCAACACACAATATTGACCAGCTTCTTAGGGACGAGGATCACCCGTTTGATCTCTTTGCCTTCAACCAATTTCCTGATCCTCTCGCTTTTCAGTGCCCACGTCTTTACCTCCTCCTCTCCGTACGAGGCAGGGATTGTCATCCGATCCCTCAATCTTCCGTTTACTTGAATGACAATCAATATTTCCTCTTTCAGAACGGATTCTGGATCGTAATCGGGCCACCGGGTTTTGATGACAGATTCGCGATTTCCCAAAGCTTCCCAGAGTTCTTCTGCGAAATGGGGCACAAAGGGTGAGAGCAAAATGACAACCGTCTCGACCGCCTCGTGCATCGCCCTTCTGGAAACATCGTCTTCATTGTCTTTGATCTCGGAAAGATAGATCTCGTTCACCAGCTCCATGACAGCACTGATCGCAGTATTGAAATGGAATCGTTCAATGTCTTCCGTTACCTTTTTGATCGTCTTGTGGGTTTTCTGCCGCAGGGACTTTTGACCTCCTTCAAGGATCGTTCCAAAAGGAAGCGGCTTCACATTTTGGAGACGACGGTGCTGCTCATAAAAGAGCCTCCAGACTCGATTCAGAAAACGAGCTGACCCCTCCACTCCTAGGTCGTTCCAATCAAGGTCTTTTTCGGGCGGAGAGGCGAAGAGGCAAAACATCCTGGCTGTATCGGCACCATATTTCTCGATTAAGTATTCAGGATCAACCACGTTCTTTCTGGATTTGGACATCTTTTCAAGCCTTCCGATAGAAATCTGCTCCCCACACTTCCGGCAATGAATCGTCTCCCCTTGTCCCTCCGCCTCCTCCGGAAAGAGATAACCATCTTTGGGGCACTCGTACACCTCTTTGCAAACCATCCCCTGAGTCAGAAGGTTCGTAAAGGGCTCATCCACACTGACCCATCCCATCTCTTTTAAAACACGGGTGAAAAATCGGGAATAGAGAAGGTGCAGGATCGCATGCTCAATTCCTCCGATGTATTGATCTACAGGCATCCAGTAATCCACCCGCTTCTTGTCTAAAGGCCCCTTATCATAATCAGCGCATGCAAACCGGTCGAAATACCAGGAGGATTCCACGAAGGTATCCATCGTGTCGGTCTCCCTTCGACCGGGGCCGTCACACCTGGGGCATCGAGTCTCCACAAACTCCTTCAACCCCGCCAGAGGCGACTCGCCCGTCCCGGTGATCTCCACGTTGAAGGGAAGGACGACAGGAAGGTCTTTTTCAGGAACGGGTACCGTCCCACATCGGTCACAGTAAATAATCGGGATAGGTGTTCCCCAATAGCGTTGTCTGGAAATACCCCAGTCTCTTAATCGGTAACTAATTCTACCTCCACCGAGTCCCTTCTCATCAAGATCCCGTGCGATCTTCTCCCTGGCATTGACGCTATCCATTCTGTTAAACGGACCGGAGTTGACCAGAAAGCCCTCTCCTTCATAGGCCTCCGTCATGGTGTGAGCATCTAACGCTTGGTCTTCCGGTTGGACGACCACAATTAAGGGAAGTCCGAATTTCTTCGCAAATTCAAAGTCCCTCTGGTCATGGGTAGGCACCGCCATGACCGCCCCTGTCCCATACTCCATCAAAACAAAATTGGCCACAAAAATAGGCATTCTGACCTTGGTCATCGGATTCAAACAATAGGCTCCGGTAAAAACCCCTTCCTTTTCTGCCGCCTCAGCGGTCCTCTTTGTTTTGTCCTGCCGTCTCATCCTCTCGACGAATTCTCGTACGGCTTGCTCCTGGCCAGTCCCTTTTGACACGCTTAGGGCCAGGGGATGCTCGGGTGCCAAGCTCATGAATGTCGCACCAAAAACCGTATCCTGTCGTGTCGTGAAGACTTTAATGACCTCCTTCGAATCCTCCAGAGGGAAATGAATTTCAGCGCCGATTGACTTTCCAATCCAGTTGCGTTGCATGGTAAGGACGCGCTCGGGCCATCCGGGAAGTTTATCGCACCATTCCAGAAGTTCTTCTGCGTAGGCCGTAATCTTGAAGAACCATTGATCCAGCTCTTTCTGTATGACACCCGGATCATCGGCATGGCTCCGCCAACATGTCCCGTCGCTCATCACCTGCTCATTCGCCAAAACAGTCTTGCAGATTTCGCACCAATTGACAGAGGACCGCTTCTTATAGGCCAGCCCTCTCCCATACATCCTGACGAAAAAAAGCTGCTCCCATTTGTAATACGAAACATCACAGGTGGCGAACTCCCGATCCCAGTCATAACTGAAGCCCATTCGCTTCAATTGGTCCCTCATCGTATCAATGTTTTCGTAAGTCCATTTACCAGGATGAACTCCATGTTCAATGGCAGCATTTTCCGCGGGCAATCCAAAGGCATCCCAACCCATCGGGTGAAGGACATTAAAACCTTTCATCCTTTTATATCGAGCCACCACATCCCCGATGGAGTAATTCCTGACATGACCCATGTGGATCTTGCCCGACGGATAGGGGAACATCTCGAGAAGATAATACTTCGCTTTCTTGGGATCTTCTGCCACCTTAAAGAGATTCTGACCTTCCCAGATCTTCTGCCACTTCTCTTCAATCTCTTTCGGGTGATAACGCTCGTCCATGCCATGCCTCGTCAATATTCGTGTCCGACATCCGCGTCACGGTTCCGTAAATCTTTATACGCAATCCCGAAATATTTACCTGAAAAATAATCCTTACGTTTAAACGGTCACGGTCACGAGACACGGACACGGTCTTTACCCTCTCATCATCCTTCGGATGCGGAGTCTTAGGGCGTTGAGCCGGATGAACCCTTCCGCATCCTTCTGATTATAAACGGCATCCTTCTCGAAAGTAGCAAATGCCCCGTGGTAGAGAGATTTTTCGGATTTCCTGCCGACCACGGTACAGTTCCCCTTGTACAGCTTCAAGCGGACGGTTCCAGTCACATCCTTCTGAGTCTCATCAATCGCTTTCTTCAAAATCTCCATCTCTGGTGAAAACCAGTATCCATAATAGATCAACTCCGATAGCTTAGGGATCAAGCTGTCCCGAAAATGCATGACTTCCCTGTCCATGGTGATGGATTCTATGGCTCGATGGGCGATATGAAGGATTGTTCCTCCGGGAGTTTCATAGACTCCTCTCGATTTCATTCCGACATAACGATTCTCCACCATATCGACTCGGCCGATTCCATTTCGACCCCCGAGCTCATTCAACCGGGATAGCAGCGCCGCTGGAGAAAGAGACGCTCCGTCAATCCGTTTCGGAACCCCGTCTTCAAAATCGATTTCGGTATGGGTTGGCCGGTCGGGTGCCTTCTCGGGGGAAACGGAGAGAATAAACATATTCTCAGGAGCCTCAGACCAGGGATCCTCCAGAATTCCTCCTTCAAAGCTGATATGAAGAAGATTTCGGTCGGAGGAATAGGGCTTTTCCTTTGTCACCGGAACGGGGATCCGGTTTTCCCGGGCGTAGGCGATCAACTCCTCTCTCGACTTGAACTGCCATTCTCTCCAGGGAGAGATCACCCGAATGTAAGGATTAAGTGCGTAGTAGGTTAATTCAAATCGGACCTGATCATTCCCCTTCCCTGTGGATCCGTGGGCCACGGCGTCGGCCCCCTCCAATTGGGCTATCTCAACCTGCCTTTTGGCAATTAAAGGCCGGGCGATAGAAGTACCAAGAAGATAAGTTCCTTCATAGATGGCATTGGCTTTTATTGCGGGAAAGACATACTCTCGAACGAACGCCTCTCTGAGATCCTCAATGTAGACCTTACTGGCGCCCGTGGCTCTCGCCTTTTCTTCCAAATGATCCAATTCTTCCGCCTGTCCGATATCCGCGGTGAAGGCAATCACCTCGCACTCATACTGGTTTTTCAACCATTTTAAAATGATAGAGGTGTCCAGGCCTCCGGAATAAGCCAGGACGACCTTCTTAACCCCGCCTTTCATTGAAACCCTCCAAATTTCGGATTTCGGAATCTAAATTCCGCAATCAGCAATCGCTGCCTCGCCGATGGCTCGCCTCTCGGCGAAGCCGAGGAAAGCCACGGGTTCATCCTGCCTCGCCGGGGGCTCGTCAAGGCGGGCAAGGCAGGCGCATTCCGCAATTAAGATATTCCCCGAAAGACTTCCTCCAAGGTTGTGACGACCCGGTCCACTTCTTCCTGGGTGATAATCAGTGGAGGAAGAAACCGGAGCACATTCCCCATGGTGCAGTTGATGAGAATCTTCTTTTTCAACATCTCCTTCACAATAGAACTGCCATCCATTCTCAGTTCGATGCCGAGGATCAAACCTTTCCCTCGAACCTCTTTAACAAAAGGAAATTTTCCTTTAATCTCTTCAAGGCGAGAGAGAAAGTAGTCTCCTACCTTTTGGCAATTTTCCAACATTCCCTCTTCTAACATCGCTGTCAAGGCTGCCACACCGGCTGCCGTGGCCAAGGGATTTCCTCCGAACGTGGAGGCATGATCACCCGGTTTGAAGCTCTTCTCGATTCCCTTCCTAATCAATAGAGCTCCGATGGGCACCCCTCCTGCCAACGATTTCGCAAGGGTGAGCATGTCGGGTTCAACCCCGTCATGCTCATAAGCAAAAAGTTTGCCGGTCCTGCCCATCCCTACCTGCACCTCATCAAAGATGAGGAGGAGTCCTTTCTCATCGCAGATCTCGCGGAGGGCTTTCAGGTACCCTTCTGACGGGCAATTCACTCCCCCTTCTCCTTGAATGGGTTCCAGCATGACCGCACAGGTTTTCGAATCAATGCTATTCTTCACTGCCCGGATATCGTTGAAGGGAATATACTTAAACCCTGGCATCAGAGGTTCATAACCTTTATGGAACTTCTCTTGACCCGTCGCGGTCAGGGTAGCCAGGGTCCGGCCATGGAACGATCGCTCCATGGTGATGATCTCGTATCGATCGTTTTCCATTTTCTCCTTTGCATATTTCCGGGCTAATTTGAACGCTCCCTCGTTGGCTTCAGCCCCGCTATTGCAGAAGAAAACTTTATCGGCAAAAGAGTGCTTACAAAGAAGGGAAGCAAGTTGAATCTGGGGCTCGATATAATAGAGGTTCGAGACGTGGATCAGTCTTTCTGCCTGATCTTGAATGGCCCTGATGACTTTTGGGTGGCAGTGGCCTAAGCTGCAAACCCCCAGGCCTGAAACAAAATCAAGGTATTCCTCTCCCTCCAAATCCCAAACCCGACAGCCCTTTCCTCTGACCAGCAAGAGGGAATAACGGGCATACGTATGGGCCACATATTTTTCCGACAACGTCATCAGGGTTTGAGAATCCATTAGATCGTCTCCTGGTCGCATCGTCTCGTAGTCTTGTCGTGACTAACCGCCTACAAGACTAACGACTAACTGACTATTTGTGTCCCGACGCCGACATCCGTAAAAATTTCCAACAGAATGGCATGCTCCACTCTCCCGTCAATGATGTGGGTTTTGGCCACTCCTTTTTCTAAGGCATGGAGGCAGCAAGTTACCTTTGGAATCATTCCAGATGAGATGACTTTTCGAGTAATGAATCGCTTTGCTTGTTTGGCATGAAGCGTGGGAATCAATTGATGGCTTCCATCTTTCACTCCCTCGACGTCGGTAAGTAAAATCAATTTTTCCGCCTTCAATGCAGAAGCGATCTCTCCGGCCACCAGATCCGCGTTGATATTATACGTCTCCCCTTCTTCTCCCACCCCCACCGGTGCGATGACTGGGATGAAATTCTCCTTTTCCAAGGCCTCGATCACTCCTGGGTTGATCGTCTTTACTTCCCCTACCATTCCGATATCAATGAATTCGGGCCTCCCACCCTTCCCTGGTCCTCTCGTTAGTTTCAATTTCTTAGCGGTGATGAGACTTCCGTCTTTTCCGCTCAATCCAACGGCTTTCCCTCCCTGTTGGTTGATCAACGCCACAATCTCTTTATTTACCTTCCCGACGAGGACCATTTCTACCACATCCATCGTCTCTCCATCCGTTACCCTCATCCCTTGTATGAATTGGGACGTTTTACCCATCTTTGCCAACATCTCACCGATCTGAGGCCCTCCGCCATGGACGACAACAGGATGGATACCGATGTATTTCAAGAGGACGAGGTCGAGGGCGAAGCTCCGTTTCATCCCCTCTTCTTCCATCGCACTTCCGCCATACTTGATCACGATGGTTTTGTCAAAGAAACGGCGGATATAGGGAAGGGCCTCTATGAGTACCTTGGCTTTATTAATGGAGTTCTGCATGTTTTTATCCATCGTGAATCGTGACTCGTGTTGCAAACCGGACACGAACCACGGACCACGTGACACGTGTTTACAAAATATACCGACTCAGGTCTTCATCCTCCACGAAGCCTTTCAACTTCTCGCGAACATATTTTGCGTCGATCACCAAGCTTTTCCCGGACATCTCGGGGGCATCGAATGAAATCTCATCCAGTAATTTTTCCATCATGGTATACAGCCGCCTGGCTCCGATGTTCTCCGTTCTCTCATTAATTAACGCAGCCATCTCGGCAATTTCTGCGATGCCATCCTCTGTAAATTCCACCTTGACACTCTCCGTTTCCATCAGGGCGGTGTATTGTTTGATCAGGGCGTTTTCCGGCTCGGTGAGGATTCGCACGAGATCCGCCCTGCCCAGAGAGTCCAATTCCACACGGATCGGAAACCGGCCCTGAAGTTCGGGAATAAGATCAGACGGTTTGGAGACATGGAAGGCTCCGGCTGCAACGAATAAAATATGGTCTGTCCTGACCGTCCCGTATTTCGTCGTCACCGTTGTCCCTTCCACAATCGGCAGGATATCTCTCTGAACGCCTTCGCGAGAGACGTCCGGGCCGAAGGTCGATTCCCTCCCTGCAATCTTATCAATTTCGTCAAGGAAGATGATCCCTGATTGTTCAACACGCCCGACCGCCTGTTTGGTCACGGAGTCCATGTCAATCAGTTTATAGGCCTCCTCCTGGGAGAGGGTGGTGAGTGCCTCCGGAACCTTCACCTTTCTCTGCTTCTTCTTTTTCGGGAAGAGGCTCCCGAACATGTCCTTGATGTTGACATCCATCTCTTCCAACCCGGAAGCAGAAAAGATCTCGACGATAGGAAGGTTTCGATCCACCACCTCCACCTCCACATACTTCTCGTTGAGCTTCCCTGCCTTCAGCAACTTTCGCAGTTTCTCGCGAGTGGCTTGCTGATCTTCGGCTTCCTTCTGTCCCCCCTTCCTAGAGGAAGGGAGAAGCAGATCTAAGAGCCTCTCTTCAGCCATCTCATCCGCTCTCTGTTGGACCTTGCGCGACTCTTCTGCTTTCATCATATTGACGGCCAGCTCCGTGATATCCCGGATCATCGACTCTACGTCCCGGCCGACATAACCCACTTCTGTGAATTTTGACGCCTCGATCTTTAGAAAAGGAGCCTGCGCTAATTTCGCCAGTCTTCGAGCGATTTCCGTCTTGCCGACCCCCGTGGGACCAATCATAATGATATTCTTGGGAGCGATCTCATCCCGGAGAGGCTCCGGAACCTGTTGACGCCTCCAGCGGTTTCTCAGTGCAATGGCTACCGCTCTCTTCGCATCCCTCTGCCCGACGATGTATTTGTCCAGTTCTGAGACGATCTCACGGGGCGTGAAGGTCTTCATCACAATTCCTCCACGATGATTTGATCATTCGTATAAATGCAGATGGAGGCAGCGATCTTCATGGATTCGACAGCGATGGCCTTCGCATCCAAGCTTGAAAACTCGGTCAGTGCCTTCGCAGCGGCATGGGCATAAGGTCCGCCACTGCCAATGGCTGTCACCCCATCATCGGGTTCAATGACATCCCCATTCCCTGAGATGACGAGCGTGTGTTCGGAGTCGGCGACAATAAGCAACGCCTCGAGCCTCCGGAGAATCCGATCCGTTCGCCAATCCTTAGCCAACTCTACAGCCGCCCTGAGCAGATTTCCGCTGAACTGGTCGAGCTTTTCCTCAAACTTTGCAAATAGGGTGAAGGCATCCGCCGTGGCCCCTGCGAAACCCGCGAGAACCTTATCATGATAAATCCTTCGGACCTTCCTGGCGGTATGCTTCATGATGGTGTGCTCAAGAGACACCTGGCCGTCCCCTGCCATGACCACCTTCCCTTTGTGTCGGACGGCGAGCACGGTTGTCGCATTAATTCTAATCATTGACCGTTTTCCTTTTGTTTGACTACTTTCTGCCCCTCTCTTCTTTCACCAAACTCGAAGCTCAAAACCTTAAACTCTAAACAAACTCCAGGCTGAAAAAATTCAAAACCCAACCTTTAACATAACCCCTCCCTTCCTCCCCTTAATTAAGGGGAGGTTAGGTGGGGTTAATTTTGGGTTCATTTAGTATTTAGCTTTTAGAGTTTGAACTGTTTCGCGTTCCATTCCATTCTAAGGAGTTTGGTGCTTACCCTTTCTTCCCGTCATTTTTTCGATCCGCATTCCTGAAGCTGCGGGGGTGAGCCTTGTCATAGACCTCCATCAACTTTCCCGTGCTGATGTGGGTATATCTCTGGGTTGTCGAGAGGCTCGAATGCCCTAACATCTCCTGAATCTCTCGAATGTCGGCCCCTGCATCGAGGAGATGCGTTGCAAACGTGTGGCGAAGACTGTGGGGGCTGACTTTCCGGAAAATGCCCGAATGTCTCGTATACCGCTTCATCAGTCTTCCCACGCTGCGGGCCGTTAATCTCCCTCCTAACGTGTTGACGAAAATGGGCTCGTCTCCCTTTAACACTGCTCGTTCTTCCAGATAAGCCCCCAATGCCTCGATTGCCTTCATCCCAACCGGAACGATACGTTCTTTCCTTCCCTTTCCCATCACCCTCACGATGCCCAGGTCGAGGTCTAATTGACTCGAATTTAATCCCACCAATTCACTCACACGCAATCCGCTGGAATAGAGGAGTTCTAAAATAGCGCGATCTCTTAACCCTTTCTCTTTTGATCCTTCTGAAGATTTTTCAGAAACACTTTTGGGCGATTCCATCAACCGGAAGGCTTCGTCCACCGTGAGAGTGGCGGGAAGGGTCTTCTCCACCTTCGGGGTTGAGACGCCCTTGGCCGGGTTGGAAGGAATCACCTCCTCCCTGACCAAATACTTGAAAAAAGAACGCAGCGCGGAAACCTTCCTTGCGATAGAACTCTTTCGATTTTTTCTATGGAGGAAGCTCAAATATTTCCGAATGGCTATCCGATCCACTTTTTCTATTTCTACCTCTCCCGTAGGACCGAGAACCATTCCCGAACTCTTCAAAAAATCCTGAAACCCTTCCAAATCCCTCCGGTAACATCGGCAGGTGTGAGGTGAAGCATTCTTCTCTACGGATAGATGATTGATAAATTGATGGATGAAACCATGCCTTTCAGTATATCGAGAAGCCATCCATCCTCCCATTTGTTGTCTCGTCAAACATGATGTAACTTATGAAAATGTTATCAAATTTTTATTCTATAACACAATCGTGCGATTTATCAACATTTTTGACCAATTTTTCTCATTGACATTCTCTAAGCTTCTCGTATACACTTCAAAATATAATATCCATTTTATCAAAAGGAGGTGATAAGAATGGCAGAACCGAGAGTCGCAAGGGTTACCGAAATTATTGCAGGTTCTCCAAAAGGTTTTGAGGAGGCCATTAAGGTCGGCTTCGCGAGAGCGACGAAGACCTTAAGGGGTATCACTGGAATGCGTGTGGCCGAAATGCGTGTGGCAGTGGAAAATTCTAAGATTATTGAATATCGGGTCAGGATAGAAATCATCTTCGTCCTCGAAACATAGCCACTTTCTATCTGGCATCTGACACCTTTGGCTGCTGACAGGCAGGGACAGAAGGCGGAATGAAGAATGAAAGGCCCTATCCCCGGTGCTGAGATAGGGTCTTTCTGTTTTCAGATTCGTTTTTCCTTAGGAGGGATTTGTCCTTCAACGTCCATACAATTGTGGTCTACTTAGTAAGTGGTGACCAAAACCCAGTAAAATCAAGGTCCAAGTCTACTCCTTTATTACTTTCAGTAATTCTTCCCCGCTTACGACCGCGGTTCCAACCTTTCCCACTACAATCCCCGCCGCATAGTTCGCTAAGCTCGCTGCATCCTTAACCGTCACATGAGGCCCTGTCCCTAAAGCAAGAGCCATCGTTCCAATGACGGTATCTCCGGCACCGGTCACATCGTAGACCTCCTTAGCGACCGTGGGAACACGATAAGGTTTTTGATGAGGCTCGAATATGGCCATCCCCTTTTCTCCTTGGGTGATGACCAAAGCGTTGCACTTCAGCCTCTTCAACAAGCTTCTGCCAATTTTCTCCACCGAGAATTGATCGGTGACAGGGATCCTTGATGCCTCACTCGCCTCGTTGGTGTTCGGAGTAATCACGGTGGCTCCTTTAAAAAAGAAAAAATTTTTAACCTTGGGGTCAACCATGATCAACTTCTTGGATTGCTTCGCCCTATTAATAATGGTTTGAATCAGCTTTCTCGTCAATAAACCTTTCCCATAATCAGAAAAAACAACCCCGTCGAAATCTTCCATCTTTTCCGTCAAAAAATGCGAAAGATTTCCGAAAGTAGAGGCCTCGGGATGATCGGTCGTCTCCCGATCGACCCGGACCAATTGCTGGTAATGCGGATGGTGAGCAATGATCCTTGTCTTTACCGTCGTCTGTCTTCCGGGTTCAAAGAATATTCCTTCCGTTTGGATTCCTTTTCCGAAGATTCGCTCGTATAGTTTCCGCCCAGTTTCGTCGTCGCCCACGATGCCACAGAGCGATACAATTCCTCCAAGGGAACGGATATTATGAGCAACATTTGCGGCGCCCCCGAGGTTAAAGTCCTCTGCTTCCGCAATGATGACAGGAACGGGGGCCTCCGGGGATATCCGGGAGACTCTCCCAAAGATGGACCGATCCATCATAATATCACCCACGACTAAAAGTTTGACCCTCGGAAAACTTTTCAAAATGGACTCCAGCTTCTTCCGCTGTCTCATCCTGATCATTTTATCCGTTCCTTTAAGATCTCTTGTGATCTCTGAAAAAATCGGCCGTTTTTTTCAATCCGGCCTCAATCCCAACTTTTGGCTCATAATTGATGATTTCCTTTCCCTTGCGGATATCCGCTAAAGAATGCTTCACGTCCCCTTTCCTGGGCTCTTGATAAATAGGGGACTGTTTCGACCCAAGGATCTCTTTCAGGATGTTCAATAATTGGTTTAACGAAATTCTTTTCCCACAGGCAATATTAATGGCTTCTCCATGGAGGTGTTCTGCCGACATGGCGAGAAGATTGGCCTGGACCACATTCTCGATATAAGTAAAATCTCGAGACTGCTCTCCATCTCCAAAGATGGTCGGGGGACGCCCCTGGAGCAGAGCATCGATAAACTTCGGGATGACGGCGGAGTAAAGGGAGTTCGGGTCCTGTTTTGGCCCAAAAATATTGAAATACCTCAGGGAAATGGTTTCGAGACCATAGAGTTGGTAAAAAAGTCGGCAATATTGCTCACCGATATATTTCTGTAAGGCATAGGGCGAGAGAGGATTGGGGGGCATTTCCTCATGCTTGGGCAAAGTAGGAGTATCGCCATAGATGGATGAAGAGGCGGCATATATGACTTTTTGCACCCCTTTCTCCCTGGCAGCCAGAAGAATATTCAAAGTCCCTTCTACGTTGACCGCATTGGAGGTTTCCGGATCTTCTATAGAGCGCTGAACCGACGGCAGGGCACCCTGATGAAATACATATTCCATCTCCTGGACCGCCTTTTGGCAGGTGCTGAGGTCACGAATGTCCCCTTCGATAATCTCCAGAGAAGGATAGGCTTTACCAAAAATCAGGTTCTCCCTTTTGCCAGTTGAAAAATCGTCAAGAACTCGAACAGAATGCCCTCTCTGGAGCAGGGCCTCCGTCAGGTTTGACCCGATAAATCCCGCTCCTCCCGTCACTATTACTCTTGACATGTCGATCCCCCCGTTGCTTCTCTTTAACAAAATGATCTTAATTTATCAAGAAATAATATCCCTATGATATGCAGCGCATTGACGTAGAAAAGATACGAAGACATCTTACTGAGATAATTATTATTCGTTACCCCTTCTCTCGATTAATTTGACCGTTCGGTCCGCTGCTAATCGGACACCCCTCGGATTCCAATGGCTATCATCAAGAAAAAAGAGCAGGGCTGATTTTTTTCGGTATTCATCTTCAAATGCTTTTTGGGTATCAACGGTTTCAATCTTTCTTTTTTTCAACTCCTGAATCAGCTGTTCTAAAAATACGGGTCTTCGGGGGTCTGGTAGGAAATCGTGATAAATATTCTCTTTGTTGGGGATCGGAAGAAAGATAAAGCGAATATTCCTTTTTCTTAGAATCTGGTCATAGGCTTCGATGGTTTCAGCTGCTTTATGGATACGCTCATAGGGTACCTCTTTATTGGCTGCCTCCCCCTGAACAAAGAGCATGGGGCCAAATTTTGAAGGAAAATGACAAAAATTTATCAGAGTCCCGTTTCCCACTTTTGCCCTCACATAGTTCAGCATATTCATTTTGAAAAGACGGTCGAGCATCACCCCTACGGATTGAACCCATCTGGTTTGTTCTATTTTGTCTCTCCATTTATAAAAAGCGAGAAGGGTCTCCCCTTTTCGCGATGCTTTTGGAGGCGGCATATTAAGAATATCTCTCTCAATGAATGAAACAATGACTATCTTCGGAGAATCTTCCTTAAATCGAAAATCCTTTAGGAAAGTATTGATCGATCCCACCGGGGCGTAAGGGTATACAGGAACTTTCAATTGCCCTTCTAAGACCTCGGAGAGCATCTCTTCCTGTGTCAGCCCAATACCAACAATATTCGAATCGCCGATGATGACTACCTGTGGCTTCATCCCCTCCGCATCCTTTTTCCGAAAGCCATAACGATCCGTTATCCACTTTACTCTCTTGGGGATGGCAAAAGATGTATGACGCGCTAAATCCCCACTGATTTCCAATTTTGTCACTTCCATACAGGGGTAAAAATGCCCAGGGAAAATTGAGCGAATTTTTATGATGAGCAAAGCCTCCCAAACCCGAAAGGCGAAAAAATCAATAGGCAAGACGAATAGTTCAATCCCGATCATAAAAAGGAAGGGACACGAGAAAAGGAGAACTTTCAAAATAAATTTTTTCATAATCCCTTCCTAAAATTGGAAATAGATAAACTCTTTGGTTCCAAAATGGCCAAACAATAAAATGGCCAAAACCATTGAATAATAGACGGCCCACCTCAGACTTATTCGCTTCTGAGATAACCACTGGTCGAAATGATTGTTTCCTTGCAAGAGATGGATCAACAACAATAT
The DNA here is from genome assembly GCA_035625415.1 of Thermodesulfobacteriota bacterium. Taxonomy (GTDB): domain Bacteria; phylum Desulfobacterota; class BSN033; order BSN033; family UBA1163; genus UBA1163. The sequence goes on from DASPPQ010000050.1 coordinate 53,770, forward strand.
TCCAACTGAAACAACCCCCACCACCAAGTGAAATTTCAGTAGGCCAAAAAACGGAGTAGCCTTAAGTGCGGGAATAGCGAGGCCTTCCCACCCCGTGAATAAATGCGAGATGATATAGATTGCATCCGAAATGCTATTTGCCCTAAAAAATATCCAGGCAAAACATACCAAGAAGAACGTTACCATTACCTTGAAATAATTATGAAGTCTCGGAACTCTATCCAGACCCATTGCCTTATGAATCTTTTCTCTTATATTTCGTGTGAAAACTGAAAACACCAGGTAAATTCCGTGCAATCCACCCCAGACAATAAATGTCCAATTGGCTCCGTGCCATAATCCACAAATCAACAGGACTACAAATAAATTAAAATACCACCTTGGAATGGAGACTCGGTTCCCTCCCATTGGAATGTAGAGATAATCTCGGAACCATGTGGAGAGGGAAATGTGCCATCTTCTCCAGAATTCGGGGATGGATTTCGAAAAATAGGGGCGATTAAAATTGTCCATAGTGGTGAATCCCATAACCTGGGCCGCTCCAATCGCCATATCGGAATAACCTGCAAAATCACAATAAATCTGGAAGGCAAAGAATAAGGTGGCCAGGACGAGGCCGGCCCCGGAATGATGAGTTGGGTCGTTATAAACAGAATCCACCAAGGGGGCTAAATTGTCCGCGATCACCATTTTTTGAAAAAGTCCCCAGAGCATCAATTTCAAACCTTTCGTCACCCTCTGATAATCGAAACCGAACCTCTCGTATAGCTGGGGCAAGAACCTTGTTGCCCTTTCAATGGGCCCGGCCAACAATTGTGGGAAGAACGCCACATAGAGTGCCAAATACCCCAAATGCTTTTCGGGTGATTGGTTCCCCCGGTAGACATCAATGGTATAACTCAGATTTTTAAATGTGTAGAATGAAATACCAATAGGTAAAACAACATTTAGCGCGGGGCTTCCATAAAACAGATTGTAATGTCGAAAGATGACTCTCAAGGAGTCATTAAAAAAATTGTAATACTTAAATACAAACAAAAACCCGAGATTGAAAAACAGACTGAGGATTAGAATTTCTTTTCTTCTGGATTTTGTTCCAATTTTGCCCATCCGGATACCGGCATAATAGGTGATTAAGGTTGTGATGATAATTAAAATGATATATGCTGGCTTCCAAGAAATATAGAAATAGTAACTTGCGCCAAGAAGTAATACCCATCGAAGATGGTAAGGGATCGTAAAATACACCGCCACCACGACTGCGAAAAAAAATAAAAATTGCATAGAGTTAAACAGCATGATCCCTCACGCCAATTTCCACGGGTTAAACGGTCTCGAAGAATTACGAGGAGGCGCCGTCGGGGGGGAGGTAACGCCTCTTCACTTCGTTCAACTCCAGTTCTAAAAGGGCGTATCGTTGGGCCAGGTCTTTATTTTGACCTGTTAACTTAGAAATCACTACGGAGAAATGAAAAACAATAAGGAGGAGAAAGAAAAAGGCGATTAAAACTACCGTGGACAAATAGAATATACCCGTAATTCTAACAAAAAACTGCGAGAGCAGAAACTCAGGCCATAGGCTAAACAACAAGACCACTCCTCCGGTGAAAAGCCAGAGGATTGCATATTCTTCCCGAAGCCTTTTCTTCCTGATCAGTTCAAGGGTGATCAAGAGTAAACTAACACTGAGCACACCAACAATGATTTGAGTCTTGAATAACATGGCTATCCCTCCAGTTCCAAAAAGGGTGGCTTTTTAAAACAATCTACAAAAATCGCTAATAGAACCTTGACCATATAGTAGATAGACCTGATTTTCGTGATCGAAGACTCCCCGGAGCATCTCTCACTCATCCCGACCGGAATTTCTCCCATCTCTAAACGACATTGATGGAGCAAGATCACTGCTTCCGGCTCTGGATAATCCTGTGGATAATTCGAAGCAAATAATTGAATCGCCTTTCGATTCGCTGCCCTGAAACCAGAAGTGGGGTCAGTAATCTTCTGCCCCACAATCATTGAAATCACTTGCGAGAAGATGGAAATCCCTATCCTTCTCATCATTGACGACTTATATCCTGGATCTCCGATAAAACGCGAACCGATGACCATATCCATCTTCTTCTCTTCCAAAGCCCTAAGGAGTTTGCCAATCTCTTTCGGGTCATGTTGACCATCGCCATCGACCTGTATCGCAATATCGTACCCTTTCTTATAAGCATATTGGTATCCAGCCTGCATGGCCCCACCGATCCCCAGATTAAAAGGAAGATCCAGAGCAAGAGCTCCCTTAGACTTGGCTATTTCCGAAGTGAGATCAGTGGACCCGTCATTCACCACCAGCACCTCTATTTGTGGGAGCTGGATTTTAACCCCCTCGACCACTTTCCCCACAGAGCGCACTTCATTGTAGGCAGGGATAATAACCAGGATCCTTTTCTTTAATTCCATCGAAATATCTCTTTTTATTCGACACGCCACCTTTATCAGAAATGACCACTTTCTTTATCAACAGAAGCACGATGAGAGGCGACCTTTTTGGCGATCACTGCTAATTTTAAGCGGTTTTGGCTGAAATGAGTGAATAAAAGTGATAACGGAAATTTAAAAGGGAAGGATAGTAACGAGGACTCCAGCCACCGGGGGAAGCACAGGTATTCCCACTTCACGATTGTGAATCCATTCCTTTCCAATAACGTCTTCATCCGATCCAGATTATATCCATTCCGATAATGGCTCCCCCCCTCCCCTACGCAGACGCAGCCTCCCTCCTTCGTCATGCAAGCTCCCAAGGGTTCATCGTATTCATCCACCGTCTCTGCGTAAGGCACAGAAAGGATAACGGTTCCGTCATCCTTAAGGATTCTCCGGAATTCCCGGATAACGCGATCATCCTCTTTGATATGTTCTAAGGCCTCAAACATGATAATCACATCAATTTTCTTTTCCGGAAAATCATTGGATAATATATCCATATTATGGAATGTTAGGTTCTTAACCCTCAACGAATCCCTGATCTTATCTCCCACACCAATGCTTTCTTTATTAATATCGACACCCACTACCTTATATCCCCGTCTGGCCAATTCGAAATCAAAGGCCCCGTGGGAACAACCCACATCCAATAACAATCCCTTCTTATCCCCCTTAAGGATTTTCAGAGTTTTTCTTGCCAGAATTCGATTTCCTGTGCTGAAGGGATAACCAAACAATTTAATATAAATGGGTCCGTATTTTTTCCCCATATTTCTCAATAAACTCGACAAACCGAATTGTACAGCGGTATGCCCTAACATCGCTTCACAGATCTCTTTTTTGCCTAACATCCTGTTATAGACCATATTAAACGCTCACCTTTTTTGCATGCGCTTCCTGCAAATACATCTCTGACGCATATCCGAGGCTCCAGCCTTTGGCTACTGTCAACCAAATATCCATACTCTGTTGAGCAGATCGAGCACTACCTTCATTCATGAGACAGAAGGCGATCTCCTACCATTTTTATAAACCTAACGAATGGCTTCAAAAATCTACGGGATTCTGAGAATCTCACAAACCGTTGATACAGGTAGAAGGGAGAATAGTAGGGAGTAACTCTCCGTTTTATTCCTTTCTCTGTTAAACAATATTGGGCGTCCAGAAGGCTATATGCCATTTCACCCGCAAGTTTAATATTCTGCTTTGCCTCTTTTCCTTTGCTTGCACCCAACCATCCCTCCGGATGGTGAGAGTAATCGTGATTTTGGTGAACAACAGAAACCATTTTAGTTAAGTCAACCATTGGTATATTTAAGACATGGGCTCGGTACAACATCCAGATATCCCATCCAGGACGGCCTACGGCAAAGGGTGGAATTTCACCCCATATTCCTTTAGGATATACGAAGTAATCAATTCCAAAATGGTAATAAAGTTTCCCTCGATGTGCGACTTCCGTGAGCAACCAATCTTCCCAATTTGCATTGAAATCTATAGGCTCCTTTAAATCTAAGTTCCATCTCCGGCCCACCATCAAGGATTTTGGCATCTCAATGATCACCCTTTGTACCGCCCGTGTGAAATCACTCATCAACAGGATATCCGCGTTCACATAACACATCCTGTCGTACCTTGCTTTCTCCTGAGCCCTATCAAAGAGCGACCGAATCAGGGGCGTGCCGAATTGATTGCGCGCCACATCAGGAATGTGGTGAATGCCGAATTCCTTTGCAACCTCTGACGTACCTTCATCGTCGCCCATAAGAATAACTTCCACTTCTGGCCCAAGCCTTCGCCAACTTTGAATGGCATTCCTTTGTATGGTATGAAAAGGCCCCAGAAAAGGTTTAGGGCAAGCAAATAGAGTGAGCATCCATTTTCCCCTTACCGATAGACCCTAAAAGCCCATATTGAATGACAGGCCCCATGGCTTAGGTGCTCCAACATCTTCGGATCGCTTGGAACTCGTCGAGGACGGTGAAAACACTTTTTAGCCAGTCTTCTCCGTTCCATTTGGCTGCCCGTTTCAGCCCGCGATCAATAAGGTTTTGGCGTAATGCCGAATCCTCATAAAGCCGCTTGATGCCTTTAGCAATATCTCCCTCATTCTTTGGATCCACCAACAAAGCGGCATCCCCTAGTTGTTCTTGAGCACCTGGCACATTGGAAGCAATGACTGGACAGCCCAGGGCAAATGCTTCTAGCGGTGGCAAATTCTCGGGACCGAAGAACGTCACATAGGTAAGTGCGAGTGCATTACGATACAAACCAATCATATCCTCACGGGGGACAAAACCTAAAAAGTGAACTTGGGATGACAATCCAAGATTCTCAGCTGTTTGACGAACATACTTCATGTTTCCCGTGTCGGAGCCGACAAACACAACGGGCAACTTGAGACCGTGCTTTTCTCGCAATAAGCCAAGAGCTAATAATAACCCAACGTGGTTTTTGTGCGGCCAGAATTGGGCCGGGTAAAACAAGTAGCCTGGGGGAATGCGGTACCGGGTCAACACTTCCTCCGTATTCTCTCTCGGCGCGCAAAGAGCGAACCCAGGTGTAGGATGTGGAATCAATCTAAGACGTTCGGGGGGGATGCCGTAGAAATTCACAATTTCCGCTTTGCCCGCTTCCGTCCCCACAACCACTGCGGAAGCCCGTCGAATCGCCGTTGAATAAAATTTTTCACGCCTGTGCCATTCCCCCCCTCGGCTGACCTCCGGAAACCAAGGTTGGAGCCGGTGTTGCATGTCCCAAATGGTTAAGATGAATGGAACCTCAACTTCAATAAAAAAAGGAGTGACAAACCACATTAATTCAATTCCGAGATCGCACACACTGCGTTGAAACCAATCGACAACTTTAAGCCCGTCCCGCAGAATCGGCAGGTTCGCGGCAAAATTGGATTTGTTCCGCATGAATCTGGATAGGATGATTTTCCGAATATACCTCCAAGGAGAAACAACTTGAATTTCTTTCGCAGTTAGTTTTTTACGCTGATCCTCCGTCAAGTCGCCAAATAGGATGATGCTGTGTTTACTCTCAACCCTGGACAGAGCCTGAACGATATCATCCGCAAATGTAAACCCACCCCCGGCGGCCGGCGGGACACGTCCGATGAATACACCGACTTTCATTCTATTCAACCTCGCATCCTTTCCCACTTTTCCGAGCAACGGCGACGATGTGCCAAGTTTGTTCGGTAATGTTTCCGTCCGGGCTGAACCCTGCAAACCACTTAATCGGCGTAAAACCGCACGTTGATAACCAACCGGCCATCTCTTGCACAAGGAAGTAACGGTTTGTTTGCTTCTCCTGCAGACTGGCATAGGTTCCATCATGCCGTAGCTCATAGATTGTGTACGTGACCCTAGCCAGTTGCTCAGGATATTCGAGTTCCGTTTCCGAAATGCGCAACAGCTCTCCGTCGGGTGTCCTCCATCGGCGTACACGCACCGGGTCATAGCTTCGTAACATCGCTGCGGCGTGCCAGAATTCGAAGATAAACAACCCGTCCGAACGCAGATGGCGATGCACCCCCTGCAACACTTTTGTGAGTTCTTCGTTGGTCTCCACGTACCCGATGGAATCAAACAAACAGATTCCCGCATCGAATAACTTACCGGGAATATCCAACATCCGCATATCTTGCTGCATGAAGGTTACCCGAGAGGAGAGGCCTTTCGCCTTAACACGGGCACAACTCAACATATCTTCGGAATAATCTGTCGCGATAATTTCGTAGCCAACCTTCTCCAGGGCGAACGCATGGGACCCCGTTCCACAGGCCAACTCGAGCAAGCGCTGCGTTTTTCCTACACTATGTTGTTGGAGGCACCCGTGCACAAATGCTGCTTCATCGGCATAGGGTTTATCCCCATAAAAAATGTCATACAATTCCGCATGCCGTCCGATATAAGAAGTCATCTGAGCTACTTCACCCTCCATGGTCCTCAGTTCTTTGTTGAGCCTTTCGAAGGCTTTCGGCAATCCTTCCAATGACAGCGTCCGATAGATTCCATGTGGAAGGGAGATATAACCCTGTCTCCCAAAGACGATCGGCGACTGGGCATGGAACCGCACGAAATCCCGGTTGCGACTTCAGGAACGGTTGCTGATTCATCGGGCAGAAGAACGTGCGCGTCTCGATACCATCGACCCATAAAGCTTTTGCCAATTCATCTCTCGTCAGGCCGAATTCGGGTTTGACCACGACAGCATACATCCAATACACGTTAAAAGCCCACTCCAATTCAACGGGCAACTGTATCCCCGGAATGCTTTGTAAGTTGCGGCTGTACGTTTGTGCAACGCGCCTCTTTTCTGCAATAATTTGATCAATTTTGCCCAATTGAACCAGCCCCATTGCAGCCTGATAACCTGTCATTCGGAAGTTATAACCCGCTACTTCGTGCCAGAAACGAGGTGTCGTAAAACCTAGGTTCCGTAACAAGTGTAACCGTTTCGCCAGGTTTTCATTATTCGTAACAACCATGCCTCCTTCGCCGGTGGTGATGACCTTATTCGCGTAAAAACTAAAACATCCCATATCACCGAAACTGCCGGTCATCCTACCTCTGCATTTGGCCCCATGAGACTCGGCGCAGTCTTCAATAACAGTTAGGTGGTGACGCCTTGCGATCTTCATTAGCGCATCCATATCTACAGGATGACCGTAGAGGTGCACTGGAAGGATCGCCTTTGTTTTTGGGGTTATCAACGCCTCAACCAAATCCAGGTTGAGGTTCCAGCTTACGTCTTCAGAATCGACAGGCACAGGAATGGCACCGTTATGAAAAATCGCCAAAGCTGTCGCAATATTGGTGCACGAACTGACGAGCACCTCGTCCCCCGGTCCTATATCCGCCGCAGCAACGGCAAGTTGCAGCGCTGCGGTGCCATTCGTTGCCGCGATCCCAAACTTACAGCCGCAATAGTCGGCATATCCTTGTTCAAAATCAGTAATGGATTTGCCGAAAGTTCCCGAGATCTCCCCCCGTCGCAATGCCCCAACCACTGCTTCGATTTCTTCTTCGCCGATGATGGGTTCAAAAACCGGAATCACGGCTTAACCTCCACAAAAACCTTGTCATGCTCTGTGCCTAAAAAGGGGCCTTGCTTAACGCTGATGCATTGCATGTCCTCAATGACTCGAATTGCATGCGCGCCGTGAATCAAAACAATGGCGTCGCCGCGGCGCATCACAATCTCACGCAACAAATTCCCTTCGTCGCTGAACAATTGCACAGCCACGACTCCACGCTGTACGACAAACATCTGTTGTAAGTCCTTGATCCTCCGGGTAACCGGTTGATGATAATGAGCAGGTTCAACAAACCCGGCCTTATGGGCGAGTAAGCCAAATTGAAAAGACGATTCCGGTGAAGAAAAGAAAGTAGTGTGCTCCACTTTCATATCAGCCCAGATGATCTCCGCATATCGAATGCCATTGTATTCAACCGATTCGACAGACATGATTCCCCCCGGTCCCCGAATGAGTCTCAGAGAAGAAAGCATTAGTTTTAAAAAATAGTGGTAACGCTTCGATTTTCACAAATAAGAATGCCATCCCACCGCTGAGAGCCTCGTCGGGCTGTTCGAACAGCGCCAGTATGCCTCTTTTCTGCCAAGACGGCAGCCCCATCCAATTCTGTAATCCACGCTCCTTATTTGAATATGACGGAAATGAGCCTTAAGGAGTGAGTAAAGATTGTCGAGTGAAAAAAACTGCAAGTGATCGTGACCTCCTTCCTCCTTGCCCAGCGATTCCGATCCCATAAATACACCATCAGGACTAATCACATCACAGATCTTTTCTAATACCTTCTCACAATCTGCGGGCGAGAAATGGCCAATGGCGCCGTCCCAAACGACAATATCGTAGACCTTCCCAGGAAAGGGTGACTGCACAGCATCGAGCTGATAGTAGTGAGTATTTCTAGCATTGTTGCACCTGCGTGCTGTTTTGATCGCCTCTTGTTCGATATCGATGGCATCAATCTGCGAGCATTTCGTGCTATAAAACCGTTTGGTAAAAAAACCGTCTCCACACCCGATGTCGAGCAGTCTGTCTCCCTCCTGAATCACTTCAGAACAAAAGAATCCTCGGTAATACGAATAAGGTCCGACTGGGTCGCCTCTATCGAAAGCAAACTTGAAAATGCCCATCCGATGATAAAAGAAGTGCGGCGGGGCCTTCCGGTACAACCACTCACGGCGGAAACGGCTTTGATAATGTTGACCAAGCATCCAGACCAAAATGGACTCCCTCCATTCTCCTCCCCACAGAATGCGCTCTACAAAGGAGGCTGGATACCGGCATATCTTAAGCAGCTTCCTCCTTAGACTTGGCGGGATAGATTCAAACATTCCGCACACCCTCTATTTACACAATTCCAAGCACATGACCGCTCGCTCGCCAGCCGGAAAATCGGAAGGATATTCTATCGAGCTATCTGGATCAAAATATTTACTCTTATGAACGTCGAAGAACTGAGACTGAGCGCAAGAAGTACGGTTACTCAATTGCCATCCGCTCGGTTCGTAACCGAAAACCGTTTCATTCAATGTCTCGGGAGCAAATTCCTTTATCAACTGATCCGTCAGGCTTGCATCGAGTTGTTGAAACCAGCCGTGGTCTTCAAATCGACCGAAGGGAAAGGTGATGTAGAGTACCCCTCCCTTTTTGAGCACACGTTTTAGTTCCCCGAGGGCTAATAAGAAGTCTTGAGGGTCACTCTGGCCATCCCCCTTTTGCCCCGTATACAGAAAGTTATCCATCCCAACGTGTTCAATCGTCGAAATGCAGACGATGGTATCAAAGCACTCGTCTCGAAAATCTAAACTCCTTAAGTCACCAAACACATACGATACGCCCGCTTTCCATAGGCAAGTCACTTCAGGCGACAAAGTAACGATAGTTATTTTTTTATTTGAAAGCAGGGGCGCTGTCAAGACGAAATCGTAATTCAACGAGGAACCGGCGTCCAGGAGTCGCCCTGTGCGAAGCGCCACGCGGGCAAGAACCCAGGGAATTTCAACCACTCGAGCATCTAATCGAAACCCATAATCCGGGGGCAGGGGCTTGGATTTGAGAAAGATCTCCAAGATGGAAGGGTTGGAAATGGACTCGGCAAGATATCTATTACGATATGCATAATAACCGAATCGCCAAGGTCTGCGGTCGGATCTCAAATAATTCTTTAAGGCATACCATTGTATCAATTCAAAAGCTCCCCGTCGTGCTCGTGAATCTAACTCTAAAATCCTCCGTGCAAGTGATTCTGCAAGTCTGTTCATTCAAACCGTCTCTGACACGCGCTGCAGGTACCTTGTGACAATTCCCGGTAGCTCCTGCATCCAGTGATCTAATAAGTGCAACAAAAATTCAGAAAGTAATCATAATCGGTCTCGACGATTAAAGACCTCAAATGTCCCTCTTGATCGACCTACCTGGGTTTCGCATAAGTTCTCATGAAACGTCCTGACAACATGTGCACTTTGGCAGTCCCCAATTGCAGAAGAAGTCGTCTGCGCTCCATGCCGCCAGGCAGAAAGTTGTCGATGAACGCGATGATTGTAGCTGAGATCAACGCGCAGAGAAGTCCGGCCCCTCCTAGTGAAATCCAATTCGGCGACCAGGTGAACGCGTCTCTTAAGAACATGAGTCCGATTGCGATGGCAGCTCCCACCCCATACTGACCGAAGGTGGCCGAAAAATAGACACGGGCAGGAATCCAACTTCTAAAAATACGTTTCCACATAAGGATAAGGACCGTTACATGGACGGTTGTGCTCGAGGTAGCTCCCCAGCCGGCGCCTGCCAAGCCGACACGGGGAATGAGCAAAGCAGCGACGCCAAGAGTGATGATCCCCTGGACAAAGGACATCCCTGCCAGCCATTTCGACTTACCGATTCCGAGTAAATAAAAGCTCGGTATTGCAAAGAGGCAAGAAGCCGCAGATCCAAAGGCTAACACTCTGAGAAGACCCGAGGTGTTCATGGCAAAATCTGGTCCGACCCAAAGAAGGAGTAGATCGTGAGCAAATACGATCAAAGGGACAAAACACGAAATCGCGAGCGCAGTAATCACCCAGTTGGCTTGAACAACTAAGCGGGCTGCCTCCTCATCCCGCAATTCGCCTTGCATCCGGCTTACAGCAGGAAAGAGAACCTCCCCCGTCTTATAGGCAGCTAAATAGATAACTCCGACCACCTGTATACCAACACTATAAAAACCTACCGTGGAGAGTGGAAGTAAAACTCCTAAGAGCCACCGTTCTGACTGATGCGCAAGGATTCCACCCAAGCGGTTGAGCATTTGCCAGAGGCCGAACCCCAAAGTCTTCTGGAATGATGATAAATCCAGATGCGGAAAAAAGCTGATGTTCGGAAGCAACCTTTGGGCAACGATGAACCACCCCAATGCCGTTAGCGTCGCCACAATGGCTTGAATGCGGACAAAATCCAAGAGATTCCCTCCCCAAAATAGAACTCCCAAACCAGCCGCAATCGTTATGAGGTTTGTAATAATATTCCCTATGTTCAATAACCCATAATGTTGCAGGGCCATGACAACGCCGGTAAAAGTCTGGCGAATTTGCATCACCACCCAGCTGACTCCAATCCAGTAAAGACAATTCCGAGCCAAGTCTTGATTATCGGAAGGTACGTTAAACACAGAAGTTACGAAGAACCCTGACAGCAACACGATAACGACTCCACCCAAAAAGCCTACACACAGGTTGAACAAGAACGTGCTTCGAAGATACCTTCCCGTCTGGCCGTAATCATCCCTGCCTATGTTCTCTGCTATATATTTTATGGTTGCCTCACCGATGCCAAAATCCAGGAGGCCAAGTGGCGTTACGATACTAATCAAGAGTGTCATGAGTCCATATTGGTCTTTGCCAAGAAAGTAAATGAGAATGGGAGTCGTGATGAAACCGATCAAGAATGTCACAATCCATCCCCCTATGTTCCACAGGGAATTGTGCACTACCTTCATCGCAAAAGTCGGTATCCTATTCTCACCAGGCATGACAGGTCTCATAACGGGCGAAGGCATGTCCCAGAGGCCGTTTCCATAAACATGGTATCAAGTGTTTTAACAAGATCGTGACTTGCATCTCAATAAAGGCGTCTGACTACCCGATCTATAAGAGAGCATAATCCTTAAGCCTTGCCAATGCCAAAGCCCTCCAACTTCTGGTTTCCGCAATTTTACCAGAGCCATAGGCACCGAGCCCCTCGCGCACTTTGCGCTCCTTTAAATCGAGCAACGTTCGCTTCAGGTCGCTCAAATCATTCTCCTTATACTGCAGTCCATTGCCTTCGAAGCGCTCTCGATCTTCTAAATGATCACTGACGATAATAGGTAATCCGCATGCGGCAGCATCGAGCATACTCGTAGACTCTTCCCGAGGCCAAACTCCTATATCCGCAGCCCGATAATATCTTGGCAATTGGTCAAAACGAACAAATGACGTTACCACGCAACCTTGAAACGCTTCAATGAGCTTCGTTTCTCGTTCTGATCCTGCGCCAACAAAAAGACCTCGGTATGGCTGCCCTTCGTTCATCAGCTCGTTTATTGCTCTGGCCAATAACGCAGGATTTTTTGCTTCAGTGAATCTACCGGTGTAAATGCATACGATGTCATTTTCCGAAAACCCAAGCTCTTTCCTTAGACTGTCTCGTTCTGCCCGGTCACGATCCGTTTTCGAAGGCGAAAAAAGATCTGTATCCGACCCGAGAGGAGAAAGAACACACTTATTGCGCGGGACGCCATAAAACTTCACGGCAAGATCAAGGCAATCCGGTGTCGCCGCATGGCATTTATTTGCAATCATGCTGACAATTCTGCCAATCGGAAAGAAAATCGAATAGGCAAACAGCCGCTTTAATCTGCCCTGCCATGATTGCTCTATGGTCCAAGGTGAAACGGACAAACAAGTATGATTACCGATGAACAGCTTGAATTTGCAGAAAAGGGTCGCCAAACAAGCTGTCAGGACATTCGATGAAATGACTTCGAATTCCTGCACAATATCAGGCTGTAGCTCAATAAGCTTTCTCAACAGCCCTTTGACATACAAGAATCCGAAAAAGCTACCGTGGGGCAAGCGATGGACTGTATATCCATCCAGTTTTGAAACGCCACACTCAACAACGGGAGGCCCAATAAATTTCTCATACAGATCTTTATATTCCGGGGCATTAAAATAAGTTTTAACGTTTGATGTGACCAAATGGACTTCATGGCCCTCTTTGGCATACTCTCTAGGAAGGATATTCTCGATGTAGCCGGTCTTTTCTGAGAACCAACGTGTAAGTATCACAATTTTCATTATTAACACTCTTGAACAATCTTATTTACAATCGAGCAGAATCACCCATCTTACTTCATACCCCAGGCATGCTCGGAAATTGCCTATGAAGTATCCGCCGAGCTTTCATCGCGCTCGATCATCACGAAAATCGCGGCTTCCAAAACCGGACCGTTTCCTTCGTCCAAGGATACGGAATCGCCAACTCACCACACAGAATATAATCCCCTGGAAACTTAATTCCAAACTTGGCCAGATCAGGCATACACTCTGCGCTGCCCGAGGTTTCCAGGATAAATGCCCTTCTTAAGCGCTCCGGCGGCACCGAAGATAACGCCTTTTCCGCGAAATTACGCGACCCTTTATACCCACAATTGTACCAAGGATTTGCTGGCGATGTAGCCCCCAGCGCGAAAACAACCCCAGGCAAATCGAAGAAACCCAGCACATCATCGCCCGGCTTGAACCCGTTTTCTTCCGCCATGTGTCGCAGCCGGTTGAAAAATTCGCCCGTTTCTGGATCAAGCTTCAGAATGGTTGTTGGATATCCAATCCCCGTCGCTTGAGTTTGACCCAAAAGACCTGTGTTCAGCCGGTAGGGGCCGTACAAACAGCCAGATACAATCTGGACGCAGGCAAAACTGCCGATGATGAGCGCTCCCACGCCGAGGGCCAACCGATTCCTGAGCAACAATGCTAGCGCGGTCAAAAGTATCAGCAAGAGGCCAAACCATGACGCCATATACCACAAGGTGCTGACAAAGATGTAATTGCCCGTTCCGACTGCACCGACCAACGGCAGGAGAAACAAAATTCCACCAAACGAGAGGACTGGTAACAAATCGTGATGTCTGAGCCAATACATCAACCGTTGGCAATAAATCAAGACGGCAACGACGGCGGTAATCAGCAGCAGCAACCAGCTCAGGTAGAAACGGGTGATCAAAAAATAATGGCCCATACCCCCCAAATAAAAGCCTCGCCGATAAGATTGCCAAACGGCGATTGCAAATATTGACAATATTAAGATCGAAGGCAACCAAGTCCTATCCCGCCATGCTTTTCGAAATAGAGTTAAAATCGTAAAGCCCAACACCAGTGCGACGTGGAGCATCCAAAAATCTCGAATTGCAATCTTAGCCAGACGCCGGCATTCGCGAAGATAGCGGCCCAAGGCGGACGCATTGTAGCCATAGGTAGCATTTACCTCTAACCCGTTACGAAACCCTTTCCACCAGGTTGCAGGTGACTGAATAACGACGAAATGGAACAATAACCAAACGCTTACGCCGAGAATCACGAACCCGAGAGCACGCATCCGTATTTTCAGCGCCTGTCTGGGCCACACAGCTAGGACCAAACCAAACAAAGTGAAAAGCGATATGCCGGTAGAAAACTTGACGAAGAATGAAATTCCAATGCAGAGACCTGCGGCAAACAACGCGAGCCTAACGGTGAAACATTTCCTGTTCAATGTTTCCAGTCCCGCCAGGGCGAAGAAGATCAAACCGCTGCACGTGGTTAGTGCAAAGGCGTTATGAGAGTTGTACGAAGGTGTAGCCAAAAACCATTCGTAATACAGCATCGCCCCCAAACATATTAAAGAGATCAATTCAAACTTAAACAGAATGGTCTCCCCCCATGCCAGCTTAAACCGGTCTGCCAGACGTTGAAAACCCAGAAGAAACACACCAGCTGAAAGCAAGGTTAAACATAATCCTGCAAGCCTCAACGCGACGACGTTTCCGCCTGTCATGCGATACAACATAGATGTGTAGATGTGGGCCGTATTTACGAATATGTTTACCTCCGAAGGAAATTGAGAACTCAGGAGGTAGAAGCCTTCATCGGTGATATCAAACCCCTTATTGGACGCCCACATAAGAAAAACCACTGTAAACACAGCGAGTATGACTCCAATAAATCCCAGACCATCCCGGCGTATCACCGTAATCCAATTCGCCAAAGTCAGGCGTCTCCAATCAAAAAATCCCGATGGTCTCATGAAAACTCTTAATCCTTTTGGACTGATATCCATTTTCTGTCAAATGTAAGATAAAATAGGCCTCCGGGAATCGACCAAAAAACACTAAGAATACGCCAATATAAGAATGTCTCGGCGCCAGCCTTCGAGCCCATCGCAGACCATCCTAAGGCAGCAATCAGTTCAGTCCAACCTATATTTCCGGGCGTCACTGGAATAATACCGATAAGGATAACGATTGAAGATACAGCTGCCAATGTGATGACATTGGGGTGAATCTCAAATACGATTTGACCCAGGATGAGCAAACTTGTGAGGGAGGATAACTGGATCAAAAGACTTATGAGAAAAGACCAAATAAGAATCCGACGGTTTTGGATGATCGCTCCAAAGCTATTTAGGAGACGATAGAACAGGTCCTTGAAAAAAAAATACTTTAGGATTGTGTTTATTTTTGTTTGTACCCATGGGTTCCTTCCTAAGAGAAACAGCATTCCGAAAAAAACTAAAATGATGCCAACAACACCCAAGATAATACGGGATTCATAGCGGTAGGCAGATAAGAGGGCATCTTTCTGCCATAGGACATAAATAAGGGAGGCAGCAGCAATAGAGAGAAGCGCCATCAATCCAAAAATCCGGTCCATGATGATGATTCCTGCGCTTTGCCCCTTGCTTCTATCCTCGTGTTTAAAAAGATAAAACCCCTTAACCAAGTCTCCTCCAATCATGCCCGGAATAACCATATTAAAAAAATTCCCAATCATAATTAGTCTAAAAGTGTTCAGGAAATGAAGCGGGAAATTGATCGCCTTTAACAGAAGAAAAAAACGGAAGGCATAGAGCAATTGAGCTGACACAAAGAAACAACTGGACACCCCAATCAGGAGGAGGTTATCTACCTTAAATAACTTAATAAAGCTTTCTTTCGTTAACCAGTCATTTCTGAATAGGTAGAAAACGACAAAAAAGGCGATCCCTATTTTTAAACATGTGATCAAGGTCTTTCTTACTTTTGTTTTCTCCATAATTCAAAAGGGGGTGCTCACCGAACTTTATAGACAGAAATATCGTACGGCCAACTTCTCGGCAATTTACCCTCTACAAACTCAGGAAAACCAGCTTGTCTCAGCATGTGTTCAAACTTGTTTCGATGACGGATCCAACGCCCGCGGTCAAACCGTACTAAAAATTTACCAAACCAATCCCATTTCCTCTGATCTCGAAAGGGCTCTACAAGGATCAACTTTCCATTCGGCTTGAGGCAACGCTTGATTTCACGAAGAGTGCGTAACATTTCGTCATCCGAGAGGTGGTGTAACATGAAAAGTGCAAAGACCGTATTAAACATTTGCGACTTAAAGGGTAGACAAACACTGGTGGAAAGTGCAAAATGAGGCCGATGATCAATTCTCAGGCAATGGTTCAGATATTCAAGGTTGATATCAATGGCTACGTAGAAATTGGCAGTATTCAAAAAGTGTTTCTGAAATTGCCCTGTCCCGCATCCGATCTCCAGAATAGTCTCTGTTGCTTCTTGGGCGATTATTCTGCCAAGGAATCCATGAAGGGCTTTTCCCCGGCCACCAACGCCAAACAGGCTTACAACCGCATTAAAAATGTGGGGGTTTTCCAAGGTTCGATGGAGAATTTTCATCAGCCCGTTGGTCTGCATTTTTAGACTTCGCCTTTTCTCACCTTCATGCAACCAATTTCTCTACTGGTTATAGTTTATGTCCGAATAGAAACACACGGGTAGTTAAGCTAAGACAGGATGGCCCTCAGACCCTGATAATACTCTTTGATCTTAGAAAATTTAATTCGTTTGAACTCTTGATAAATAAATTTAGGTCTAAGATAAAATTTTCGCATGGCTTGTTTTTGCAATTTCATCAATTGCTCATGTGTAAGATTGTCTGGTACATAAACAGGCTTGCCTCCTGCATAGGTTGGATAGGATGTGAAATCACTCCATCTTCCGAAACGAATCTTCTCTCCGGCCTTGAGGATGTCGTATAATTCACAGCCTGGATATGGCACGAAAATGTTAAAAATAGCGTATCGAAGGTCTAATCCTAAGGCAAAATTAATCGTTTCATTGACCAAGGCTTCGGTTTCCCCCGGCAAGCCAATCATAAACATTCCGTCCACTTCTAAATTGGCCTTTTTTGCCAATTTGACCGCTCTTCTTACGTCATCAATGGTAAAATTCTTTCTCAACATTTTCAGGGTTTCATTGCTTCCAGATTCGATACCAAAGCATATCCTCTTACAACCTGCTTGTTTCATAAACGAGAGGGTTTCTCCATCAAGAGGCTTAACACGGCATTCAGTTACCCATTTAAACTTCTTTTCCAAACCCCTCATGACTATTTCCTTACAGAAATCTACTGCATGGCTCTTAACCAACGGAAAGGCCAAGTCCATAAATGAAAATACTTCACTTCCATATCTTCTGTTCATATAAACCATTTCATCCACGACCGATCGGGGGTTCCTCATTCTGTATCTACTGCCAAGACTTCGCTCTGTTCTTGATGAGCAAAAAGTGCATTGATTTGGGCATCCCCTCGTGGCAAGAACCAATGTCTCCACAGCATTCTTTTTAACTTGTGTCCTCGGATCTGTTGAATATTTTTCCATTGGGAAAAGGTCCCATGCGGGAAAGGGAAGAGAATCAAGATCTTCAATATGAGGTCTCAGCCGGTTATTTATGATTGTCCCATTTTTCTTGAAAGATATCCCCTGAATATTTTCGAGGTCTCCCTGACACCCTAAGGCTTTTAGAAGTTCGAGCATAGTCAGTTCGCCTTCGCCATGAACAACAAAATCCGCATAATTCTCTGATAATATGTCTTCGCAAAACAGCGTAGCATGGAGATTCCCCATCACTATTTTCATGTAAGGAAATGTCGCTCGTATGCTCTTCGAAATCTCATAGACGACCTCGGAGGAAGGAGTCAAAACGCTCATTCCTGTTAAATCGGGGCCAAATTGCCCTATTATATCCATAAGCTCTGATAGGTTATAGCCATTCACATAAGCATCGACGACTCGCACTTCGTACCCGTTTTCCCTCAAAACCGCAGCGATATAGGCAATCCCCAAGGAGGGTTGAGGGTTTGAAAAACTTTGTAGTCCCCCATAAGATTTGAATAAATCGGTGGGGGGGATCAATAATAATACCTTCATCCTATTCCCATTCAACCGGATTGAGTCTAAATATTTTTCCTTTTTTGATAACTCCCCTTCTTCCCAATATTACCCACTTAAACGATAATTTCATTATATCTTCAACAGAACGGAAGATTGCTTTCAGTTTTGCTCCCTTGGCTTCCCCTTTCTCACGCGGGATAAAACTGATCGGCACTTCTTTTATTGACATTCCATTCCAGTAGGATTTCAATATCATCTCGGGGTTACTAAATGAACTATCGGATTCAAAGTTTAGTGACTGGATCCAGCTTGTACGATAAAATGTAACATTCTGAAAATCGGACAAGGGAACCCTGAACAGAATTCTTATCAAAACATAATTCAACAACGAGACGATGGCTTTTTGGATAGTATCGGAACGTCGGGTTAAATGCTTCATCCCGAACAGCTTGAGCAGCGCTGCAAAGGGCTTTAGTAACTTCATTTTCACTTGAACGGGGCTTCTTCTTACCCCCTGAACCACATCGTACGTTTTTAAATATTCCAAGAATGCTCGCAGATTTGAGATATCATAACACCAGTCAATTGTTTGCCAGAAGAGGAATTCCTTTGACGCCTTCTTTATTGCTCTCCGGCTCGAAATGCCAACATTAAGATTTCTTTCGTTCCTAAATACCTTTAACCTTGGATTTTTCTCCCGAAATGCCTCTGCTATTTCGTAAGTTTTATCTACGCTTCCGTCGTCGATCAGCACAATCTCATAATCTTCAACGGCTGATTCCATCAATTGTGTGGCCCTCTCAAGAAATTCTTGAATAGAATCTTCTTCATTGTATGCCCAGCATAGTAGGGAAACGCTTCGGTCAAACTTGGAAGTTAATTTCATGTATTGCTTTAGTGCAATTCCTTCTTCCCGCTCTTAGTAATAATTGGCACGGCCCTCATCCATAATTGTCTCTCCCACCATTTTTTATTCTCCTTATACCACCGAATGGTCGTCTCCAATCCTTTCTGCCATGTCACTTGCGGATCCCATCCGAACGTGTTTCTTATTTTTGTTATATCGCCGGTATGTCTAAACACTTGACCGGGACGTTCGCCTACGAATGTGATCACTGATTCACTTTTGCCCATCATGCTAACGATATCTTGAGCTATAGAAAGAATAGACCGATGAACTCCAGAGGCAATATTAAAAATCTCACCTCTCACCTTATGTATATCTGCATGCATAAGGGTGTCAATTCCTTTACACACATCCTCAACAAATATGTAATCCCTAGCTGCGGTGCCATCTCCGTGGATTCTTAAGGGCTCATCTAGAATACAACTTGTAATAAACCTGGGAACCGCCTTCTCCAGATGCTGATACGGCCCGTAGTTATTAAACGGACGTACGATGACAGCTGGCACTTCATAAGTCGCCCAATAAGAATACACCAATCTGTCCGCTCCTGCTTTCGCCGCAGCGTAAGGACTCATTGGAATGAGAGGATGCTCTTCATCCATCGCCTCTTTACATGCCGTACCATAGACTTCTGAAGTGGATATATGGATAAATCTCTCTATGTTTTCCCTACGTTTCAAAATTGCATTAGCGACCGTTTGCGTTCCCATGACATCGGTTTCAAAAAAAAGAAAATTGTCATAGATAGAACGCGTCACATGGGTTTCGGCAGCAAAGTGAACCACGATATCGGATTGCGACACCAGTGTATCCACAAGTTCTCCGTTTCTGACATTTCCGTACCAAAACGAGATTCTCTCTTCATTATTCTTATTGATATCTATAGGAAAGTTTTCTACATCGCCCGCATAGGTTAACGCGTCAATAATAATAATTTTATACTCAGGGTACTTCTGATATAAGTACCTGACAAAATTGCTTCCTATAAATCCCGCCCCGCCGGTGACAAGTATGGTTTTCTTCATAAATGATTCACCTCTCAAGATTTCCTATTCGCCAAAATAGAGAGACTCTCATCTCCACAGTTGAATAATAAGTCGACCACTGAAAGATAAGGAATAAAATCTCCGTATAATTGATGGTAGACTGGATGCTTATAATCCTGGTATTCAATTCTGATCCCTTGCTCAACAAAATATTTTTCGTCAAGGTAATTCTTGCCAGATATCCCTTCGTAGAAGATATCTGCATTAAACAATTTACAGATCTCAACAAGTCTCCCGATTCTATCTCCCTCAATATTCAAGGTTGAGGAACGGACTACTTTCTTAGTTTCCATTCCCAAACGCTCAGCTAATTTAAGTGTAAAATTCATGTTTATATCTATGAGATATTCCCATTCTTTAGAATACGCCTCTTCAAAGATGGAGAAATACTCTCTGAAAAATCTCGCCTTGGAATAACTCTGGCTGATTGAATACAGATGTTTCTTCCTCCAGTTTGTTGTATTGTCAATCTTCACCTCATAGATCAGCGGATGTTGTTCAAATTTAATATTCACGGGGATTGTAAGCCATTGCATGCCATTGGCCGTCTTAATCCTATTTCTATTCCGCCACCCTTCTTTATCATATTGGACATCATCATAGATCACAAAGACATCACTTTTATACATTTGCTCAAAAAAACCAAGCCAGGGTAAATAGCCGGGCTGAAGGATCCCTATGATCACAAACCCTTCCCTCTGAAATTCAAACGATGAGTGAGGTTAGATGTTTCCTATGTTAATTAGTTATCGCTCACACACCCCTCTGTATCCTGGACATTTAATTCACTGAACTTTTTTGCTTTCTTCTTTTCTGCATTCTCAACAATCTTCCAGTAGTTATGCTTCCACGAGCGATATTTCCAGTCCGGGCAATTTGCGCAGAGCTCTATTTCATGTCCCCTTCGTTCAAGGTGCATCCGCCTGTAGTACTCAAACCCCTCTCCGTGCCATATTTCTCTAATTGATTTTTCATGAATATTCCCCATGTCCGTTTTCGCCGCAATATCAAAACCACACACCATAACCTTGCCTCTCGAATCGATGTTTAACCTCTCGAATAGGAAAGGACACGGAATATACTGCTCTGGCGGCAAATAAGGGGCCGGGTCCCCAGACTTTGAAGGGTCATTGATTCCCCAGGTCAGGTATTTCCTTTTCTGGAAGTTGTCCACGATAGGTTCCCAGAATTTAGCCACGGCCTCAATATCAACGCCCACCTGATTAACTCCGCTTGCGATAATCTTCGTCGGACTTTTTAACTTATTTCTCGAATCGACCATTCTATGCACATTCTTTAGCAACGTATTCCAGTCAAGACCTGTTCTAACCCTTTTATAGGTTCCCGGGTCAGAAGCATCAACGCTAAATTCTATCATATCTACCTGTGCCCGAAGAAGTCGCAGACTGTTCTCTTCTGAAAATTTCGAGCCATTGGTGATCAAACCTACTTTGGCTCCAACCTCTTTTGCATATTCCATCAACTCGATCGCCTTTGGATGTAGCATTGGCTCTCCGCCCCCGGAGATACGGATCCACGCACCGAACTCGCCACACTGGTCCGCGATTATTTTAAAAGTATCTTCACCCATAAATGGCCTGTCTTTGTACTGAGCCCTTATCCCAGAATTTGTGTATGGACAATTTGGACATTTCCCATTGCAGATATATGTGAAAGATAAAACGCACATGATCGGAAATTCACGGGCCGCCGGCCTTATTCCATAAGATTTCAAGGTATGTTTTGTTCCCTTCTTTTTCATGTTCCGGTCTTTATAGTTTTAGTATAGTATTATTTTCAGCTTATGAATTTCTTATACTTGATCCCTTTTCTTAATATCCCCTGGTAACTTTTCTTCGTCATTTTTCCCCTTGAGTATCCATTTTTTTCGAAAACACGCCGGGCTATCTTATTCTCCTGAAGAACATACGCCCAGATGCTCTTCAATCCCTTCTCTTTTGCTACGCCTTCAATTATTTCCAGAAGTTTACTGCCTACCCCCTCTCCTTTCCTCTCAGCAAAAAAAGATACCTCTCCTCCTTTGTCCACATAAAGAATTGCTACACCGCATAAAGTACGGTCTTTTACAACCCCTCTTATTTCTACATCAACTTGTTTTATCCACTCCTTAGTATCGCTTGTGCTTACCGGGTTTGTTAATAGCAGCTCTGCATACGAATTCCTTAGATCCACATATTGCTGAAGGAAATCCTTCCTTTGCTTTAAATCGATAATCTCCATTACTTACCCAAAGTACTTCTCCCACCATAGCTGAAACATCATCAAATTCCAAACCTTGACTGCCAGGTCTTTGTCGCCTGAATAATAAGTGCGCAAAATATTTTTTGCCGCTTCGATATCAAGAAGATCATGCTTTCTCAGTCTCTTTTCTGAAAGCACATCCGTGCTATAATCTTTAAGTTTTTCAACCATCCAATCAAAGATGGGCAGCACAAACCCTTCTTTTGGTCTTTTCGTGATGCCTTCGGGCAGCAAGGGATCCACTGCCTTTTTTAAAATATCCTTTACACTGTTCCCCCTTATCTTTATACTCCCGGGAAGGGTGGCTACAAATTCAACCAATCTGTAATCCAAGAACGGCGAACGTATCTCTACAGAATGAGCCATCGAAAGGAAATCAACGAAGGCAAGTACCTGATCAGGGAGTTGGGTGTTCCACTCCATTTCAAGAACCCTATTGAGTGGATCTCGAGAGAATGTGTTATCAAAATATTGTTTGAAAAGATCAAACGACCCAACACCATTTAATTTCGATTTGAAATACGGTGAAAGAAAATATTCCTTCTCCTCATCAGTGAAAACGGTCAAAAGACATCTCCACTTTGCTTCATCACCTTCCGATTTCAGAAAAAGGTCTTCCAAGAACCTGATATCACAAGGTCGAAACAATTCTTCCTCTTCGTCAGTTAATGTCCCTTCTCTCACCTTCCGATACAGTCTCTTGAAATGATACATGGGCTGGGCCGCCCGATGGGAGAGATAGCTGCCGAAGAGCTCATCGGCGGCATCGCCAGAAAGGGCAACCTTGACATGCTTCGCAATCAACTTCGTTAGAAAATAAGTCGATATGGTTCCTGAAAAGGGTTGATCAAAGGCGAGGATCACATTTTCGATTTCGTCCGTTAACTCCTTGTGGGACATGATATATTCATGATGTTCCGTTTTAAAGGCTTTTGAGACCTTTCGGGCATAATAGAGATCGGCTTCTTTGTTCTTCAATTCATCTTCATATCCTAATGAGAAAGTCTTAACCGGTTTGTCTGTAAACCGGGTCATGAGCGCCACAATAGAACTGGAGTCAACACCTCCACTCAAGTAAGCGCCAAACGGGACGTCGCTGGTCATCCGAAGCTTCGTGGCATCCTCAAGCAATGAGAGGATTTTGTCTTTGACATAGGATTCTTCGTATTCCGCTCTCTCATCGAATTTGATTTTCCACCAGCGGTCTTTTGAAATTTTCCCTTTTGAGAAGGTGAGCATCTCG
>DASPPQ010000051.1:0-13487 GCA_035625415.1 Thermodesulfobacteriota bacterium
TCTTTGTGACAGTGCATGTCCGAGCCGATTACCGGTGGCAACACTCTTCCGGAGTGTAGGGGATAGGATACAGAAAATGTTCCAATATGTTCCGGGAAGGAACGTAGACGAGGTTCCCCCTGTGGCAACCTTCAAAGAGGATGAGTTGAAGATTGAATCAGGAGCCCTATAAATAAAGGCAGAGCGCATGGGGTATAGAGTGTAGGAACATGAAAGCACCAAATTCCAAGCACCAAATAACAAACAAGCTCCAATTACCCAAATTCCAAACAAAATCTGTTCAGGTGTTTTGAAATTGGAATTTGTGACGTGGAATTTTAGATGCTATGGGCTGTGTGCTGTGAGAAATTAGGAGGAGATTAATGGAAACCGAGGAGAAGAAAAAGGAGGATTTGGTTCCTATCTTTATTATGGGGAAGCGGTATGAAGTGCCTTCATCCATCACCATCCAAAAAGCGTTGGAGTATGCCGGATACCAACTCATCCGGGGCTGTGGATGCAGGGGAGGAATATGCGGAGCATGTGGGACTGTCTACCGGTTTCCTGGAAGTTATAAGATTGAGGTGGGGTTGGCCTGTCAGACCGTTGTTCAACCCAACATGTATCTGACACAGATTCCCTTCTTTCCTGCTACCAAAAGCGTCTATGACATCGAGAAGATAAAACCGGCCATCGAAACGCTGGTCAAAGCTTATCCCGAGCTGTTGCGGTGCCTTCAATGTAACACCTGCACCAAGTCCTGTCCGATGGATATAGAAGTCATGGACTACATGGCGGCCGCGATGAGAGGGGATGTGGCGCGGCTGGCAGAGCTTTCGTTTGACTGTGTGATGTGCGGGCTTTGTACGTCCCGATGTCCAGCGGAGATCTGCCAATACAATATTGCGATCTTAGGAAGGCGGCTCTACGGCAAGTACATTGCTCTGAAGGCCGAACATCTTGCCTCCATGGTGAAGGAGGTTGAGAAGGAGAAGTACGAACAGATGCTCAGGGGATTGATGGATACTAGCGAAGAGGAACTCAAAGATCTTTATAATAAAAGGGAAATCGAGCCGGAGCAGACCGGGGAAGATTGGACCCCGAAGGATAAAACATATCTATAAAACTCATGGTGCGTAGGAAATATGGAAGCAACAGATCCAAAGCACCAAATTTCAAATAAATTCCAATTACCCAGATTCCAAACAAAACCTGTTTGGTTGTTTGAAATTGGAATTTGGGACTTATTTGGGATTTGGAATTTGTGATTTGGAATTTCGAAGGCTATTGCCTCCTATGCCCGAAGAAGGTTGGACAAATCATGCCTTATACAAGAGAGCTGAAAGAGTTGATTAAGAAGGTGGAGGCGACACGACCCGCCAGAATTGAAAAGAAGAAAAAGGGGGAGGAGTTTCCTCTGCTTTCCTTGAAAGAAAGGGAGGAACGGCTGAAAAAGTACCATCCCGATTTCAAAGAAGGTTCGAGGAAGGAGATTCGCGTCGGGCCCAACAAGGGCTATGCCATCTCGCCGGAGATCGTGGATCTTCTTGAAGCCAGGAGCCGAGTTAACCCCGATATCATTGATTTGAATAAGGTGACGTATGAAACGGATGTTCTTATCCTCGGCGGAGGAGGTGCGGGAACGGCAGCCGCCTTGACAGCTCAAGAAAATGGCGCCCGGGTATTGATTGCCACTAAATTGAGACACGGAGACGCCAACACGATGATGGCTGAGGGCGGTATTCAAGCGGCCACCAAGGGGACAAAAGATTCTCCTTATTACCATTACCTCGATGTCTTAGGAGGAGGTCATTTCAAGAATGTTCCGGAGCTTGTCTATACCCTCGTCACAGAGGCCCCAAAAGTTGTGGCCTGGTTGGAGACCCTTGGCTGCATGCTGACAAAGCATCCAGAGGGACAACTTAGATCCCTTCACGGTGGCGGAACGTGCCGGAAGCGGATGAATTATGCGGCAGATATCACGGGCGCAGAAATCATGAGAACCCTGAGGGATGAAGCAAGAAACCGGGCTGGATATATTAAAGTGCTGGAGTTCTCTGCCGCTGTGGAGCTGATTTTGAATGAACATGGCCATTGTGCGGGCGCGGTGCTGTATAATCTCGAAACAGAGGAATACTTTATCGTCAAAGCCAAGGCAGTGGTCATGGCGACCGGAGGTTCGGGAAGGCTTCACATTCAGAGATTCATGACCACAAACCATTATGGCGCCACCGGCGATGGTTTGGTTCTCGGTTATCGAGCGGGCGTGAAATTGTGTTTTCTCCATACCGTTCAATATCACCCGACGGGCGCCGTGTTCCCGGAGCAGGCGGAGGGCCTCCTGATCACTGAGAAGTTCAGGGGGGCGGGAGCCAATGTTCTCAACATTGACGGAGAACAATTCGTCAACGAGCGGGAGCCGAGAGATGTCGAATCGTCCTGCTTCATCCGGGAATGCACTGAAATTGGAAAAGGGATCCCAACCTCCACCGGAAAGTTAGGTATCTGGTTAGACTCTCCGATGATCGATGTCCTCATGGGAGAAGGAGCGGTGAAGAGAGAATTCCCAGGGAAGTTTATTCTTTTTAAGCGATACGGGATCGATATTTCAAAAGAACCCATGCTGGTTTATCCGACGCTTCATTACCAAAACGGGGGATTGGAGTATAACAGCCGCTGCGAAACATCTGTACTGGGGTTCTTTTCTGCCGGCGAAGTCTCAGGTGGGGTTCACGGAGAGAATCGGCTGATGGGAAACTCTCTTCTTGACGTCTGTGTTTTTGGCAGGATCGCGGGAGTCAGCGCATCGCTTTACGCAAAAGAGAAGGCCAAAGATGGCAAATTGACTTTGGATCATGTCCGAAGATATCACAAAGAGTTAGAGAAGGCAGGAATCGTCACGGATCGAGTCGCCCCGATGCTTCTCCCCGATTACTCCAACCCCAATGTCCGTGAGCGTCAACTCACCACGCATTATTTAGGGACGCTCCATTAAGCTTTACCATGTTTTTTAATAAACAAACGGTTAGGCTCGGTTTTCAACCGGGTCTTTTAGCTTTCTTCTGATCGTCCTTCTGAATATTTTCTTCCTCAATTCGCCTTTGATTTTTCCCTTTTTTGGGTTGATGAAATCCGTTATAATACCCATGCTCATTCTTACTTAGCAGGGGAGGGGACCTAATGAAGATTCATGAATATCAAGCTAAGGAGATTCTGAAAAATTACGATGTTCCTATTCCAAAGGGCGGAGTGGCGGAAACGCCTGAGCAAGCACGAAAGATTGCCGAAGGGCTTGGTGAAAAGCCGATCGTTGTGAAGGCGCAGATTCACGCTGGAGGAAGAGGAAAAGGAGGAGGCATCAAGATCGTCAGTCAGCCTGAAGAGGCGGAGAAGGCCGCCAAGGAGATCATTGGAATGACATTAGTTACCCATCAGACCGGACCAGCAGGTCGACTTGTCCGCAAAGTCTTGGTTGAAGAAGGAATGGAGATTCAAGAAGAACTCTATTTAGGGGTGGTGATTGATCGGTCAAAAGCCTGCCCAGTGATCATGGCCAGCCGGGAAGGGGGTGTGGAGATTGAGAAAGTCGCAGCGGAGGCTCCTGAAAAAATTGTGAAAGAATGGGTGGATCCCACCGCTGGCTTGAGGGCCTTTCAGGCGAATAAAATCGGGTTCGGGCTTGGACTCGAACCTAATCAAGTAGGGAAGATGAGAAGCGTCACTGGCGGTCTTTACAAAGCATTTTATGAAAAGGATTGTTTGCTGGCTGAGATCAATCCCCTTATCCTGACGAAAGGAGGGGAATTTATTGCCCTCGATGCAAAAATGAATTTCGATGACAATGGTCTTTTTCGACATAAGGAGATTGCTGCATTAAGGGATATCAATGAAGAGGCCCCTCTTGAGGTGGAGGCTTCCAAATATAATCTAAATTACATCAAATTGGACGGAAATGTCGGTTGCATGGTAAATGGAGCGGGTCTTGCCATGGCCACGATGGATATTATCAAAGTAGTGGGGGCGGAGCCTGCTAATTTTCTTGACGTAGGAGGTGGAGCTACGGCTGAAATGGTGAAGAACGGGTTCAAGATCCTAATGTCCGACCCCGGTGTGAAAGTTGTGTTCATCAATATATTCGGGGGAATCCTCCGATGCGATACCCTGGCAAAGGGTGTGACGGAGGCTGTTCGAGAGGTGAAGGTCAGTGTTCCCATCGTGGTGAGATTGGAAGGGACAAACGTGGAGGAAGGAAGAAGGATCCTCAATGAGTCAGGCCTCAATTTCACCGTTGCCATCGGGATGAAAGAGGGAGCTGAGAAGGTCGCAGCAGCGCTGAAAGCTCAAGGTTGAAAGATGAAAGGAAAACCTTGAGCATTGAACTTTTGAACTTTGAGCTTATATCCGGAGGGCGAGGATGAGCATTTTAGTCGACAAGAAAACGAAGGTAGTGGTTCAGGGAATCACAGGAAATGAAGGGATGTTCCATACCCGCCAGATGGTTGAGTATGGAACACAGGTGGTGGCGGGTGTGACCCCGGGTAAGGGAGGACAGAAGATTGATGGGATTCCGGTCTTCAATACTGTATCGGAAGCGGTCAAAAACACCAATGCCAGTGCCTCTGCCATCTTCGTCCCCCCCGCCTTTGCTGCGGATGCGATTTTGGAAGCCGCTGATGCGGCTATTCCCCTCATCGTGTGCCTGACGGAGGGTATCCCTACGCTCGACATGGTGATGGTGCGCGAATATCTCAAGGAAAGAAAGTCAAATTTGATTGGTCCGAATACTCCTGGGATTATTTCGCCGGGCAAATGTAAAATCGGCGTGATGGCAGGTTATATTCACAAGCCGGGGACGATTGGGATCATCTCTCGAAGCGGGACACTCACCTACGAGGTCGTGGATCAGTTGACCAAGAAAGGAATTGGACAATCAACCTGCGTGGGGATCGGAGGAGACCAAATCATCGGGCTAAACTTTGTTGACTTGCTAGCCATGTATCAAAAAGATCCTGGGACGGAGGCAGTGATCTTGATTGGCGAAATTGGTGGAACGGCAGAGGAAGAGGCAGCCCAATTTATCAAGAAGTCCGTTCGGAAGCCAGTATTGGCTTTCATTGCGGGATTGACCGCTCCTCCGGGGAGGAGAATGGGGCACGCCGGCGCAATTATTGCGGGGGGAAAAGGAACAGCTAAGGAGAAGATGGAGGCGCTGGGAAAGGCGGGCGTAAAGGTGGTTGGAAACCCGGCATTGGTCGGGGAAGAGATTGCAAAGATCCTAAGAAAAAGGAAGAAGTTATAGTTTCAGTTGATGGATATTCTTGAGTTTGTTGGATTTCTTCGGTAACTTTTTTGCTATTTATAATTGCCGAATGGGCCAGATAAACCGAGTGATCTCAAAAGGTTACGGAAAGAGATTTATCTTTTTGTTGATTTATGTTATTATAGGTCTCAAACTTCAAAAAGAAAGGTATAAGGTATGTTGGTTGAATTGAGAGACAGGTTGAAAGAGTTGGGGGATCGACTCGAATCCCTCCGAGGTTCTCTTTGACGTCGAAAGAAAATGGAAAAGACTGGAAGAAATCGAGAAGATGATGACAAAACCTGATTTCTGGGAAGGGGGTGAGGCTGCTCAGAAAATTCTGAAGGAGCGAACCTCTCTCTTAGAGAGTTTATCGCCTTGGCAAGAAGAAAAGAAGGTCCTGGAGGAGACGGAGATTCTCCTCCAATTGATCGAAGAACAAGGGGACGAGAAAGAAGCTCAGGAGCTGAAGGAGAAGCTGCAAAGAAGCGAAGAAGCCATTGAGCAAATAGAGTTCGGGAGAATGCTGGGAGGAGAGCATGATCCAAGCAATGCCATTGTCAGCATCAATGCGGGAGCCGGAGGGACGGAGGCCCAGGATTGGGTGGAGATGCTTCTGAGGATGTACCTGAGATGGGCGGAAAAAAGGAAGTTTGAGACAAAAATTATTGATATCCTCACGGGCGAAGAAGCGGGTTTGAAAAACGTCACCTTTATGGTCAATGGCCGTTACGCTTATGGATACCTGAAAGCGGAGAGCGGAATTCACCGATTGGTTCGGATATCCCCTTTTGATGCGGGGGCAAGGAGGCATACCTCCTTTGCTTCGGTTTTTGTGATTCCTGAAGTCTCCGATGATATCGTGGTTCAGCTCGATGAAAAAGATTTGAGGGTGGATACCTTTCGGTCCAGCGGGGCGGGGGGACAACACGTCAACAAAACCGATTCAGCGGTTCGCATCATTCATCTCCCGACAGGTATCGTCGTCCAATGTCAAAATGAACGATCCCAGCATAAGAATAAGGCTACTGCCTTGAAGATATTAAGGGCACGGCTTTACGAAAGGGAAATGCAGGAGAAAGAAGAGAAGCTGCAGGAACTGCACAACGCAAAAAAGGAAATTGCGTGGGGGAGCCAGATCCGTTCCTATGTGATGCACCCTTATAAAATGGTCAAAGATCACCGCACGAACAAGGTGATTCATCAAGTTGATCGGGTGATGGACGGGGAGATCGATGAACTGATCAAGGCTTACCTTCTGACGACCTCATAAGGAGAGCAAGAAATGAACGGGTTCGACCGTAAATCCTTCAACGTTGGCCACCTTGCCAACCTTAGCCCACTTCAGGCATCTTTTTTCAACCGTTGACTTTTTATGGCTGGAGAAATATTATTAGACGAACAAGCTGAAAGTAGACCTCAAGAAGAAGAACACGGACTCTTTGGAGATCTGGAGCAGAGTGTCCATCATCTCTTAGCCAAATTTCATGAGCTGGTGAAAGAGAGGGACCGGCTGGCCGTGGCCTTAGACAGGGAGAGGGAGAAGGTGAACCAATTAGAGAGGAAGATGAAACTCCTTTCCCAGGATAGAGAAAAAGTGAAGACGCGGATTGATCAACTCCTTCATCGGTTTAAGAGCATCGATGGCTAATCGCTCCCAGGAAGTTGATTGGAAGGGTCGGTAGAGATGGGAAGAGAGCGACTGGTTGAGATCAAGGTATTCGGCCAAACCTATACGGTCAAGACGGATGCAGAAGAAGACTATATTCAGGAAGTGGCCAAATATGTCAACGAAAAGATGGAAGAAGTTTTGAAAAAGACGAAGAGCGTTTCCACGTTGAACGTAGCGATTCTAACGGCACTTAATATCGCAGATGATCTTTTGAGAGAAAAGGAAAAAAGAACGACGCTGCTTCGAGAGGTTGAAACCAAATCAAGAGATTTAGTCGAGAAGATTGATATCAAAATAGGGGATTGGACCTTGAAAACCCCCTCGTAACTGGTTGGTGTTCCCCTGCTGCGTTCAGGGTGGCCGGAGGATTTCTCGCGGACAAACCTGAAGAGGGAACCTTTTCCCGATGGTTGCTTTAGATCACGGGCCACGGGACATCGAGCAGGGGATTTGAGTTCAACACCGTCGTCAGAGGATGAAAGGTGTATGGGAATAGAGGGAAGAAAGGAGTTTCATCGATCCTGACATCACCTGCCTGTCCTGCCTACCGAAGGCGGGGAAGAAAAGATGAGTTCAATACGCATGATCCTGTGGAAATTGATCGAAATCCTGCTAGAATCCCGAAGGGCGTGCAGTCGGCTGGCAAAGCGGTTGGTTGTTTCCGTCGAATTGCATCGCCTCCCATCCGGTCGTTCTGCTATGGAAGTGGGTCTCATCATGGAGAAAAGGAGAGGAACCCTTGGCTCCTTCCTCCTTGGAGAAGTGGGGTTTCGTAATATAGAGAAGATCAATTGGCAATTAACATCGGGGTCCCCCTCATTCTTTCTTCCCTGCTTCCCGTCGGCGGGCAAGTTGGGTTCCGTCAAACCCATCTTTTTCTCCATCCCGTCTCCTTTCGCTTTTTCCCTCCGGTGACGGTTCTATCTTCAATCCATTCGCGTGAATGATGCCACGCTTGAATCATAGCCGGTGGATGCCGTCGTTCTCTAATGAACAAGCGACGGCCGGAGGTCACCCTCTTGCGGCAGCTTCTGTACCTAGCATGGTACGGGGCAGGCCCTGAACCTAATAGGGTGCACGGCGAGAGGGCTCATGCCATGAAAATAGTCATCGCTTTTCGTAACGACGGAGTGCACTATATCTGCCTGCGCGAAGCCGCTTCGGCGGAGGCAAGCCCTGTGCGCTACGCGATTTTCAGGATAAGGAGGTGAATGGACTGTTGAAGCTATCCGTTGAGATGTATATGATTCTCATTCCTATCATTGCCTTTCTCGGAGGGGTCATCGGATTCCTTTTGAGAAAGAGGTTCTCAGAAGCCCGGATGGTCTCTGCCAAAGAGGATGTCAAACGGTTGATCGAAGAGGCTGAGAAGAAGGCTGAGATATTAAAAAAGGAGGCCCTCCTCCAAGCCAAAGACAAGCTGTATCAGGAAAAAGCGAATTTTGAAAAAGAGACGATGGAGAGACGTCAAGAACTTCAGAATCTGGAGAGAAGACTCATCCAAAGAGAATCGCATTTGGACAAAAAGATAGAGCTTCTTGATACGAAAGAGACAGATATTGCCCGCCGTGAAAAGACATTGATCCAACAGGAAAAAACGACTCAAGAACAGGAGAAAAAGCTGACAGCCCTTCTCGAGAGGCAGCGCGTTCAATTGGAAAGCATTGCCAAAATGTCTTCTGAGGAGGCCAAGCGATTGCTGATGGAGTCTATGGAAAACGAAGCAAAGCACGAATCGGCCAAAAGGATAAAAAGGATTGAAGAGGAGGCGCGGGAGCTCGCTGACAAAAAATCGAAGGAAATTATCAGTCTGGCGGTCCAACGCTATGCCGGAGAGTATGTCGCCGAGAAGACGGTTTCTGTGGTCAACCTGCCAAATGAAGAGATGAAGGGCCGTATCATCGGCCGTGAAGGTCGGAATATCCGGGCCTTTGAGGCGGCCACTGGGATCGATCTGATCATTGACGACACGCCGGAGGCCGTCATCCTTTCAGGATTTAACCCCGTCCGCAGGGAAATTGCCCGCATCGCCTTGGAGCGTCTGGTAAGCGATGGGCGCATTCATCCCGCACGGATTGAAGAGATTGTTCAGAAGGTGGAGCAAGAGGTTGAAACATCGATTCGTGAGGCGGGGGAGCAGGCGACTTTTGATGTGGGCGTCCATGGCATGCACCCCGAGTTGATTAAACTGATTGGACGCCTCAAGTATCGGACAAGTTTTGCCCAGAACGTCTACCAGCATTCTTTGGAGGTGGCGTTTCTTTGCGGGGTGATGGCCTCTGAGTTGGGAGGTAATGTGAAACAGGCCAAAAGAGCGGGTCTTCTCCATGACATCGGAAAGGCGGTTGATCATGAAGTCGAAGGCTCCCATGGAAAGATCGGAGCGGAACTGGCAAGGAAATACGGGGAATCGCCTGTCATTGTCCATGCGATCGGATCTCATCATGAAGAAGAGAAGCCGGAGTCGGTTCTTGATATTCTGGTGGAAGCTGCCGACGCTCTTTCAGGGGCGAGACCAGGGGCGCGGCGTGAGATGCTTGAAACTTACGTGAAACGTTTAGAGGATTTGGAAAAGATCGCCCAGTCTTTCCCGGGGGTGGAGAAATCCTATGCCATGCAGGCAGGCAGAGAAATTCGTATTATGGTTCAACCGGAACGAATCTCCGATGAGGAGTCCGGGATCCTTTGCAGGGACATTGCCCGCAAGATTGAAAAAGAAATGACCTATCCAGGGCAGATCAAGGTAATGGTGATCAGGGAGACGCGATCGGTGGATATTGCCAAATAGGGAGTAAATTCGAAATTCGAATATCGAAATCCGAAACAAATTCAAAATTCGAATTTCAAAATTAAATATATTCTCAGCCTCGTTTCGATCGTTAGTATTTTTACATTTGTATCTGTTTCGAATTTCGAGTTTCTTTGCAGCAGGCAAAGTGATGCGCATTCTTTTCGTCGGGGATATCGTAGGAAAAGCAGGCCGGCAAGCCGTGGAGGGAATTTTGGAGAGGGTCATTGCCGACTATAAGATTGAATTTACGATTGCCAACGGAGAAAATGCGGCAGGAGGAATGGGGGTTACCCCTCCGATTGCGATCGAGATGCTGGATCAGGGGGTAGATGTCCTTACTTCCGGAAACCATATCTGGGCTAAGAAAGAAATCTTCCCTTTTCTGGATGAAGAACTCCGAATTCTAAGACCCGCCAATTATCCGCCGAAAGTTCCGGGTAGAGGAAGTGGTCTTTTTCATTCTGCCAATGGGCAAGGGGTGGGTGTCTTGAATTTGGAGGGCAGGGTTTTCATGAAGAATCTGGATTGTCCGTTCCGGGTCGGAGAAAAGGAAGTCGAGAGATTGAGCAAAGAGACCAGAGTCATCTTTGTCGATTTCCATGCGGAGGCCACTTCGGAGAAAATGGCAATGGGCTGGTTTTTGAATGGGAAGGTAAGTGCCGTCTTGGGAACCCACACCCATGTCCAGACGAGTGATGAGAGGATACTCGACGGAGGAACGGCCTACATCAGCGATGTCGGCATGACAGGTCCCTTGGTCTCCGTTATTGGAATTCGTAAAGAAGTTGCCCTGGAGCGTTTATTAACCCAGATCCCTTGGAAATTTGACGTGGCCGCGGAGGGGATCGAGCTTCAAGGGGTCGTCATTGATGTTGATCCGCAGACCGGGAGATCCAAGAATATCAAAAGGATCAAGGTGCCTCTGAAGCAGAATTGAGGATTGAGGAATTCTGGAACTAAGGATGGAAGACTTAAGGAGCCAAGGATTCTAAATTCCTAAATTTCCAATTCGCAATTCTCGAGTTTTGGACATTGGGATTCCCTAAAATCAGGAGCTTTCTGGCATGAAACGTGTGAAACATGAGAAGACGGTTTATGATGTCTTTCAAGAAAGGGGCTTTATTGAAAAGGTGACCGACGAAGAGAAAGTTCCCGAGATATTAAAAGGAAGGGTCACCTGTTACATTGGCTTTGACCCTACCGCTTCCAGTTTTCACGTAGGGAATCTGGTGCCGATTATGGCACTGGCCCATATGCAAAGGCATGGTCACCGTCCAATCGCATTGGTGGGGGGAGGGACAGGATTGGTCGGAGACCCGAGCGGCAAGGATGAGATGCGCCAGATCTTAACATATGAAGAAATTAACAGGAATGCGGAGATGCAAAAAAAGCAATTCGCCCGGTTCTTGGATTTTTCAGAAGACCGCGCTCTTCTCTTGAACAATGCTGATTGGCTAACCAAACTCAACTACATCGATTTCCTCCGAGATATCGGCGTCCATTTTAGCGTCAATCGCATGCTTGCTGCGGAGTCCGTAAGAATTCGTCTGGAATCCGGGCTTTCCTTCATTGAATTTAACTATCAACTCCTTCAAGCGTACGACTTCTGGTACCAGTTCAAGCATTACGATTGTTTGATTCAGATGGGAGGAAATGATCAGTGGGGCAACATCGTTGCAGGAATCGACCTCATCCGTCGTCTCGAAGGAAAGCAGGCCTATGGGATCACCTTTCCGTTGATCATGACCGCCGATGGTAGAAAGATGGGAAAGACTGAAAAGGGAGCTGTGTGGTTGGATCCCCAGCGGACTTCTCCTTATGAATATTATCAATTTTGGATCAATACCGATGATCGAGATGTGAAAAGGTTTTTAGCGCTTTTTACATTTCTTCGGATGGAGGAGATCCAGGAAAAATATGGGAAGCTGGAGGGGGCTGATCTAAGAAAAGCGAAGGAAGCTTTAGCCTATGAGGCAACGAAGATCGTGCATGGAAAAGAAGAAGCGGAGAAGGCGAGGGACGCTTCAAGAAATATCTTTGGGTGGGGTGCATTAGAGATGTCTCCCTTGCGAATGAAAGGAGAAGGCAGACGATTAGTGGATGATGGCGCAATTCCAACTACTTATGTCCCGGTTGAAAAGTCAAAAGATGAAATTCCTGCTTTCAAATTATTCTTTGAAACAACGAGTCTTTGTGCGTCTGGATCAGAGGCAAGAAGATTAATAGAACAAGGCGGAGCATATATTGACGACAAGAAAGTTGAAAGATTTGATGAACTTATCAAGTTAACGGATAACATGAAATTAAGAGTAGGGAAGAAGAAATTTAAACGGATTAAAATCCTTGACAAAAAGTAGAATCATCTGATATCCTAATAACTTGCGGCGATCGGAAAAAGCTTGTCAAATAGTTTTTGCCTCTTGACAAGCTTAGAAAATCATATTATTCTGTTAGAATGAACAAAATGTGTTCTTTGACAAAAGAATAGGGGTTACTGTTTCTGGGTCTTTATAGTTATTTCCTTTAAAAGGATCATTTTCAGATAAAAATTGGAGAGTTTGATCCTGGCTCAGAACGAACGCTGGCGGCGTGCCTAACACATGCAAGTCGTACGAGAAATCCCGGGCAACTGGGAGAGTAAAGTGGCGCACGGGTGAGTAACGCGTGGGTAACCTGTCCTTGAATTGGGGATAACTCCTCGAAAGGGGAGTT
This sequence comes from Thermodesulfobacteriota bacterium, assembly GCA_035625415.1. Taxonomy (GTDB): domain Bacteria; phylum Desulfobacterota; class BSN033; order BSN033; family UBA1163; genus UBA1163. The sequence continues at coordinate 12,454 of DASPPQ010000051.1, forward strand.
AATACCGAATAATTTCCAGTTCCCACGGGAGTTGGAATCAAAGGTGGCCTCTGCATGCAAGCTATCGTTTAAGGATGGGCCCGCGTACCATTAGCTCGTTGGTAGGGTAATGGCCTACCAAGGCTACGATGGTTAGCTGGTCTGAGAGGATGGCCAGCCACACTGGAACTGAGACACGGTCCAGACTCCTACGGGAGGCAGCAGTGGGGAATCTTGCGCAATGGGGGAAACCCTGACGCAGCAACGCCGCGTGGGTGATGAAGGCCTTCGGGTCGTAAAGCCCTGTCTGGTGGGAAGAAACCTGTGAATGTCAATACCATTCACAATTGACGGTACCACCGAAGGAAGCACCGGCTAACTCCGTGCCAGCAGCCGCGGTAATACGGAGGGTGCAAGCGTTGTTCGGAATTATTGGGCGTAAAGCGCGTGTAGGCGGTCGGGTAAGTCAGATGTGAAAGCCTTCTGCTTAACAGAAGAAGTGCATTTGAAACTGCTCGGCTAGAGTACGGGAGAGGAGAGTGGAATTCCCGGTGTAGAGGTGAAATTCGTAGATATCGGGAGGAACACCAGTGGCGAAGGCGGCTCTCTGGTCCGATACTGACGCTGAGACGCGAAAGCGTGGGGAGCAAACAGGATTAGATACCCTGGTAGTCCACGCCGTAAACGATGGGCACTAGGTGTAGGAGGTATTGACCCCTTCTGTGCCGAAGCTAACGCATTAAGTGCCCCGCCTGGGGAGTACGGCCGCAAGGCTAAAACTCAAAGGAATTGACGGGGGCCCGCACAAGCGGTGGAGCATGTGGTTCAATTCGACGCAACGCGAAGAACCTTACCTGGGTTTGACATCCGCTGACCGCTACGGAAACGTAGTCTTCCCCGCAAGGGGACAGCGAGACAGGTGCTGCATGGCTGTCGTCAGCTCGTGTCGTGAGATGTTGGGTTAAGTCCCGCAACGAGCGCAACCCTCATCCTTAGTTGCCATCATTGAGTTGGGAACTCTAAGGAAACTGCCTCGGTTAACGGGGAGGAAGGTG
>DASPPQ010000052.1:0-50093 GCA_035625415.1 Thermodesulfobacteriota bacterium
GCCCCGACATCGGTTGAGTTTCGAAAGGAGCTCCCCAAATCGCACGTGGGAAAGGTTCTGAGAAAAATCCTTCGCGAAGAAGAGGAGGCGAAGAAAACCAAAAAGGGATCCTGATTAGAGGGGTGGGCTCCTGTAAGGAAAGGGAAAGGTCCGGTGTCAAAGCAGAGGTCTTGGCGCCAGATTATTTCTTGTCTCGACCGGGATGAAACTGGGCGAGGGCAGGAGCCGGATCAGCTAATCCCCCGATGAAAGCGATCGGGTACTTGGACCCTATTCTCGCCAGTTTCTTCATTCCCAATACAGCCCGGTCTATCTCCCCCGGCGGCAAAGCAATCACGATTTCGTCATCCGCTGCTTGCCCATTCCTCTCTCACGTAACAAGGAATTGCAAGAGAAGGCTTGCCACTAGTATAGCACTGGGCCAGGGAGTCGGCGCAAGCACCCTCCCCGATAAAAAAGAACTGGAAGCGCTCATTAGTTACTCGCCCCAATCATTCTTTCCTTTGCACCGATCCAGGCTCGGATCTATTAGGGGGAACACCTTTTCTGCCGGGATCGTGAATGTTGGACCCGTGTTGGAACACCCGTTATACCAGCAAAAGGGTGGAATGTTGAAAGATACCTTCTGCTGCTCGAGTGGAACGAATTCGAATATGGAAAGATCCTGGATCACCTTGTGGTCGCATGCCCTCATCTTCACAACCTTCCCGTTTACAAATTGATAAGTATCCCCCTCCCATACTTTGATGATCTTTTCCGGGTCCGTGCTCTTGGCCTTCTCAATGACACACTTCCCGTCAGAATGCCCAATAGACCCATGACGTTATCTTCAGCCAAGAGACTCATTAAAAAGCAAATGTGGTGTCCAACTCCGCATCGGTAATTGCGAACACAGTGTTGTGAGGAGGCAATGCTTCCCTAAGGAAAAAGTCTGGAAGCCGATCATCCTTATTGGTGAAGCCCGCTTTGTGATTAAATTCTCTCTCGGCCTGTAAGGTGCGAACCCCCAACTGAGGAATCGCATCCGGGCCAAGGGGGGTGCCCAATTTAGCGCTCAGCGCCCTGAGCAAGGCCTCCCTTGCCTCCGGCGCGGCCAGGGCGACTGCCGCCAGGATGCAAAGACCGATGCAATCGACAGCGGCCATGGCAATCTGTGCGTTTCGCGAGGCCTTCACTTGGCCTTCGGGCTTCAGAGGATTCAGTTTTCGAGCCATGTAATCGCCGATGACATTTCCGGCCGTATGATCGGCACCCATGGGGGAAGTGGCATAGGTCACGCCGTTTCCTTGCATGGCTCTAGGGTCATAGGCGGCGATGCTTTGGCCTTTTACCGCAGGGATCCGGTGATGACTGAAATGGCGTCCCACAGCCGCCGGACCGTTTCCCAGCACCTTGCCCATCTCAGTACCCCGGCCAATCTCTTCCACCATCTGGAGGGCAGCCTGGCCGTCTCCAAATTTCCTGTATCCTGCATCCATGGCCACAGCGACAGCGACACCGGTGTTTATTGTATCCAGCCCAATGTCGTCACAAAGAAAGTCCAGGCGGGCAATGGTATCGAGGTCCTTTATTCCGGTCATGCCGCCAAAAGACCAGATGGTCTCGTATTCCAGTGAGGAGGTAACATATTTCCCTTGCTGATCCACGTAGATGTTGGAACAGTGGATGATGCATTGAGCACAACCCATATGGCCGGGACCTCCGCCTCGTTCCTTCATGATCTGCGTCAAGGTCTCTCCGCTGATCAGTTCCCAGTCTTCAAAAACCCCTTTGGTGGCGTTATAGCTTGGGAAAGCGCCCATGGAGTTGACCGCTGAAACCAATCCAGCAGTCCCAAGGTTCGGCAGGAGCTGGCCGCTAAAAGGATTTTCTTTGATCTTTTGTGCAAAGATCTTGGCCGATTCTCTAAAGGTCTCTGGATCTCCAATCGCATCAGGACATTTTCCTCGTTGATCCACCACCAGGGCCTTCAAGCCTTTACTCCCCATGACTGCGCCAAGTCCTCCTCTCCCCGCGGATCGGCACGGGCGGCTGTCGACATCCGAAGCCTGAACGGAAGCAGACTTCACAAGATATTCTCCGGCCGGGCCAATACACATGACGGACGTCTTGTCTCCAAACCTCTTCAGCAATTTTTCTACCAGGCCGTACGTCCGCATCCCTTTATATTCCTGGGCCGGCAGGAGGCTGACCTCTCCGGTTTCATCAATCCGCAGGAGAAACAGTTCCCCTTTTGCCGCCTGGCCTTCGACAACGATGGCCGTAATCCCCAGGTGGCCCAGGGCCGCGGCGATCGTGCCTCCGGCATTACTTTCTTTGATGGTGCCGGTTAATGGGCTTTTGGCGCCGACGGAGATCCGGCTGGTATTGACCAGGCTGGTTCCGCTCAAAATCCCGGGGGCGAAAATGAGCTTATTCTCCGGGCCGAGGGGGTCACATTTCGGGGGGACCTCAGCGTTGATCATCACTGAGGTCAAACCTCTTCCGCCCAAACCGAGATAAGATCGGGGCACCTCCTCAAAACGGGTGGTCCTGTGGGTCATGTCGACTCTTAAGAACTTCATGGTTTAGCTCCTTTCTGGGATGAAATCTCTGATCCAATTTGTGACCTGACGATACGTCAAACCGGAAGAAAGCAAAACTAGTAAGGTAGATGCCTTCTTTCGCAACTTTTTCGATAATAGCGATTCTTGCCCTTTTTCTCCATCATTCTTTTTTCTCTGGTTCTTCTTCAGCCCGGAGGATCTTCCGTAGAACTTTTCTGTTCGCTGATTTTGGAAGAGAAGTCCGAAATGCTACCGGCTTAGGGACTTTATCATAAGCAATTGGATATTGGGGGCAGTTGGAAAGATGGATTCCCATCCGCTCCCCTTTCTGAACACCCAGGGATCCTAAAGCGTTGGCGAACCGCCTGACCAGGGCGCGTTGCTCCCAGAAGGTTATTTCCGTCCCGTAAAAGTTGAGGGCGGCCTTGTCGGGGTAGGCGTTGGCGGGAATCTGGATCGGTTCATCGATCGCCAGGCGTGGCACGCAAACGGTCGTTGGCACATTGTAATCATAATGTCTGTGCCAGGGTTTCAGCTCCACTCTGCACCTCCTAATATTTAAGCACGTTCTGCTTAGTTTCTAAGTTATCCGACTAACAGTCGTAATGGTTAATCTTCGTCTAAAAAACAAATTTTCCCATAAGATTGGAGAAAACAATTTGTAGAGAGTATTACATAAAATTCATTTCCGCTTGACAATCTTTTTCCTATTTGCTTATAGTACAACATAGCATCCTGTGATTCTGGAAACGCGGTGGATTCCATGATTTTTTTTCTTGGTTTTTGCCTGGAATTACTTCTTGAAAATCCGAGAGCGGGCACGACGAACCCCGATATCCAAAGAACCGATTCATTAACACACCCTTAACAGGAATGGAGAATATTTTCAACCTTCGCAAACAAGGGAAGGATAATCTCGGACTATGCTTATAATGAAAGTTGTGTGAAAGGAGGATAAAGAAATGAAATACTTAAAGGGACTTATTGGTTGCACATTTTTCGTGGTGTTCGTTCTGGTCTCTGTCTGGCCTGCCAGCGATGCTACGGCTCAGGCGGCCAAAGAAGTTGTGGTCGGGTACACCGGGCCCATCAGCGGTGTCGCTGCGGAATACGGGCAGGATTGCGTGAACGGAATAGAAATGGCCATCAACGAGATTAACGCAGCCGGGGGGATTACCGTTAAAGGTCAAAAGTACCTCTTCAACTTGGTCAAGCTCGATGACATGATAGACCCCACCCAGGCGGTCAACAACTGCCGTAGGCTTCGGGATCAGTACAAGGCGCCGGCCGTTTTCAATCCGGTATTCAATACCCTTGCCGCCATGGCCAAAATTAACGAAGAAAGGGGCAACGAGTTTCTCATCATGGCCTATACCAGCACGCCCAAAGTGATCGAGATCGGCAACAAGCTTCTGGCAGCGATTCCGCCCCCGTTCACAGTTTACGTTAAGAGCTTTGCCGATATCGCGTTGGCAAAAGGATGGCGCAAAGCAGCCATGGTGGTAACCCTGGGGGCTTACGGCGACGAATGGCGTCACGCATTCAAGGAATACTGGGAGAAGAAAGGCGGCCAGATTCTGGCGGACAAACCGGCCAACTACTACACGGAGACCGACTTCTCCGCCCCATTGACCGCAGCCCTGGCCACCAAGCCCCAAGTCCTGCTCATCGGCGGGCCTTCTGCTTCCACGGCTCTGGTCATCGAGCAGGCCCGCGGTCTGGGTTTCAAAGGAGGCTTCATCCTGATCGACCAGGCCAAGATGGATTATATTGAGAATATTCTCAAGGGCACCAAGTTGATGGGCAACCTGATCGGGGTCGCGGCGGTGGCCTTGTCTCCCACAGTAACAGCCCCCATTTGGGAGAAGAAATACCGAAGTATTTACAAGCGTATGTCCACCTGGGAAGTATCGCTGAATTACGATGCCATGTACGCCTTGTCCCGGGCTATGTCTGCAGCCGAAGCAGTGGAAGATTCTGTCAAGATCCGGGCCGCCTTCCCGAAGGCTTTCCCCCTTACGGGAGATAAGTTCCCAGTCGAGTATTGGGGCATTACACCGGGAGGCCGCATGGAGATCGCGGGGTCAGTGCAAGTGATCGATCAGTCGGGGAAATACGGGCCGGTGCAACTGGTCGTCTGGTGGTATAAGACGAAGAAGGAATTCGATCAATTTACTAAGACCCAGCCCCCGTTGACTGGGAATGCAACGTGGTCATTTTTCAAGTTCGAGAAAGACGAGTAGGATAAACCCGCCCTCTCATTTGAGGAAGGAATCCTTCACCAATTGAGATTGCATAGAAAGCAGCTTAAATAATAAGCTGACAGTGAATGGGTCTGTTATTGCGAAGGAAGCAAAGCAGCCTCAGGCTACGTCTCTTCATTTCTCGTAATGACTATTTTATAAGCCTGTTCATTCAACAGCAGTAAGGACCAGCAAATATTTGGTGACTCGCCGGTCCTTTAGACGGAATATCCATGGCCCTTTTTTTACAGCAGGTATTTAACGGCATCATGCTGGGCAGCACCTATGCCATCGTGGCTTTAGGACTTACCTTGGTATTCGGCATCCTGCACATCCCCAATTTTGCCCACGGCCATCTATATATGCTCGGTGCATACATCGGTTTTTTCCTGATGACCCTCTATGGGTTCGGGTTTTGGACAGCCCTGATTGCTTCCATGATCATCTTGGCCCTGGTGGGGATGTTAGTCGAGCGGATCGTTTATCGCCCTTTACAGAACCGTCCCGTTATCAACTCATTTATTTCAGCGGTGGGCGCCCTGATGATCCTCGAAACCGGCGTCATCGTTCTCTGGGGTCCTCAGGGACGGCGGATCCCCAATCCTTACCCGGGCATCGTGGACCTGCTGGGCATTACCATGACCTGGCAGCGTCTGCTCGTCATTTTGGTAGCGATTGTACTAATTATCCTACTGCAGATCTTCATCAAAAAGACTACAGTAGGAACAACTATTGAGGCGGTGGCTCAGAACCGGGAAGGGGCCATGCTCGTTGGAATCAACGTGAACTGGGTCTTTTCCCTTACCTTTGCCATTTCAACGGCTACAGCAGCCGCAGCTGCCTGCCTGGTGGCTCCTATTTTTATGATCTCGCCGACAATGGGCGCTCTTCTGGGAATGAAAGCCTTTGTCATTGTCATCTTGGGAGGATTGGGTAGCATTCCGGGTGCCATCTTGGGAGGATACATTCTGGGGTTGCTTGAAGCCATTGGGGGCGGCTATCTGTCTGCTGCCTATAAGGATGTCTATGCGTTCGGTGCCCTGATTCTGATCCTGTCCATCAGACCCACTGGCCTATTCGGCCGAGAGGTGAGCTGATGCCAGCGATAAGATTCTTGCTCAAAAAGTGGTTCTATGTGCTTCTGCTGGTTTTGGCAATGGCCCTTCCCTTTTTGATCACCAACCGCTACTACTTCCAGATAGTGATTATGGGGTGCCTCTTTTCAATTACCACGCTTAGCTTAAACCTGATTCTTGGCTATACTGGCCAGGCTTCCCTGGCCCATGCCGGGTTTTTCGGAATTGGGTCCTATGGCGTCGCCCTCATGACCAAAAGCGGCATCTCTTTCTGGCTGGCCCTTCCTCTGTCGGCACTTTTTGCCGCTCTGATCGGGTTTTTGATCGGGCTGCCTACCCTTCGCACCCGCGGTTCATATTTCGCCATTGCTACTCTCTGTTTTGGGGTCATCGTTTCGATTGTGGCCGGCAGCTGGATTGAATTCACAGGAGGCTACACGGGCCTCGTGGGCGTCCCCCATCCAACTCCCCTGCCCCTACCTATAATCGGCGTAATTGGTTTTGAGACCCAGACCGCCCAATACTACCTGGTCCTTGCTTTTTTGCTCCTAACCCTGCTCGTTATGCACCGGCTCGTCTATTCGCTCCTGGGTTTGAGTTTCATGGCCATCCGGAACAATGAAGCCCTTGCTGAAGCTGTGGGGGTCAACACCTTTGCCGGGAAAATATTATCCTTTGTGGTGGCTAACTTCTTTGCCGGGCTGGCCGGTGGCATTTATGCCAGCCTGGTGGGAAGCATTAGTCCCAGCACGGCCTCCATTGATCTGACCTTCAGCTGGCTCGTCTATCTCCTGCTAGGGGGAGCAGCAACTCTTGCCGGCCCCATTATAGGGGCATTTGTCATTCCGGTCATCATGGAATACCTGCAATTTCTGCAAGAATATCGCTTGATCATTTTCGGAGCCCTGCTGATCGCGGTGATCATCTATTTTCCCCGGGGGCTGATGGGTGGATTTAGTACTTTACAACAAAGGGTGCGGGAATTTTATGGACAGAGAAGAGGAGTGAAGCATGCTGTTAGAAGTTAAAAATCTCTCGAAGCATTTTGCCGGCTTGGCGGCTTTACACAGAATATCCCTACAGATCCGTGAGGGAGAAATCCTGGCCATTGTCGGGCCTAACGGCGCCGGGAAATCTGTCCTTTTCAACCTGATCAACGGGATGCTCCGCCCTACTTCCGGGAAAATCCATTTTCTGGGAGAAGACATCGCTGGTTTGAAGCCACACCTCATTGCCCGTAAAGGCATTGCCCGGACCTTTCAGACCACCGCCCTTTTCGACCAATTGCGGGTCGTGGATAATCTGGCGATTGGCTATCGGCTGCGCAACACGCACGGTTTCTGGAGCACTATTTTCCATAGTCGGGACTGGAAGGAAGATAGGGCCCGGACCACGGCTAATGTGATGGAGACTTTAGACTTCATTGGGTTGGCGGAGAAGGCCTTTCACCCTGTCTCCTCCCTCTCCCAGGCAGAACAGAAGCGCTTATCTATCGGGGTAGCCCTGATCAGCAAGCCCAAGATTATCCTGCTGGATGAGCCCACCGGTGGTTTAATTCTGGAAGATACGGACGAAATCACAGACCTAATCAAAAAAATTTATAAGGTAGCGGGGATCACGATCTGCCTCATCGAACATAAGATGCGCATGGTGATGGACCTGGCTCACCGGATCATCGTTCTCAATTTTGGCAGCATGATAGCCGAAGGTTCGCCTGAAGAAATTAGCAAAAACCCTGAAGTGATCGAGGCCTACCTAGGGGCAGAATACCTTGCTTAAACTTACCAATGTCTCCACCCTCATCGGCGGATTCCAGGCGGTTCGGGAGATTTCCCTAGAGATCTCCAAGGGAGATTTTGTCGCCTTGCTGGGAAGTAACGGCGCGGGCAAAACCACCCTCTTTCGGACGATTGCGGGCGTTCTCAAACCATTCCAAGGGACGATCGAGTTTAAGGGCCGGCAGATTCAACGACTTGCGGCGAATAAAATCGTAAGCCGGGGTCTCTCCCTCTGTCCGGAAGGGCGCCAGCTTTTTCCTCAGCTCACGGTATTTAAGAACCTGGGTCTGGGAGCTTACACGCGGCGCAGGGATCATAAAGGAGTCCGGCAATCTCTGGAACAGGTCTATACCCTGTTTCCCATTTTGAAAATGCGCCAGAACCAGTTGGCCGGCACCTTCAGCGGGGGGGAACAGCAGATGCTGGCCATCGCTCGGGCCCTTATGTCCAATCCGGTGATGTTACTGCTCGATGAGCCTTCCATGGGGTTGGCGCCTCTGGTGGTGCGCAAGGTCATTGGGGAAGTTGTTAAGGCCATTCACGAGGTGGGGACCACGGTATTTTTGTCCGAACAAAATGCCAATATGGCCTTGATGATCACCCGCCGGGGCTATGTCCTGGAAAATGGAAAAATTGTACTGGAGGGTTTGAGCACCGAACTGCTGAATAACGACAAGGTGAAAAAGGCCTATATCGGTGCATAAGGGAGCATCAGCTGAAGAATGCAGATGGGGGTGTCTATTCTCGATTTTTCCGACTGTGAAAGGAGAAAAGTATGATTGCCGAAGTCGTTTTTGATAAAGGGTTAAAAAGGGTCAGGCATCGGAAATATAGAATTCAAACTTATTACCAGTGGGTGGCTCCATAAAGTTGTCCTTCGATTGTCTTGGCACAGATTTGAGCTGTCCGTAAGAACATTTATGAATCGGCTAAGGTGCGTGGGAAATTATACGTTGATTGCCTCGGGAGGTATTACGGGAGGATTTCGAGCAATATACTCGGAATTTTAGTTGAAGGGTAAAAATTGCTTCTCTTTCTGCTTCTCGATCATTTTAAACTTCCAAATATTTCTCTCGGATCTGTGGTTTGGCCTTTAACTCCTCCGTGGTGCCCGCAAATCCGATGTGCGCCTTGCCCATCAGGTAGACACGGTCTGCCAGTGAGATAGCCACCTTGATATTATGCTCCACCAGCAGTATGGAGACGCCGGCTTTATTGATCTCTTCAAGAATATCCCTGACTTCTTTGACCAGAAGCGGCGAAAGGCCTTCCGTGGGCTCATCTACTAACAACAATCCAGGATTCCCCATCAGCGAACGGCCAATGGTTAACATCTGCTGCTCTCCCCCGGATAAGAACCTCCCCGGCTGTTTGGCTCTCTTCTGTAGCATGGGAAAATGGCGAAAGATTCTGTCCACGGTCCACACGCTTGGATCATCGGGATGAAGGATCTTTCCTCCCTTGACTCCCAGGAATAGGTTGTCTATCACGGAGAGATTGGGGAAGATGCGTCTCTCCTCAGGAACATAGCCGATACCGGCCCTGGCCACCTTGTAAGGCGGATAACCCGTAATGTCCTTTTCCTGAAAGATCACCGACCCCGATTTCGGTTTGACCAGGCCGATGATGCTTTTTAGCGTTGTGCTCTTCCCCATGCCGTTTCGACCCAGTAGGGCGATCAATTCCCCTTGAGCGACCGTTAGGGAGATCCCCTGTAAAACATGGCTCGTGCCATAGTAGGTATTCAGGTCACGAACTTCCAGTAACATCACCACTCCTTGTTCCAGGTTCTCGCGCTATGCTCTTTCAACCTCCGTTTCTCCCAGGTAGGCGTCCTTCACCGCCTGATTCTGCCGGATCTGATGCGGAGGGCCTGTCGCCAGGATCTCCCCATGATGAAGTACCGTGATCCGATCTGCCAGGGAGAAGACCACGTCCATATCATGCTCGATGATGACCACAGTTTTTCCCTCTGTCAGCCGTCTGATCAGCTCCACGGCATAATGCGTTTCGTCCCGGGACATGCCAGCCGTGGGCTCGTCCAGCATGATCAGGTCCGGTTCCGTCGCCAGGGCCAGGCTGATTTCCAGAGAACGATGCTTCCCGTAAGACAGCATACCAGCGGGCATATTTCGCTCCCGGTCCAGATTGATCCGCTTCAATACCTCTTCGGTCTCTTTCGTGATGTCCTCCATCTTGTCGACCTTACGGAATAAATGGAAACGGATTCCCTTCTTAGAAAGAATGGCCAGTCGAATGTTCTGGAAAGTGGTCAAACGGTTGAAGGTGGTGGTGATCTGAAAGGAACGTCCTACGCCGAGGCGCGTCAGCTTGTGTGGTTTGGCACCGGTGATCTCCTTTCCCTTGAAGAACACCTTTCCCCGGCTCGGTTGGTAAGTCCCGGTGACGACATTGAAGAGAGTCGTTTTCCCTGCGCCGTTGGGCCCAATGACAGCGTGTCGCTCTCCTTCTTCCACCTGCAGGTTGACATCGAAAAGCACTTCCAACCCGCTAAAATCGTGATAGAGCCCTTTGGTTTCCAAAATGTTCATGAAGCCTTCCCCCTATGAAACCATTTTGCTTTGGCTGCTCCGAAAAGACCGACAAGGCCCGTTGGCGCATATAAGACCACCATGATGAAGATCACGCCGTTCACCAGGCCAATCCGCTGTGTAAATCTAATAACCAGGTCTTCTAATAGGTGAAGGACACCCGAGCCAATGATCGGGCCGAAGAAGCTTCCTACGCCCCCGATATAGGCCATCATGATGGGTGCAAAGGAAGTACTTATGTCCAATACGCCCACAGTGGAAACCAGTTTCTGAAGTAGCGCGTGAACCGCACCTGCAATCCCGGCGAAGGCACCACAGACGATCAAGTTGATCGCCTTGGTCTGCGACAGATTGAAACCCAAGTAGTCGAGCCTCACGGAATTATCCCGGACGCCAACCACGACGTTACCAAACGGGGTCTGGGTATAAAACCACAGGATGAAAAGGCATATCGCGACCACCGCTACAGCAAAATAGTAAAAATTTATCTGATTCGTCATATCAATGGACGCCACCCCAGGGATGTGAAGTGGCGGAATGGGATATCCCCCGATTCCATCCTCACCGCCGGTTACCTCTCTATATTTCAGGGCCAGGACAAAAATGAGCTGGCCAAAGGCTAAGGTCAACATAGCAAACGCGGTCCCGGTGACCCTGACCAGCAGGGGACTCAGAATCAAGGCCAGCAGGCCGCCGGCCAACCCGCCGACCAGGACCGCCGGCAACAGGGGAAACCCCTGGATGTGCGTTAAAGCCAAGGCTGTGGCATAGGCCCCGGTGCCAAAAAACATCGCGTGACCAAAGCTGAGAACCCCCATATAACCCAGCATTAAATTGAGCGTTACGGCATACAGGGAAAAGATGGCAAAGGCAGCAAAGAAATTGATATAATAGATGCCGAAAACACGCGGGAAGGCAGCCAGGATGATAAAAACCACCACCCATAGAATCCACTTATGGTTGTTATTCTTCATTCTCTTTGTCCAAAAAGGCCCATCGGTTTAAAGGCTAATACAAGGGCCATGAAGGCAAACATCAGTACTGGTGCAAGCCGGGGAATGAACTGGATGCCATACGCATTCAACTCCCCTAAAAAGAGGGCCACGACGAAAGCTCCGCCCAGACTCCCGAATCCTCCCACGACCACGACCACGAAAGCATCCATGCCCAGCTGGTCGGCCATTCCCGGAAACACAGTCAAGAGCGGGCCCGCCACCACTCCGGCGATTCCGGCCAGCCATGTCCCGATCCCGAAAACCAGCATGAAGACCACGGGAGTATTAATTCCCAGAACATTGACCATATCCGCGTCTGAAACGGCAGCGCGCACGATCTTGCCCAACCGGGTCTTGAACAGAATCAAGCCCATAATCCCCAAAATCGCGATGGACAATCCGATAACGAAAAGTCGATAAACCGGGTAGGTCAGACCCGCAAAATTCACAAGCCCGCTCAAACTCGGGGGGACTTTTACCACCAGACTCTCAGTGCCCCAGAAGATTTTGACGATTTCCAAAATGACCATCATGATCCCCACGGTGATGAGGAGTTCGGCAAGATGTCCCTGTTTATGAACGGCTCTCAAGAGATAACGCTCCGCGAGAACCCCGCAAATTCCTCCGACCACCGGGGCAATCAGCAGCGCCACCCAAAAATTTCCGGTCATGACCAGAACCTGATAACAAAAATAGGCGGACAGCATGGCAAAAGAGGCATGGGCAATGTTCAGAATCCCCATCATGCCAAAAATCATGGTAAGGCCGGATGACAAGAGAAAGAGCAACATCCCGTAAGCCAACCCATGAATGGCCTGAGCAACATATAAGACAGCGGTGGGGCTCATCTATCTATTCTCCTGCTAAAAGCCTCTTGAGAAAGCAAAGCTAAATGTAGTTGAAAGGAACGGTTTGATAATTCCCCTAAAAGCTCGCTCCCAACTGAAAGTGGAGGCGAGCTTTTGCCGGGCGTTAAGATACCCTATTTCTTTCTTAAGCGTCCTTCGAGTTTTTCATCGAAAGTGGGGAGGCATTTCGCGGCCGGTATCCAGGTCGGATCGCCGGGCATCGCGCAATCGGGATTATCCCACGTATTTGGGAACACCATTTCGCAGATGGGGCGGTCCGCTATAACCTGATGGTCAGCGGGCCGCATGTAATGTTTCCAGCCGAAGAAATCGAAGGTGTCCCCCTCCCAGGCAGCGATAACCTTCTTCGCATCGGTGCTGCCAGCCTTCTCGACAACCTTAAGGCACCAGTAGTAGGAGGTGAGGTTTCTATACCAACCACCGTTGGGCCACTGGTACAGCCTTGTATTATAGGGCGCTTTCCATGTCCTCCACAGCTTGGTCCATATATCAGTTAATTTCTTAACATTCGGCACCCTGCGGTCAAGCTCGAAATCCGTGCACAGAACCAAACCTCGCCCTGCGGGACCGCCAATGACCTCCAAGGGGCGGGTGTCGTCCAGAAAGGGACTAGCCATAGGGATGTAGTAATCCGGTTTCAAGGGGCTTTTCAAACCTAATTGTCTCGATTGCTTGATCAGGTTTTCATTGTCGGCCCCCCAGGCCATTTGAACAATTACCTCGGCTCCGGAGGCCCTCACTTTTTCTAAGTAGGGCGCGAAATCCTTGGTGAACACGGGAAAGTATTCCTCTCCAACAATCTGGGCTTTGGGCTTAGACTCTTTTAAGGCCTTTTTGAAGGCGCCAGCAGAGGAGTGTCCCCAGAGGTAGTCCTGGGCTAAGATGTAAAACTTCGTTTCGGGGCGCTTTTCATAAAAAATGGCCAGGCTTTTGCCGACGGTGGCGGAGGTCCCGCATGTGCGAAAAACGTACTCGTTCCAATCGGGAAGGTCCATGAGTTCGTCGGAGTATGCCGAAACGTTCATGAAAATGGTCTTATATTCTTTGGCCACCGCTTGGCCCACCTTGGCAACGTGGCTTCCGGCGACCCCCGCAAATACGTTAACTTTGTCTTGCAGGATCGCCTTTTCGGCGGACCGTTTGCCCGGGTCCGGTCTCCCCTGAGTGTCCGCCAGGACGAACGACACCTTCTTCATCTTGCCGTCCACCTTGATCCCGCCCTGGGAGTTGACGTCTTGGGCGACAAATCCAAGTAAGGCAGAGTAAGCCTGCGCGAGGTAGGCATTTACCCCTGAGACCTGATCCCACATAGCAATCTTAATGACGTCGTCGGAAGTGGGGAGAATCAGGTTGTTCGGGTCATACTTGGAAAGGTCCCCCTTGAGGGGCTCGAAAGCGATGGCCGCAGGCGGGCGAAAGGCCATCAGTGAGAAAAGAGAAAGAACGGACAGAAGAATGAGGATACCCTTACCAATCGATTTCATTTTGAACCTCCTTTCTCTTACGAGACATCCTGGGCGTTCGGAAAACTTTTCCGAATCCTTTTCCGCAGGGCCTCGAAATTGAGTTGCTTAGGTATGGATTTTTACAGTGAAGGAGACAAGTGGTTAACATAAATAGTTTACCGTCCAGCTTTTGTCAAGCAAAAAATTCGCTGAGAAATCCAATACTCCAAACAAGACCTGTGTATTTGGACCAGATGCCCTTTTTAACAAACAGGGGAGGAATGATTTTTCTCGGTCAGGGGGATTCAAGCCGGGTTGGAGCATAGGGAAATTACGTTATCTTTTGAAGGATGATCAATCCATGGTCCGCCGCGGGAATAGAGATATCGCGTTTTGGATCAATGGCCGCGACAAATCCTGCAGAAGGATAGCAACAGAAAACGAAGCTACCTGTCAAGTCAAAAAGATAGCGATATAGAGATTTTTAGAAAGGCGGATGGACGGTCATCAGGGTGAAGACGTCCATGCCGTTTGCTTCCGCTTTCGTTTTCTCCCCATTGATCACGCGGGTCATCAAATCGATCATCTCTACGCGCAAGCCATTCAAAGGCTGGCCTTCCACCAAGCTTCCCGCGTTAACATCCATATCATCTTTCATGGCTTCGTAAATCCTGGTGTTGCTGGCTACCTTGATCACGGGCAAAGCCGGAAATCCAGCCGGGGTTCCTCGACCGGTGGAAAAAAACATAAGCTGAGAGCCGCTGGCCGCAAGCCCTGCCATGGAGTCTCCATCATAACCAGGCCCGTCCTGCAAGATGAGCCCGTGTTCCGAAGGAGCCTCGCCATAATCTACCACTTGATTGATCGTGGTGGTGCCTCCTTTAAAGATGCAGCCCATCGATTTCTCCGCAATGGTGCTCATGCCTCCATCCATATTGCCGGGGGAGATGACTAGACTCGCGAGATCTCCCATCACCTCCCGGGTTAATTTCTCAGCGCGCTCGATCATCTCTTCAATTTGTTTGGCCACCTTGGCATTCTTTGCGCGTCGTGCAAGCACATGGGCTGTCCCAATCATCTCCGTATTTTCACCGAAAATTACGGTGGCTCCCTTTTCTACCAGCCAGTCCGAGACAGCACCCATGGCTACATTGGCCGTCACGCCCGACATAGCATCCGAACCGCCGCATTCCATCGCGACCATAAGTTTATCCCAAGGGAGCGCAGTTCTCGGTTGGCTGCTCACTTCCGATAGAATCCGGCGGGCAGCCGCGATCCCTTTCTCCGTTGTCTTCAAGGAACCTCCGTCTTCCTGCACATTGAAGACCTCAATGGGTTTTCCTGCGTCGCGGATCAGGGGAAGCAAACTTTTCGTATTGAAAATCTCACAGCCCAGTCCGATGATCACCGCTCCGCCGACATTGGGATGATGGATCAAGCCCGAAAAGATCCGGGACAGAATTTCTAAGTCCCTCGGACCTCCTCTACCGCATCCGTAGGCATGGGGGAGACAGACCGCCTCTGGCACTTCCCGGGATATACGATGGATCACGCCGTTAACGCAGGAGACCGCGGGCAGCATCAGGACGTGGTTGCGAATGCCGAATCTTCCATCTTTTCTTTCGTATCCAGTGATCTCATTCATTTCTTCCACCGCTTACTTTCAAGGTTATGAGTATGGACCCATTCTCCCTTTTTGATATCACGGGTACTGACTGCCACGGTCTCTCCATATTTTATGATTTCCTCTCCTTTTGAAATATCCTTAAGAGCGATTTTGTGGCTGGCGGGTATTTCTTCCAGCGCCCGCAATCCTTCTATCCCTTTTGCGACGGCTAACTCCCCGCCACCCAGCGTTCTTAGGGCAACGGCCACATTGTCGCGCGGATGAATGATAAGGATGTTATCTTTCACCGGTTCTCCTTATTGGGCAAATTGAACTAAGATAGTCGATGAGAACTCCCAGCTGTCACAAGAGTTCAAATTCAAAATCCCTGCCTACGGGCAAGCGGGCAGATACCAAATGGATGTCAAAATAACTCAATGTCAAAGGGGTTCTTTCCTTTTTTAATTTTATCATTTGAACTTTGAATTTCATTTGAACTTCGAACTTTGACATTATTTAGGGGCTTGCATATGCATCATCGTTCCGTCCTGAACCACGGCCGCCTTCGCCCTCCCGGGAAATTCTTTTTCAATCTGGGTTAAAACCTCAGGCCACGTCTTGACGATGAGAGCATCATCAATATGGCAAATCAGGTCCAGGCTGGTTCGGTCAGGGTAGGGGGACATCACGATCAGTTTCTTCATTAGCGTTTGCACAAAACCTCTTGGTCTCGGAGAATAATGGCGACCCCCACAATCGCTTCCCCAGGCACGCATCACATAATGGGGAACCTGGCCCTCTGGAGCGTCAGAAATCAGCACCCCCACTCCTTCCCGGGGTTTCAATAAATTGAGGGCAAGAACTATGGCAATGGCCGACTCATTGGCCTTGGCATAGGCGTTACAAATTGCCAGGTCGTATCCGGTGCAGTGAGGAACTCCATAATGCTCTTTTCCTTCTTCTGCGCCGGCGGCATGGGTGGCTCGGAATGAGCCGGCGTAAAGGCTGGTAATTTCTCCCCGGCGATTGATCAGGCAATCGACTTTGAAGTTTAGCCCTACAGCGTCTCCGCCGGCATCACATTCGGCCCGCATGATGTTGTTGGAAAAATTCCCAAGGCCGGTTCGGGTCTGATCCCGGTGGAGTTGATTATGAAATTGGTTGATCGTCTCGATTCCAGCCACTCCCGGAAGAATGATCTTGGCTCCGCCGCCAAACCCCACGTGGACGTGAGGAGTAATGCATCCGATCCCGATCTTCAAGTCACAGTTCATGAATTCCCGGTTGAACCAGAGCTCCACTCCTGTCGGAGTCCTTCCCACCCGAACCGTGTTTTGAAAAGGATCGTGGTTGTAAACGGTATAATTCTCCACAATCTCATTCCCCAGTTTCTTGCGGGCGTTGATCATGTCATAGACTCCGTGCGATCCCAAAGCCCAAATAAAGCGGATCTGTTCTTTCTTCATTCCGGCCCGGTGCAAGGATTCGAGAATATGAGGAGCGATTTCCTTGACCGGAGTGGGTCGCGTCATATCATCGAAGACAATCACCGCCTGCTTTTTCCCTCTGGCCATTTCTTCCAGGGTAGGTCCTTCGATAGGATGATGGATCTTTTCTCTAATTTGGGAGGGGGTGAGCTTAGGCTTGTCAAACCCGGGGGGATTTAGATTGTCTACTTCCCACCGCTCCGGGAGGGTCAGCTCCCATTCCTTGTTCTCATACCAAAGCCTTGAGGGAATTGAAATCTTCTTCATATCCTTCTCCGCAATTTTCATCCGACCAGAATCGCGACGACTTTCCTCGGTCCGTGCATGCCTTTGAACGGAATCCCCCGGATATCGGCGGTCATGCTCGGCCCCGTGACGAAGCAGAATTGGCTGGGCAGGTTTTCTTTCTTCCCGAAGACTTTCTCGATCGCCTGCTCATAGATTGCCACAATTCTTTCCACCGGCACAACGGCGATATGCAGGATCGGAGAAAGAGATACTAACCTCGCCCGGTCCCTGCGATGAACGAGGCCCAGCGTTCCTGATTCGGCGACCGCAAAATCGGCGCCGGTAATCCCTGCATCGGCTTCCTCAAAGACCGCATCCACGTAAGAATCCCTGTTGCCAAAATCCTGGGGGGTCATGACCTCTACATTGTTCTTTTTGCCCCAGTCTACCAAATTCAGCGGAGCAACCACATCGTCTGTGGCAATCATTACCTTCTTCAGCCTCTCTTCTTGAGCGATCTGAGAAAGTTTCTCCAGAGCTTGTTCTCGATCCTTAACTCGATGAACGACGCCTGTTTCTTGCACAAGGTTTTTCGAAAACATTTCTATCAATTCATCCCGGGTGAGGGAGAGCTCTTTCAGGACGGGCCTATCCGGCCTGGAAGCCACTGCTTCCCTGGGGGCAGACTTAAGTTTACTCAGAATTTCATCCCGCGCGCTTTGTTTCACTTGGCACCCCCTGCCTCCTGCGTTCTGCCTTGTGACTCCTGCGTTTCTCTCCAGCGATCATGAAACGTCTTTTCGGCCATAGCCGGCAGATCCCTGCTTCTGAACCATCCTTCAAAAGGACCTTGCACCTTACGGAGCACGCCTTCGTGCACTTCCTTGTTAATGAAAGGCCGGACGGTTCGTACTCCCCAATTCCACAACCAGGGCCGGGTTACCGCCCACGTCCATAACCGGAAAAAGCTTCTCTCCATGCCGGGGCGTTTCCTGGCCCGGAAGGTTTTTTCGCCCAACACATCTTTTGCCCGGTATTGTAAGAATAAGCCGGGATGATCAATGCCGGCCGGGCACACGCCTTTGCAGGCTCCACAAAGGGTTGTCGCCCGATAAAGATCTTGCGTCCTCTCTAAGCCGAGGAGAAGGGGATTCAGAACTTGACCCATAGGCCCTGAGTAAGCCCAGCCGTAAGCATACCCCCCGATTTCCCGGTAAACTGGGCAGCTACTCAAACAGGCCCCGCAGCGGATGCAACGCATCGCTTCCCGGGCAATCTTGTCCTGGTAAATCTTGGAACGGCCATTATCCACAATGACGACGATGAGTTCCTCCGGCCCATCCATCTCATCATCCTTTTTAGGAGTGTTGTCCATCGAGACGTAAACAGAAAGCTTTTGTCCAGTGCAGTTCCGGCATAAGAGCCGTACCAGGTGGAGCGCATCCTCCAAATTGGGAACCACCTTCTCCAGGCTCATCACCGATACCTGCGTGCGGGGGGACGATTTGCTGAAGCGGATATTTCCTTCGTTTTCTATGTTAATGAGGGTTCCGGTTTCCGCCACCGCCATGTTCACCCCTGTAATGCCCATACGAACACGATGGAATTTATCCCGTAGGAAGAGCCTGGCTGCATAACCCAGCTGGACAGGGTCCGACGTCGGCTCCTTAAGGTTTACTTTTTCGAGAAACAGATCCCGCACCTTTTCAACGGGGACGTTAATGGCAGGGCCCACAATATGGAAAGGAGGAAGATGCAAGAGCTGGATGATGAACTCGCCGAGGTCTGTCTCCCAAGCCTTCACACCATTTTTCTCCAGAGCTTCATTGAGGCCTAATTCCTCCGTGACCATGGATTTTCCTTTGGTGACGTATTCGATTCCTCTTTCCTTGGCCAATTGGACGATATATTCATTTGCCTCTTTCGCGTTTCGGGCCCAAAAGACTCTGGCCCCGTTGGCCAGCGCATTCTTTTCAAACTCTTCCAGGAGCTCGGGAAGCCGGGCAATCGCCTCTCTACGGATGGCTGCTCCATAGGTCTGGGCAGCGGCAGCGTCGGGGAATGTCGAAAGAGCGGTCTCCCTTCTCTTGTGGACAAAGTTGGCCCGCAATTTCAGGAAGGCATAGGATTGAGCACTCTCCAATGCTTTCTTGGCCACCTCGGAAAATTGTTCGGTCTTAATTTCCATCCATTTCCTTGACTAACGATGAATGATAAAAAATGAACGATGAACGGCAAACGATGAACCCTAAATATTTTTTGTCTATTGTCTATCGTTCATAGTTCGTTGTTCATCGTCCCTGATTTTTGGCCAAGAAGCTGGCCAGATGCATCACCTTCTTGCCGGGATGATTTCTGTTAAGAAACCCGCCGATGTTAAAGAGACAACCCGGTTCCGATACAAGCAGAAGGTCGGCCCCGCTCGATAAATAGTCTTCCACTTTATCTCTGACCATGGATTCGGAGATATCGGGGTAATGAATTGCGAACTCACCCCCAAACCCGCAGCAAGAGTCTGCCGCGTTCAAGGAAACCAGCTCGGCCCCTTTGACTGCCTTGATAAGCCTCTTGGGCTGTTCGGAGACGCCAAGGCTGCGCAGGATATGACAGGATTCGTGGTAGGCCACCTTTCCTTCGAAGGAGGCGCCAACATTTTCTATTTTCCGGATATCGACCAAATACTGGGAAAGCTCGTAGATGCGGAGACTCAGTTCCTCTGCCCGTCTCCTCCATTCAGGCTCCTCAGCAAGAAGCTCAGGATAATGATGCTTGACCATACCGACGCAGGAACCAGAGGGGCTGACCACTTTTTCGTCTTCCCCGAAGACTCGGATGAAATGTTTTGCCGCTTTTTTTGCTTGCTCACGATATCCAGCGTTGATGGCCGGTTGGCCACAGCAGGTCTGTTCTTTGTGATAAATCGGCCTCACCCCTGTCCGGCGAAGCAGGGATACGGTGGCCTCGCCAACATGAGGGAGAAAAAGGTCAACCGTACAAGGGATAAATAAGGATATCACTTCCACCGGGAAACACCTTTTCCTTCACGGAGACTTCGGATTACGGATGAATGAGAGAGTCAGAGTGGAACACAATCGATGTTCTGCTCACGAACGCTATATCGTCACCCCGCCATCAATGGCAATCACTTGACCTGTGACATAGCTGGACGCATCCGAGGCGAGATAAATAATGCCTCCTACCATCTCTCCGGGGTCGGCTGGACGAGCCATTGGAGTTCTAGTCATCGCCATTTGAAGGATCTGCTCATTTTTCCAAAGGGCTTCACTGAAGCGAGTTTTGGTCAGACCCGGAGCGATGGCGTTTACCCGGATATTGTATGGAGCCCATTGCTGAGCCATTACCTTTGTGGCCATAATCACACCAGCTTTGCTTATGGAATAAATGGGCAATATATCAGGAGTAATTCCGGCGACGGAGGCGACATTGATAATTTTGCCTCCACCTTTCTCAATCATGGTCTTGGCCACCGCCTGGCTCAAGAAGAATAACCCCTTGAGGTTCAGGTTCATAATCGAATCCCAGGCGCGCTCGTCGATGTCAATAGCCGGAGCCATCGACGGATTTGTGGCGGCATTGTTGACCAGAATATCGATCTTCCCGAACTCTTCTAAGACTCTCTTTACAAGATTGTTGATTTCCTCGATCTTGCCAATATGAGCTGCCACCGGCAGGCATTTCCTCCCGATTTTCTTTACCTCTGCCGCCACCTTTTCCAGGTCGGGAAGTTTCCGGCTCGCAATAGCCAAATCGGCACCCGCTTGAGCCAATCCTATCGCTGTTGCCTCACCAATCCCCCGGCTGGCTCCAGTGATGAGGACAACTCTATTCTTTAGTGAGAATTCCATCTCCTGTTACCTCCTTCGAGCGATGAGATTTTAACACATTCTTTGGCAGGAAAATTTCTTGATGGTAAGGACTCACCTTGGGTCGAATTAAATATAAGAAAAGCGATGGTGGTATGTCAAGTAAACGGCCACAAGGGATGGTAACGCTTCAGTTATGGGTTCGAGAGGTTGGTCCCCGACAGCAATGCTTCGGCGCGGCAAAAATGAGATGCCGAAATCTCAGAATCCGGGTCGTCCATTTGAATACTCACAGAGAAGCCTCACCCGTACGTGATCTTGGGCGGTTTGCGTTCGGGGAGCCGGTAGTATTTTAGCTTGGGGTATCCCAACATCATGGGATAGTGGTGTGGGTATTCTGCAGGTACCCCCAACAACTCTTTGAACGATGGAGAAGAAAGCAGTGCACGCTGGAGCAATCCCGCCCAGCATGTTCCAAGACCTAAAGTTGGAGCTACCAGACCCAGATAACAAAGGGCCAAGGTCAGGTCTACCAGACCGTTAAAGGCCTCCTTAGGCGCTGAAGCCACGACCAAAGCTGGCGCATTCCTGAGGACCGCATCATAGCCGGCTTCCCAAGCAGCCACGATCCGCAACAAAGAAGGGGCCCATGTGGCCTGAGGATCCTCTTTTAGGGCCCGGCGAAAACAGTCAACCGTCAGACCGGCTATTTTATTGATCTTGGATTTGTCATTAATAACAAACCATTCCACCAATTGGCTATTGCTGCCAGTGGGCGCGTACCGAGCGATCTCAATGAGCCTGCGGATCTTTTCCTTTTCCACAGGCTTATCGTGATAGACACGAATAGAACGGCGCGACCGCAGGAACTGCACCGCTTGTTGTCCATTGAGCATGAGTTTTTTGTTTATGGGGGGGCATTCTTCGAGCGGGATGCGCTGATGATTGAGTGCGCCATGGGGACAGACTGCTACGCAATGACCGCACCTCAGACATAAATCTTCGCCGCCTGCAACCATATCCGGATAGCCGTCCTCTTTTTGAAGCTGGATGATGGCTGTTGGACATTCTATTGCGCAGACCCCATCTTTCTTGCATTTTTGCCTATCAATGGTAATCCATCCCATTGCTGTTTACCTCCTTCCCATTCTCCACGGGGCATTTCTTTATGATTTTTCTACTATCGGGATGAGTTGCATGAACTGAACGGAATCAATCTTCCCCATGAGTGAAACGGAATTTTCCACCACTGCAATTAATATAACTTTGTTTGAATCGGTTATCCATAATGAAATGATAAAAACTCACCTTGGGATGGATTGAATCAACGAAGAGAAGATTTGGAAGTTGGTGATCCGGTTAAGCGTCCTGGAGCGATGAAAGGTCCGGTTTGAGAACTTCGGCAGTCAATGTGAGGAGTGGAATTTTGGAAAGTCTAATGCGCGCGGGACAAAAAGGAATCCACTAAGAGAACGGGGATACCCTTATGTGAAGGAGTATCCCCGGCGTAAAACTGATTTCTTCCTCAATCAGTGGACCGCAACGTGCGTTGCCTCCGATGCCACAATATACCACGTGATGAACATGGCGTTTGTGAATGCACCGGCGTAGACAAGACCTGTTTTTTCGTAAAAATAAGACGAGATCAGGCTGACGATGACGAACAGCGGCAACATCTGTATCGCCACAACCACGTACAGCGTCATCCTCACATCCGTGATGACCGGAACCGCTCCACCCGCCAAGAGAGGTATATAAAGTAAGAGAAGCATCACAAGATAACCGAGCGCTGCCACGACCATGCTCATGACCATCTTCTTCCCCGTGCCGCCCTTGAGGGACCGCATCTGCCCTTGTAGAACGACTGCAAACATGATGTAAAACAGGGCAAAAGGAACGAGGTATCTCAATGCGATCTTCGTCTGGATAGCGCTCATAGGCTTGAGCGGTATGACCCAGAACCTGAAGTCCACTGTGAAGAAATACGATATCACGATCACCGACAGGTAGACGATGGCGGTCACAAGGAAAGCAAACCAGGCAGAAAGCCCGATCTTTTTCCAATCCATGCCCGTAGCAGTCTTGAGACCGTAAGAGATCCCATTCCCTCCTTTTTTCTTATTCGATGCAAATTGCCAGATCAAGAAGAAAATGAGTGAGAGAAGCGCGTTGACCAGCATCCAGAAAAGGATGTTGTTCGAGACCTGTTGTGGAAAGATCGGACCGGCTTTTGCAGCAACATTTGCGACAAACGTCAACGGAAAGTAGGTTAAGGTCGGAACGAAAAACAGAAGGGCAAAGCCAATCCACCACCCCGCTCCGGTCGCAGGTTTCGAGTTTTGAGGCGTTCCATTGAGCGAGCTAAAACATCTGGCCTGAAGCAGAAGATTACCTGCCGCAAACAGAAGGAGTATCCCCCCAATGAGACCGACGAGAGTCGCTAATTCTTTCCAGCCCCATATCTGATTACTGGCAGGAAGGGTGTTTTCTTGACCCAAGGTTTTCTGGAACCACGAGATCGCATAACCGATGGCCGAGCAAGAGATGTGATCCCCCGGGTGGGTCGTATTTGGCTGATAGAGCACGCGGGCTGTTCCGTCTTCGATTGACCCGTATACTTTGCCGGGCTCGATCGTATCCGTTACGCCGAATACTTTCTTAAGTTTCTCACTCTTCACCACGTCACTGGCTATCGGCACCCCCCACATGAGCTTGGAAAACTCATCATGGGTGCTGAATACAAGAGCCATATTTTTGGGATAGGTGGTGCTTCCTTCCGGCGCAAATGGCGCTCCGGTGGACGATCCTTCAAGAACGATCGACTTGTAGTCGTCGGGGCGCACCTTCGCAGCAACAAGGCATGTCCATCCGCCCATGGAGTGACCCTCGAGGCCGATTTTGTTTTTATCTACAAAGTCAAGGCTCCGGAGATACCCGAGCCCATCAGGGCCACCGTAGCCGTTTGCGAACGCCGGCGGGTCGGAGTAACCATGTCCGGTCTCATCCATCTCAAGGACAACCCAACCCCGGCGAGCGAATTCGATGGCGAATCCGGACTGCGTCTCCCTTGAATTAATATACCCGTGAATCGCAAGAATCCCGGGAGCAGGCGTCTTCGGTGTAGCGTTCTTGGGAATGTACAGAAGGCCGCTCATCATCGTACCCCCTGTCCCTGCAAAACGAACGTCTCGAACCCTGACTTTGCAGCCGTCATTCTGAATGACGTTCGCGACGATACCCCCGACGAGGATCATAATAATTGAAACTACCAACAGTGACTTCCCTTTCATAAAGTTTACCCCCTTTCATCTATTTGTAATAATAAGTTTTTATTCGGTTGACTATATGCAAAGGTGGGTTGTTTGTCAAGGGAAAAACAGTAAAAAAGACAGCATTTAGTGGTGAAATAGAGGCTTCTCTCAGCGGGTTCCGGGTCTCTGTTCTCTCGCAAGCATGGCCGCTCCGAGGGCAGCGGTGAGTCGGGGTTGCTCTGGCACCAGCACCTCAACTCCCAGCGCTTCGCTTACGGATAAGACAAGCCCGGCATCCTCTGCCCCTCCTCCTGTAAGCACAACGTCATGTTCCATTTTCAGCCTTTTCACCAACATGGCCACCTTGGCAGCCAGGGCCCGGTGTACCCCGGCAAGGATGTCTTCCGTGCGTGCGCCTTCGGCTATTCTGGAGATGGTCTCGGATTCCGCAAAGACGGCACAGTTCGTGGAAAACTCAACCGGTTTTTGTGACTTTAGGGAAAGGGGACCGATATCCTCAATTTTGATGCGAAGGATCCGGGCGATGACCTGTAAGAAACGGCCTGAGCCAGTAGCACACTTTTCGCTCATCAGGAAATTAGCGACTCTTCCTTGGGCTGTGAGCTTGATGGCTCTGGTGAATTGTCCCCCTACGTCTATCACGATGCGGGCGGAAGGAAAGAGAAACCGGCAGCCTGCGGCCTGGCAGGAGATCTCGGAGAACTGGCGCGCTTGAAAGGGGGCGCTTTCTGCGCCAACACCTGTGACCACGATTCCAGAAAGTTTATCGAGACTGAGACGTCCCTTGGATAGCGCTTGATCAAGAACTCTTTTGGCTGTTTCGTTGTAGCTGCCTCTGGAGGAAAGAATTCCATAAGCAATGATTTGTTTCTGGTTAACGAGCACTGCCTTGATGAAGGCTGAACCAATGTCAACGCCGGCGTAATATTCTTGATCATCACTCATTTGAAGAAGGTCACCCCTTCCAATCTCCGTTCCCGTTCCGAGGTGACGCCGCGAGCCAAGAGATCCATACCCATGAAGGCTGCGCCCAGGGCGCCCGTGAGAAGTGGTTCCGGCGGTACCAGGACTGGGAAGCCTACCTTTTCTTCGACGGCTTTAATCAGGCCGACATTCATGGCTCCGCCGCCCGTCACGACCACATCCTTTTCGATACCCAGACTCCGCACCATGTTGACGACCCGACTTGCGAAAGCCTCATGCAGGCCGGCGACAATTTCGGGTATCGTTGCTCCTTCGGTAAGCTTGGTGGTCACCTCGTGTTCGGCAAAGACGGTACAGGTATTTGAAATCCTGACGTAGTCCTTGGCCTTTAGCGAAAGCTCACCCATCTCGTTCAGTTTGATCCCCAAGGTTTCTGCGATCACCTCGAGGAAACGGCCGGTGCCGGCGGCGCACTTGTCGTTCATGACGAAGTTCATCACCTTGCCTTCGGCGTCGAGTTTGATTCCTTTAGAGTCCTGGCCGCCGATATCTATAAGGATGCGCGCTGTAGGGAAAATAGTCCGGATGCTGCGGGCGTGGCAGGTGATCTCCGTGATCTGTTTATCGGCGAACGGAACATTGATCCGGCCGTATCCTGTCGCAACAATAAAATCGAGTTGCTCGAACCTAAGTTTCGCCTTCTTGATTGTCTCATCCATCACGGCAAGGGCCAAATGGCGGTGCTCGGCGCCCGTGGGGCCGATGACCGACGCCACAATGATTCCATGCCCGTCCACAATGACCGCCTTGGTCATGGTGGAGCCAATGTCAACTCCAGCAAAAGGCATTGTGTCTTTGGTTCCTTTCTATGATTCCGGAGCCCTCTGCAGCAGGAATAATCTTACATATTGTATCATTCCGAACTTGCCCCACGCCGCCCTGAACCAGAAAGATTCGGGTATCGCAAGGTGTTCAGTGCTTGATCCGGAATGCAGTTCTTCGGCTCCGGATTTCCGCTGGACTTCAGCGTACCCGATACGGGGTGGGAATGACATCTCTTACATTATTGTAAAGCGGTTACTGAAACACTACAATGGGCTCTAAGCGGTGCGGGCCGAGAGTGCCTCGATAAAGGCGCTGATCTGTGTCTTCCACTGTGCTTCCGAGTAATCCCTGAGGTCTACCATGTCCGATACAAGCTGCATCATCGGGATATCGGTAAACTGGCTCAACTGGTTCTTAATATGCACCTGGCCGACGGTGGTGGCTCTACAGGAGCGGCAGGCGTGGAAGACGACGCCATCTATCCTGTAATCCTTGATCATGTCGAGCAAGCGTTCCACGGCAGGATTCCCGCTGTTCGCCTTTGCCTTTTCATGGCGCTGTGTAAGGCGAAGGAAGGTTCGCCACGCCAGGTAATCCACGGGGTCTTTGACATTGCTCGGTACTTCCACAGGATCATAGCCTCGGTAAACATTCTCAATGACAAAGACGGCACCGAAGCTCTCAAAGTAATTAAAGATCCAAAGTGTATGCCAGGGCGGAAGCCCGCCTCCATAGAGGATACGGTGCTTTTCGTCCGGAATGGCGCCAATCCTGTTATCCACCTTATATTTCACTTCGGCGTAGAGGTCTTTGAAGAAGTTCACGGCTTCTTGAGTGCCACAGTAATAATAGGCGGGAACCATGACGTTGAAGTGGTCCTGGGCTGGCATCGGGCTGGGGACGGCAACGCGCATGCGGTCTATCTCGTACCAGAGACGCCACGCCTCGTCGCCCAAACGGATGGTCTCCCAGAGGTGCTCCTTGTCCATTTTTCTGCCGGTCTGATGTTCCAGAAACCTAATCAAACCCTGGAACTGTTCTTTCTGGTACTTGATATAGTAATCGCGTACCTCGTTCATGTCGCTGAAAACCGGCGGCAACATCACATCGATACTATAGGTGGGCACATCCATGTAGCGCTCGGCTGCCTGGTACCATTTGAAACGCGGGTCGCACACGGCGCTGCTGCCGAGCATCATGTCGGGCTGTGGCATCCCGCCGTCCGGAGCATCTTCCGGCATGCCGCCCAGGTCTTTTCTGAGACTATCAAACCCGAGGCCGATGCGGGTATAGCTGCAAAGGACTTGGGAATAGCCGTCCGCTTCGGCCTTAAGAAGAAAGCGGTCCATATCTCGCTTGGCGGCGCAAAGACCGGCATAGTTCTCAGTGGGTATGGGCACCACGTCCATGGCGCGCAGAATTTCATCGTACTGAGATGCGACCATAAAGTAGGCAACCTTTTTGCCCTGTGCCTTAGCCTCATGGGCGCCCCGATAAATCTTTTTCACCATGGCCCGTATCTTGCGGGCCGATTCTGTGCCTTTTACGGCTGTTGTTTTTGGCTGTCCTTTTTCGTCCATGGTCATTCCCCTTAAGCAATCATTTCCAAGAAGGCCTGTACCCGGGTGCGGAGCTGGCCGATGGTAGACGTCGAGTAATCGTCCTCTATCATCAGTACGGGAAGTCTCATTTCGGTCAGGTATTCTCGAAGGTCCGGCCCCTCGAGTTCGCAGGTATCGCAGTAACGGACGATGTAGAAGATAGCCCCGTTCACGTTCCATCCTTCAATAAAACGGCCGATGTAGCCATAGCGGTTTTCCAAGTCCTTCTTCCGCGTTTCGGCCTTGGGCATGTTGCTTCGGGGGCAGTGGATTTGGAGATAGCGGCGGACAATGCCGTCGAGAGGATCATCGGTTTCCGGCACATCGTCCCAGAAGAAGCGCGAGCCGGTGCAGAGGTCGTCCATCACCACATGGGCGCCGCTCTCTTCAATGAGCTTGATGAAGGGGGTATCGTCTATTTCGTTCCCCCAGAGGAAGATGCGGGGAAGCTTCTCCGTCTTCGGTTTGACACGTCCCCTGGCTTCAGCGATAAATTTCTTTACGAGTTCGATGTGCTCCGACGCCGGCATGCCCATGCCGGCCACCAACACCTGGGTGATCTCGACACCCGAGACAAGGGGCGGGTCCGACTTTCTCAATTCGTAAAGCTCCCTCAGGATTTTTCTGCGCTGATTGTAAAGCCTAATCGCTTCACGGAACCTGACAGGCTCCAATTTCCTTCCGGACCATTTTTCAAGGTCTTTGATAAAGAGCTCAAGCTCTTTATGGTAGAACTCGTCTGAGCTTGGCCCCATCATGTGGGGGACATTTATAAAATGAGTGAACGGAGCAGGTTTATAGTAACGCCAGATATGGTACATCCGTTCCACGGTATCGCAGCTATGGGGGGCGACGAAGCCGTCCAAGAAATCGTATTCCCCGTTGAGAGCCAGGTTGAAACAGCTTCGGGCAAAGGGACAAGCCATCGGCTCGATACAGGCGTCCGCTTGGTCTATCGGCGCGCTTTGGTCGCCTTGGATGCGGTAGGGCACCATGTCTAAGGCTGTGACGATCTCGTCCGGCACGAAGCAGCAAAAATAGCCTATGACTTTCTTGCCCGAATCGTGCAATTGCCTGGCACGCTTGCCCCTTTCCGTATAGATCTCTTGCAACTGACCAATCGCTGTCATTACTAGTTAGTCCTCCCTTTTGGTCTCCACATCCCTATGGTGTCAGAGATTCCAGGCGACCCGAGCTCCCTCTTCGTTGGCCTCGAGAATTCTGCGGGGCTCAAGGGCGTCACCGATGATAAAGTGACGGATCTTTCTGGCCTGTAAAAACTCCTTCAGTCCATCGTGGGGCTTCAGTCCAACCGCTATGACAACTTGGTCGACTGGGGAGAGAACCTGTTCTCTCTCCTCGATCAGAGCGGTGACAGAGGATCCCTCGATCTTCCTCAGAGTGGTGTTGAAGAGAAGCCGGCATCCCGCTTCTTTGAGCCGGGTGTGTAGCATGTAGCCGTGGGAAGTGATCTTGAGGACCGGCGACCGTTTCAGAACCTCGACTAGAGTGACCTGCGTTCCTTTCTGACACAAATAATCGGCTGTTTCCATGCCGATCAGTCCGCCGCCAATCACGATGGCATGTTTTTCCGGTGGAACCTCCCCACTGAGAACCTGCCAGGCATTACAGACACAAGGCAGGTCGATCCCGGGAATGTCAGGTTTGATCTGTTCTCCTCCGATTGCCAGAATGACTACTTCCGGATTCCCCCCGGAAATGGTACTTTCTGTCACCTCCACCCCCGTACGCACGATGACTCCCATCTTCTTAACCTGAGAAGTAAGCCAGGAGACCCACTTACCATAGTGGTCCTTAAAGGGAGACCGGCTGGCGAAGCGTAACTGTCCTCCGGTTTCCTCCACCTTCTCGAAAAGGGTTACCTGATGGCCGAGACGGGCAGCCTCATACGCTGCGGTGAGGCCGCCAGGGCCGCCCCCGACGATCCATACCTTACGACGGACCGAAGCTGGTCCCTGTGGGTAAATCATTTCCTGTCCGGTCTCAGGATTGAGGGCGCAACGGATCTTCCCTTCCCCCAGGATTAGACGTTCGATGCAGCCCTGATTGCAGGCAAGACATTTACGGATATCCTCGGGACGACCTTCTCTGGCTTTGATTAGAAAATCGGGATCAGCTAAAAACTGACGGCCAAAGGCCACAAGGTCTGCTTCCCCTCGGGCGATCACTTCATTCGCTGAAGAAGGATCCGAGAATCGCCCGACTGCAATCACCGGAAGACCAACCGCCTCTTTTAACTTTTTGGCCCGCCAGACGTTGAACCCCGGTGGGTATTCAGGGGGCGCACTGGTAATGCCCCCCGGACTTCCGTGCGTGCCGAGAGAGGCATGTAGCATGTCCGTTCCGGCCTTAACCAGATTAGGGAGAATGGGCCGGATATCCTCGAACGTGTAACCATCTTTAATGCATTCTTCCACGGAAAGGCGCAGGGAAATCGGAAAATCCGGTCCCACTGCTTTGCGGACCTCCTGTAATACTTCGATGATGAACCGGCTCCGATTGATCAGACTGCCGCCGTACTCATCCTCACGCTTATTGGATAGAGAGGATAAGAACTGGGTTAACAAATACCCGTGGGCGCCGTGCACCTCCACGGCATCGAAACCAGCCTCTGCTCCCCTGCGAGCCGCAGCGCCAAAAGCGGCAATGATCTCTTGGATCTCTTCGCGGGTGATCTCCCGCGGAGTCAGACGGAAAATCAAAGACGGGATTGGAGAAGGAGCAACAGCTTTTCCTTGTTGCAGAAGTTCAAGGCTTTCGCGTCCGGCATGATGGAGCTGCAAAGCCACCTTGGCCCCAGCAGCGTGCACTGCGTCCGCAATTTTTTTCAGGCCGGGAATAAACCGGTCGTCATAGGATCCCAGTTCGTTCCCTATAGCCGAACCGCTAGGATGGACGGAGGAAATTTCCGTGATGATCAGGCCAGCCCCTCCCCTGGCACGGCGCATGATGTAAGCAAGATTCGCTTCGCTCACCGTTCCATCCGGATTTCCGAGATTCGTCCCCATGGGAGGCATAACCACCCGGTTGACCAGCTCAAGCGACTTTATTTTGATAGGGGAAAAAAGATATGGCAGGAGATTCATGGCGCATCCTTTTTTGATAGATAGTTTACAGCGTATCTTCTGATGGCCGAAGGAATCTAAGGTCCTCCGCTGATATTCATTCTGCTCGCACGTAAAAACGGTAACGGGTAAAAAGGGTATTGTCAATGATCTTCGGTTTTTGCGGCGTCCCATGTCGGGCTCAACGGCTTCCACGATCTTCCTTGCTTAGGCATTGACAAGGAATTTGATTTCTGCAATAGTTAGCTTTACTTTTCTAAATCATTTTAAAGGAGGATAGGGTTATGAAAAAGGGACTCTTCTTTGGTTTTCTGTTTTTTGGGTTGGCTGTCCTCATGGTTTCCCCTCATACTGCTCACTCACAGCTAAAACCCGGTGAGCCGATCGTCATCGGGGTTCCTACTGCCTTGGGTTCTATTGAGGGACGGGATGGCTGGATGGCGATTCAGATGGCAAGGGATGAGATCAATGCAAAAGGGGGCGTGCAGGTAGGGAAGACAAAGCACAAAGTTGAAGTTTATTCGATTGATACCCGGGAACATGAGCCTGGGATCCCGGTTCAGGATGCTTTGACAGCGGCAGAAAAGCTGATCCTGGAGAAGAAACCCCATGCGATTGCCCTTGGTAATTTCCGTTCTGAGGTTCTTTTGGCTTCCATGGATCTCATGTCCAAGTATAAACTGCCTTACATTTGCTCTATTGCCATGACCCCGCTTATGCAGAAGAAGGTCACGGAGGATTATGAAAAGTATAAATATATTTTTCGGAATGCCATCAATGCTCCGTACCTTGCTATGTATCTAAGCGGCGTCATGGGGTTCACAAAAAAGGAATATGGCTTCAACAAGGCATGCATTATCACGCAAGATGTGTTATGGGCGAAAGGGACAGGGGCTGGCCTGGAAAAGTGGTTCAAAGAAAATGGATGGGAGGTAGCCGCTTTCGATACTTATGCCACAGGAGCTTCCGACTTTTCCCCTTCTCTGATTAAGGTAAGGGCTCAAAACGCACAACTCCTTGTGCCCATATTTGACATGCCCCAGAGCGGAATTTTGCTAAAGCAGGCTCGTTCAATGCAAATTCCCGCTCTGCTCGCTGGTTTTATTAGCCCGATTGCTTGTGAGAATGCCTGGAAGGTATTTGAAGGAGAAGTGGAAGGAATGATAAACATGGTCTACGAGGTTGGGCCAATTCCGGTGAAGGCCGTGCCGAAATCAGTGGCTTTCAATGAAAATTACGGCAAAAAATGGGGGGAGAAAGCCAGGGCCGAACTCTCCGGTCATGGCCCAGGCCCGAGCTACGACTCAATCTATATGTTAGCGAGCGCATTTGAACGTGCCAAGACCGTTGAACCTGATGCAGTGGTCAAGGCTCTTGAACAAACAGATATGCAAGGAGCCATAGGAAGGATAAGGTTCGGCAAAGATCATCAGGTCATCTATGGCTACGACCCCAAAGAAACAGCCCTCGGTGTTGGTTTTCAATGGGTAAAGCCTGGGAAGAGGGTGGTTATCTTCCCGGAGGGCGTTGCAGAAGGAAAAATCCAGCTTCCTCCTTATATGAAGAAGTAAGAATTGGTTCTGCATTTCAGGGGCGATCTTAAATAACAGGTCGCCCCTTTTAATTAGAAAAACCGAATCCCTGGCTCTATTTTGTCATGCGAGGGACCAACGGAAGCGTGGCCGTCTCGCTGAACTGCGAGATTGTGGAGTCTATTCCGAGCGAGGTGAGGAATTTACGGGTTTGCTTCGGCTTCGCCTCGCAACCGCTTCACTCCTTGCAAGGACAGTCTCATCCACATAGCTTGGAAAAAATGTTACCCAGCATCGTCATCTACGGTTTAGTGAATAGTGTCATTTTGGCCCTGACCGCCATTGGCTTCAGCCTTACTTTCGGCATCAGCGGTGTGGCTAATTTTGCTTACGGAGGGTTTTATATTTTCAGCGGATTCGTTGTTTGGATGCTCCTCAACTATCTCAAGTTTCCTTTTGTTCTGGCGATCATTGTGACCATCGGTGTTACAGGACTCCTCGGTTTTATTACTTACTGGGTTATTCTTTTGCGGGTACGGGGAATAGCGTTGTCCGAGGTGATTGCCACATTTGCTCTGGGGGTTGGGATACTGGAGCTATTCCGTTGGTTGGGATTTGTCACCTACGAGTTCACCTTGCCTTATTTGAAGAAGGGGATGATCATGATCGTCGGTGTTCCTCTCGATTATCAGCGACTATCCATCATTGGAATTGGATTGGCATTGGTTCTCTTCCTGTACTTCTTCACGCACTATACAAGGGTTGGCTTAGCATTTAGAGGGATCGCTCAGAATGAGCGGACAGCGATCTCGCTCGGTATCAAGTCGGATCGGACCGCGGCACTCAGCTTAGCCTTTGGATCGGCAATGGCCTCTGTCGCTGCCATTGTCATTCTTCCTCTCGGTATCATTTCAATCAATACAGGATATGAGGTGTTGCTGATAGCCGTGGCAGTTGGGATTGTTGGAGGACTGGAAAGCGTTCCAGGAATTCTTGTAGCAAGCCTGATCCTTGGATATGCTCAAATCATCACCGGTACATACTTTAAGCCTGAATGGATGATGGTGGTTTATCTGGCTGCGATCGTCTTAGTTCTTGCGATTAAGCCTTCAGGTCTGTTCGGTAAGTTTAAAGAGCTGGAGGAAAGAGTGTAAACGGCAACTATGAACTATGAACGATGAACCATGAACTGTTTGTCGTATAACGTTTATCGTTCATCGTCTAATCTATAGGTCGGTGAATTTATGAAATATCGTAAAGAGCGCTTGGACCGGGGAATCAAGGCGAGGTGCGAGGATATCTTCGCCCTTTCGTCTTACAGGGAGATGCTGTATCTGCTACTCCCTCGCGCCTTGCCTGTCATAATCTTACTCGTCCTTCCTCTCTTGAAAGGAGTGATTGGGCTCTACTGGGAAAAGGTCTTGATGATCACCTGTATCATGGGATTGCTTGCCTTGAGTTGGGATTTAATGGCCTCCGTGGGATTGATCTCATTAGGCCAAGCCCTTTTCTTTGGCGCCGGGGCTTATATCACAGGCTATTTAAACTACGCTTTTAAGCTTCCCCCGATTCTTTGCATTCCTTTAGGAACGCTGGGCGGTGCACTTTTCAGCACTCTGTTACTCCTTCCGGTTCTCAGGCTAAGAGGGGTATACTTTGCCATTGTCACATTGACTTTTCCATTACTGCTCGCCCGATTCATTGAGACGACAAAAATTCTTGGGGGGACAGAGGGGATGAGCGCTCTTTCTCCGCTTCCTAATGTGTGGATTGAAATGTATGTCCCCGGCCTTGCACTGCTCGTCTGTCTTTTTGGTTTCCGCAGGTTGATCAACGAAGATTATGGACTGGTGCTTCAAGGGATTCGAGATAATGATCGGGCGGTCATGAGCGGGGCAATCAACATCTATTGGTTCAAGGCGCAGGCTGTATTCATTGCCGGTGTGGCAGGGGCATTTGCCGGTGCCTTCATGACTCATTATACCCAGGTTGTGGGAATGGCTGCCTTTGCAATGGATTATTCGATCTTACCTCTAACCGCTGCTGTTCTGGGGGGAGTGGGAAGCTTCGCCGGTCCGGTGATAGGGGCTTTTATTCTGATGCCTCTTTCTGAAGTCCTTCGTGCCGTTGGGACATTGAGGGTGGTATTCTACTCTGCTATTCTCATTATCTGCGTCGTGGGCCTTCCCGAAGGCATCTTTCACTATATGCGAAGAAAATACCATCAATTCGAGAGGATGGTGGACGTGGGGTAATCTCCCATCTCCCCTTAATAACTCCCCCTTCCCCCTCTTAATTTAAGAGGGGGTGACGGAGTCGGGGGCGTTAAGATGGGGGATGAAGGGGGGTTACGTTTTTGTTCCCGAAGCGATGATGGATGAAACTATTTTAGAAGTCGAAAAGATAAGCAAGAACTTTGGCGGAGTGGCTGCCATCGTCGGGGTGAACTTCACTTTGCGAAAGGGCGAGCTTCTTGGCATCATTGGCCCGAACGGCTCCGGAAAGACGACGCTGGTCAATTTGCTGACGGGGTTTGTGAAGCCGGATTCCGGCAGGGTGATCTACCGGGGGAAGAACATCACGGGTCATATGCCATACAAGATCGCAGCATTGGGAATTGCTCGCACCTTCCAGATGGTGAAGCCGTTCTATCAACTGTCCGCTTTCAAGAATTTGATCATCCCCTTATATTCTACCAGGGTGAAGAAATTGAGGGGGGGGCAGTACGGCGACCGGGATGATGTCGCCATCGATCTTCTCGAAGATGTCGGCTTCGAACGTGACTCTTCTGTTCCTTACAAAGTGGCCTCCAGTCTCCCGCATGGTTATCTGAAGCGTTTGGAACTGGCGCGCTGCCTGGCCCTTCGGCCAGACTTACTTATTCTGGACGAACTGTTCTCGGGGATGTCCATGTCAGAGGTTGCCAGTACGCTGCCCATCATCGAAAAACTGAACAGCGAGGGGTTAAGCATCCTCATGGTGGAGCATCGGCTGAAGGAACTGTTTCGGATTGCCCATCGAGTGATCGCCCTCAATTTCGGGAGCAAGATCGCAGATGGTCCTCCCCGCGAAATGATGGAGAACCAGGCCGTGAAAGCAGCCTACCTTGGGAGCGAAGAGGAGGGCTGAGATGCTTGAAGTGAAGAACCTGATGGTTTTCTTCGAGAATGCACTGGCCATTAATAATCTGAGCTTGGAGGTGCATAAGGAAGAGATCGTCGGTGTCCTGGGTTCAAACAGCGCGGGAAAGACCACGTTGATGAACACGATCTCCGGGCTGATGATCGACATCAAGAAGAAAGAAGACCGCCGAGGGGGCGAAAGAATCACCGTACTGGGTGAGGTGAGATTCGAGGGTGAAGACATTACAAACACCGAACCTGACAAAAGGGTTAAGAAGGGGATCGTGTTGAGTCGCGAAAGGCATCCCATTTTCCAGGATAGTACGGTGGAGGAAAACCTTAGAATTGCCGCATACCTAAGGAGAGATTCTGAGGTCAGAAAGACTTCGGAATTTGTTTACACGGTCTTTTTCCATTTGAAAGAGATAATGAAAAGAAAGGCGGGGTTTTGCAGCGGAGGGGAGCAACAGATGCTGGCCATCGGCATGGCCCTGATGACCAAGCCTCGGTTGCTCCTGATGGACGAACCTCTGCTTGGGCTTTCTCCCCTTCTCCAGCGCGATCTGGCCCGAGCGATTAAGCAAATTCAGGGGGAGGGGGTCACCCTCTTGATCACCGAGCAGTTTGCGAGGCCGCTTTTGCCCATCATTGACAGAGGTTATGTGATCGAGAACGGGATACCTGTCCTCTTCGGGACGGGACGAGAATTGATGGAGAACCCCGAGGTCAAAGCAGCGTATTTTGGAATTTAGTGGACATAAGCACCAAATCCCAAGCACCAGATAACAAATAAATTCCAATGATCGAAATTCGAAATCCTTAACAAAATCGTTTTGATCATTTGATATTGGAGCCTGGAATTTATTTGGGGTTTGGGATTTGTAATTTGGAATTTTAAGCCTTACATTACTTCGGGAAAAGAATTAATGGTAGCACCAGTTGGTTCCATTTACGAGCAATTTGAAAGGGTATGTCGGGATTTCCCGGACAAGCCTGCTCTTATCTACCTTGGCAAGCAGTACCGATATTCTCAGCTGCGGGAGGCGGTGGAGGGCCTGGCGGCGAGTCTTCACAGGATGGGTGTGTTCAAAGGGAATAAAGCCATCCTTTATCTTCCGAATTGCCCGCAGTGGGTTGTCACTTGGCTTGCCTTGCAACGTATTGGTGCCATTGCCGTCCCGATCTCGCCGATCTATACGCCCGTGGATCTCAAATACATGGCTAATGACAGCGGAACAGAGACCATCTTCTGTCTGGATACCAACTTTGGATATGTGGCACAGGTTCTTCCCGAAACCGGATTGAAGAGAGTGGTCGTCACCAATGTGGCCGAAGTCCTTCCCTGGTGGAAGAGGCTCATCGGAGAAGGTTTCAACAAAATCCCATCGGGGAAGTACGACTCCGGGAGGAATATCTTTCGCTTCAAGGACCTGCTTAAGGGTGGCCCCATTTCCGTTCTGCCTCCTTTAAGGGCAGAGCCCGAAGAAACGATTGAGATGCTCTATACTGGCGGCACCACCGGCCTTCCCAAGGGGGTCCCCTTTACAAACATTCTATTTCTGGAAGCCGCTGCCGAGCAAAGGGCGGTAAGCGAACGCTTTATTCCCAAGAGAGAGGACATCGTGATTCAGGGGGGTCCGCTTTTCCATATCCTTGGTCAACAGGTGGGTCTGGGAGGAATCCTTTCCGGCGATACGCTCGTCTTGCTTCCAAGGGTGAATCTGGATGGCCTCTTTGACCATATTGAAAGATATCGCGTATTAACTTTTTTTGGTGTCCCTGCCATGTACCGTATGATTCTCGAACATGATCGAGTGGACTACTACGACCTGAGCTCCCTCAAGTACTGCTTCTCCGGCGGCGACGTCATGCCCCCTGAAGTGGCAGAGAGATGGCTGAGGAAATTTGGGAAGCCCATCTATCAAGGATACGGGGCAACCGAGACCTGTGGTCGTGTCTCTCTCACGCCCATGGGCGAACAGCCGCCGGCAGGAAGCGCAGGCAAAGTGACACCCCTTCAGAAGGTCAGG
Source organism: Thermodesulfobacteriota bacterium (assembly GCA_035625415.1). GTDB lineage: Bacteria > Desulfobacterota > BSN033 > BSN033 > UBA1163 > UBA1163. Next base: position 37,042 of record DASPPQ010000052.1, read on the forward strand.
CTTGTCGACCCGGACACGCTTGAACCTACTGCTCCTGGTGAACCGGGAGAATTGTTGGTCTCCTCTGAACATATGGTCCGGGCTTATTGGAACAAACCTGAAGAGACCGCCGAATGCTTTATCGAGATGGATGGGAAACTCTGGTACAGGACGCGTGATATCGTACGAATGGACCAGAACAAGTGGCTCTTCTATTTAGATCGGTCCGTGGACACACTCAAGCACAAGGGCTATCGCGTCGCTGTTTCAGAAATAGAAGCCGTTTTGCAGGAACATCCTGCGGTGATCTCTGCCTGCGTGGTGGGTGTTCCCGATGAGAAGGTTGGCGAAAGGATCAAAGCCTTTGCAGTTCTTAAAGAGGATGTGAAGGGTGTGAATGCCTACGATCTCCTCAAATGGTGCCGCGAGAGGTTAGCCCCCTACAAAGTCCCGCAATATATCGAATTCCGCGATATGCTCCCCAAATCGAAAGTCGGTAAGCTCCTCAGGCGCGAACTGAGAGCAGAAGAGCGGAAACGCTTCGAGAAAGAGTAAGAATAAGGACACCCTTCATTTATGAACATCTGTCTTTGGGCATCTTGCTCTCGTTAGAGGAAAAACAATCTGTAAGGAGGTAGGGTCATGGAGAAAAGAGCTTTTCTAATTCTATTTGGTTTCATGGTCATCTTAACTCTTATCTTACCATGTCATTCATTTGCGGCTTACAAGCTGGGAGCGATCACCGCTGGTACCGGTCCATACGCAGCTCAAGGTGTCTCCAGCAACGAAGGGATTTTACTCCTTTTAGAAAAGATCAACAGTGCGGGCGGGATTAAAGGTGAGAAGATCGAAGTGATCATAGAAGACTTTGAGGGCGAACCCTCAAAGGCCTTAACCCTTGCCAAGAAATTGATCTACGAGGATAAGGTAATCGGAATCATTGGCGCATCCAATACCGCGGGAAGCATGGCCGTTTCAAGGATATGCAATGAGGCCAAAGTTCCTCATATTCAACTCGCCCCCAAACCCAGCACGGAGCCCTGGCAGAAATTTACTTTCCAGGATGTACCGGACAATGATGTCGATTCTGAGGCCATCGCCAATTTTGTTACTAAGGAATTGAAACTGAAAAAACCGTCTATTCTCCATGATACCAACGCCTACGGAACAACCGGAGCGGAATCTCAAGTAAAGATATTTGAGAAAATGGGTATCAAAGTGGTGGGCGTGGAGAAATACAAACAAGAGGACAGGGATATGACCGCCTCTCTACTCAAAATTAAGAATTTTGGGGCGGACTGCCTCATCGTCTGGGGGACTGTAAATGTTCCACCGATCATTGCCAGGGATATGAAGAAACTCGATATGAAAATACCTTTTGTCGGTAGCACAGGTGTCCTGAACCCAAAATTTATGGAACTTGCCGGGGATGCCGCAAACGGGTGTTATATTACCTCTTCTTTGAATTTTGGGGCTCCTCTGCCGGGACAAGAAGAACTTTTTAGACTATGCAGGGCAAAGTATAATAAAGACCCCAATCATTTTACCGCCCTTGGATATGACGCATTGCTCCTTTTTGCAAGAGCCATCGAGATGGCAAAGAGCAAGGATCCAGAAAAGATCAGAGACGCCTTGGAGAATATCAAGAATTTTCCCGGTGCGGTAGGGACTTATAATATGTCATCGCAGAACCATATGGGCTTGACTTACAAGGACATCCATATTGTGAGGATTGTTGATGGAAAGCCGATGGCCGTCAAGAAATAAACCTCCCAATTCAGGCTCCATCGAACAATATCCAGGCCGGAGTGGGATTTCATCCCCTCCGGCGTTTCATTGATGAGGGTGAGCTCCTGGCTCGACGAGGAAGGCTCCTGTCGAGGAAAGTCTAAATGTCTTTAAGCGATATCTTACAACTTCTTGTTGGAGGAATTACAAACGGCAGCATCTATGCTCTGGTTGCCCTGGGTTTTCATCTTATTTTTAGATCAACAGGAGCCATTAACTTTGCAACTGGAGAACAGGTGGTTTTGGGGGGTGTTCTTGCGATCACCTTTACAACCGTTTTGAAGTTGCCCCTGGCGGTCACCTTTTTCATCACCTTCTTTTTGGCCGGCGCGATTGGTCTGATCTACGAAAAGATAAGTATCAGACCTGTCATCCATTTTTCGGAACTTTCCATCGTCAGCAGTTCGATCGCTGTTTCAATCATTCTCCAGAATTCGATCGCCCTCATTTGGGGAAAGGAGCATATCGCTTTCCCTCCTTTCACTAAGGGAAATCCCATCAAGGTTTTAGGGTCGGTTATAGAACTGCAGAGTTTTTGGATTATCGGGATTGCCTTTGCGACGGTCATTCTCCTTAAACTTTTCTTTGATTACACATTGCTCGGCAAGTTTGTCAAAGCGACGGTGAGCAACCGGACAGCCGCTAAGCTGATGGGAATTAACACGACTCGGGTCGTGGCCTTTACGTTTGCATTGAGTGGAGGCATCTGTGCAATGGTAGGCATGGTCGTTGCCCCCATCACGTTCGCCGGCGGCGCCCTTGGGACCATGATGGCGGTAAAAGGATTTGTGGCTGCCGTCGTCGGAGGCTTGTCGAGCTCATCGGGTGTCGTTCTCGGAGGGATCCTGTTTGGGATATTGGAATTCTTTATCGCCGGTTTCATTTCTTCCGGGTATCGCGATGCCATTGCCCTTTTTGTTCTTTTGATATTTTTGATTATAAAACCCACTGGTCTGTTTTCGTCCGATCAAAAAAAGTGAGCATGATGCGCAGGTTACAAGGGAAACCAAAGACGGAGCTGAAGCGTTATGCGATGATCGCCCTTCTCTTCATCATATGCCTTTTCCCAATCCTGGACAGCAATCGTTATCATATCAATATGGGGATTATGATCGGAATTTTCAGCATTGTGGCAATCGGTCTCAATCTTCTTTTGGGAAATACAGGACAGATTTCTCTCGGACAGGCAGCTTTTTACGGGATAGGTGGTTATGCCTCGGCCATCCTTTCGGTTAAGGCGGGTCTGTCTTTTTGGATAGCGCTTCCCTGTGCGGCGATTTTTGCGGGGATGATCGGATATATCATCGGTTTTGCATCTGTAAGATTCAAGGGAAGTTATCTGGCCATGGCCACCCTTAGTTTTGGGGTCATTTTCAGTATCATTGTTCTCGAGTGGACACCGGTGACCGGAGGCGCGGGCGGATATCCGGAGATGATCCCAAGACCTTCCATCGGCACATTCAAAATAGACAGTGAGCTGAAGTATTATTACCTAGTGTGGGCATTTTTGGCCGCGGTTTTTCTCTTTACGAAGAATCTTGTTAAATCAAGAATCGGACGGGCTCTTTATGCGGTGAACGAAAACGAGATGGTGGCGGGTGTCATCGGCGTTCATCCCACCCGGTATAAGCTCAAAGTGTTCACGCTGAGTGCGATCTATGCCGGAATCGCAGGAGGCCTGTATGCCCACTATGCGACCTACATCAGTGAGGAGTCCTTCACATTCTTTTTTTCTGTCACGCTGCTCTGCATGGTCGTTATCGGAGGATTGGGTAATGTCTGGGGAAGTATCATTGGGACGGCTGTTTTGTATCTACTTCCGGAAATCTTGCGTTATGTAGCAAGGCTCTCAGCCTTTCCCCAGGCGATTCAGAACATCCTGAAGGAATATTCTTATCTTCTTTTAGCCTATGGTTTTTTTCTGGCTATTTTCATCATCTTCTTGCCCAGGGGCATTGTCGGTCTTTTCCGTGAAAGGGACAGAAGATAGAACGTGAGCCAGCCATGGAAATCCTGAAACTGAGCGGCGTGTCCAAGGCATTCGGAGGATTGATCGCGGTCAAGGACCTCGATCTCACTCTTCTTCCCGGCCATCTATTAGGACTCATCGGTCCCAATGGCTCAGGAAAGACGACCGTCTTCAATCTGATCACAGGGGTATTTCCTGCGACTTCTGGGAGGATCGTCTTTGATAAGAAAGAGATCACTCTATTGCCTTCTCATACCATATGCAAGTTGGGGCTAGGGAGGACATTCCAGTCGCCGCGGCTTTTCTCCAATATGAATGTACTGGAAAACATCATGGTAGGTTTCCATTCCGTCACCCGCTCTGAATTTCTTGCCTCCGGTCTCAGACTAATCGGTTCGAGAAAAGAAGAAAAGAGAATGATAGAAAAAGCCCATCAAATCATGCACTTTTTGGGCGTCGATTATATCGATTATGAAGAGGCTGCCACAAACCTTCCTTGTGGGCACCAGAGATTGATTGAAATAGGAAGAGCACTTGCAGCCGACCCGAAAGTACTTCTCCTGGATGAGCCCGCGGCAGGGCTGAATGATCAAGAAACGAAGGAGCTCGGAAAGTTACTCCATAGAATTCGAGCCTTAAATATTTCCATCATTCTGGTAGAACATAATATGAACCTTTTAATGGAAGTTTCGAAGCAGGTCGTTGTCATCAATTATGGTGAAAAAATTGCAGAGGGGACGCCTTCCCAAGTCCAGAAAGATCCAAAAGTGATTGAGGCTTATCTGGGTTGATATGACAGACATCTTGGAACTACAGAATGTGTCGTCCTATTACGGTCAGCTTTGTGCCCTGAGCGGCATTTCTATAAAGGTGGAAAAGGGGAAGATCGTTACCATGATTGGAGCAAATGGCGCTGGCAAATCCACGCTCCTAAAAACCATCTGTAGTTTGATTGAAGCCAAGAAAGGAAAGATTGTTTTCGACGGCAAGGACATTACAAACGAGAGAACAGAGGCCCTCGTCGGATTAGGGCTGAGCCTTGTCCCCGAAGGAAGGGAGATATTTACGGACCTTACGGTTCAAGAGAACATCCTCTTAGGAGCGGCATGTCATCTGCGAAAGGCAACCAAACAAGAAATCGAAGGCAGATTCCAAACTGTCTATGACATCTTTCCTCGACTGATGGAAAGAAAAAACCAGTTGGGTGGAACCCTTTCGGGAGGCGAGCAGCAGATGTTGGCTATCGGAAGAGGACTGATGTCAAAGCCCTCTTTGTTGCTTCTCGATGAACCTTCCATGGGATTGGCACCGCATTTCGTCAAAGAGATATTTAGGGTGATCAAGGAGCTGAATGATGGAGGAGCGACCATTTTACTCGTGGAGCAGAACGTCAAAGCAGCCCTTCAAATCGGTGACAAAGGCTATGTCTTGCAAAACGGGAAAATAGCCATGGAGGGTTCGGCAAGCGATCTCATGAACAACGGGGATATCCGAAGGATGTATCTGGGGGAAGAAAAATAGGCAAACTAATTTTGAGGGAGTGAACATGGAAAAGTCGCCTAAGTATTATAACAAGAAACTGGAGACGATTGGACAAGAGGAACTGGGGTTTCTTCAAGCGAATAAGTTAAAGAAGCAGCTTAAATATGTGTGGAAGAACTCTCCCTTCTACCAGAGGAAATTTAAAGCTTCCGACTTCTCTCCTGGAGACTTCAAATCCCTTGAGGATCTCGAAAAACTTCCCTTTACGACCAAGGATGAGCTGAGGGAAAGCCAAGCCCTACATCCGCCCCTGGGTGACCATGTCGTTGCGCCGATGGAGAAGATCATTCGGATCCATTCTTCTTCTGGAACGACCGGGCAACCCAGTTTCGTGGGCATTACCCGGCATGACCATCAGGTTTGGACCGAGCTCACGGCCAGATCGATCTACACCCAGGGAGTTCGACGAGATGACATCGTTCTCCACGCCGTCGGGTTGACCTTCTTTGTCGGCGGTCTCCCGGTCAAGGATGCCATTGAGACGATTGGCGCGGCTTTCGTCCCTATCGGCACAGGAGCTTCTGATCGGGTGGTAGGGACCGCTCAGCTCCTTCGGGCAAACGTGCTCCACTGTACCCCTTCTTATGCGCTCTATCTTTCGGATTATGTCCGATCCAAAACGAAGATGGAGCCTTCCCGGCTGGGGCTAAGAAAGATCATCAGCGGCGCAGAACCCGGGGCAGGGATTCCCTCCATACGAAAGAGAATTCAGGAAGATTTTGGATGCGTGCTAACGGAGGGCCTTGGAAATTCAGATGCAGCGCCTATTATCTTCGGGGAGTGTCCGAACCAGAAAGGAATGCATTTCTGCGCCCAGGAGTTTATCCTTTGCGAACTCATTGACCCGGACACCGAAGAGGTGTTGGAGATGAAGGATGATGCCACAGGCGAGCTCGTGTATACTCTTATCGACCGTGAGTGTTGTCCTCTGATTCGGTTTCGGACGAGAGACAGGGTTACAGCCTGGACATCTCGTTGCGAATGTGGAAGAACGAGTTTCCGCGTCCGGTGCATCGGTCGGACAGATGACATGTTGATCGTCCTCGGAGTGAATGTTTTCCCCTCCGCCATCAAAGACGTCGTGGCCTCTTTGAGGCCGCGGACAATCGGAGAGATTCAAGTCCTCCTCGATAAACCCGGGCCTGCGGTCGAGCCTCCGATGAAGATTCAGGTGGAGGTTTCGAAGGATGTCGCCAATCTTAACGCTTTGAAACACGAGATTGAAAACCTGCTGAAAGAGAAGCTGGTTTTCAGGGCAGAGGTTGATCTTGTCCCCGAAGGAACCCTCCCTCGGTATGAGATGAAGGCCAAGTTGATACGCAAGCTTTTTGAAGAGTGAAGTCGGTGAGATAGGGCAAAAAGGTTATGAGAGGGAGGGGAAGCCCGAAACAAAAAATAGATGCTTTTGTTTTCTGATAAATGGTATAAATAAAAAGTGATGGAATAAAATCCGTAGGGGGAACCGATGGACGAGAAGCTCAAAGATGCTTTCCACAAGGCTTACGAAGGCGAGGCCAAAGCCGCGCTGCGTCTGAAAATCTTTGCCAAGAAGGCGGATGAGGAAGCTCTTCCGCAAATTTCGAAGCTCTTCCGCGTGATCTCTTTCAGCGAGGAGATTCACGGTGAACGGGCCCTTCGGATGCTCCGGGAGATCAACGACACCGATAGCAATCTCAAGGAGAGTTTCCAGTCAGAAGTCCATGTGGCGGGGGTGGCTTATGACAATTTTATCGAGCTTGCAGAGGAGATAGAAGACGCTGCGGCTTTGAATATCCTGTCCAATTCCCGGGACGTAGAAGATCGTCACGCCAAGCTTTACAAGAATGCGATCAACCATCTGATTGGAGAACGAGAGACCACTTACTATGTGTGCCAGGTTTGCGGTTATGTGTCGGATGGCATCTTGCCCGAGGTTTGTCCGGTATGCGGAGCGCCCGAGGACCAGTTTTTAGAATTTAAATGAGAGAAGGGAGGAGTGAAGATCATCTCCTCAAAATAATCCACAGCGAAAACCTGTAACGAAATCCTAAAAGTCTTTTTCTCAAAGCTTCTTCCCGAAATCGCGATTTTCAAATCTCGCCTCACAATACAATGTTTTGAACAGTAATCATTAAGAGGATGAGAAATATTTTTCTCTTTTAAGAGAGACAGTTTGGAACTTTTCTGAAAAACTTTTCCACTCCTGGCTTTCATTAAAATATCGAAGTTTACAGAAAATAGTGCAGTTACAAGAACTTATAATGATGTCTAAGTTTCGGCATAAGGATTGATACCTAAATAAATATCGGTATGTTTAAATCCGGATAAATCCATACTTCCACAGGGCAGGGGCGGAAACCAGCGAACCTTTTGGAATGAAGATGGCTGAGCTGCCGGAGGATGAACCGACGGTTGGTTTGCCCCTGATTTGCTCACCCGATTCTTGCAAGCGGCATCCCTGTGCTATGTTTGCATGAGGTCGGTAACACAAAAATATTATGTTTAGAACGATGCTCGTTGAAGACAGCCATTCCTTCAGACAAGTAGTTAAATTTTACTTACAGTCTCAGTTCCCTTCCATGTCTATTATTGAAGCAGCGGACGGGGTAGAGGCGCTAACGGAAATCGATTCTTATCCGCCAAATCTAATCTTTATGGACTTCATATTGCCCGGGGAAAACGGCCTTGAACTAACGAGAAAGATAAAAGCCAGTCACCCAAATATCATGATTATCCTTCTTACAAATTATGATTTACAAGAAATTCAAAAGATAGCGACCCAATGCAAACCTGACTATTTCTTTAATAAAGGTTCGATCGCAACAGGGGAGATCGCTGCATTGGTTAAATCAATTTTATCAGAAAAAGGGTTTAGAGCAAATGGTTCGATGGAAGCATTTGAGTTGAGGAGGAGAGGGAAGATTACGCCACGGGTTCTTAAACGAAGAATTTGGTGGGAATCTGTAGCTGAAGCAGGCAGCTACGGAGTGTATGTAAGCAAAGACAGAATACTTCTTGAACCTGGCCACTTTTCGTGGGAAACAACACCGGGGATCATTTTAAAACTGGTCGTTGGGAAGACGGAGTTGATCATCCCAGATGAGTGGCCTGAGTTTCCGACAGAACCTGGAACTTACCATATCGGAATCACTTCCAGAGATGATTTAGGGAATCAAAGCGACCCTCTCTTATTATCGGGAAGGTTCAAATTCTTTGCTCCACCGGCTCCATCAAGGGGTGGAATCGACAGGCTGTAATCAAATGGGCCTGTTTATTGAGTTGATTAATTACAGATGATTTGACGACTCCTTCCTCCTCCATTCTGTCATTTTGGATCGGCATACCACACTTCAAATGGAAGTCCACAATTTCATAACCGAAATCACGATCATGTCTCTTATTTGTGCAGCATGAGTTTGTTGACTTGGCAACCGCGGGAGCCTCGCCAGGGTAACACATCCTCTATCACCCCAGGACTTTCGTTGGCCGGTAGATAGGGGCAGCAAGGCTAAAGCTCGATAGATTCTTCGTTTTTCAATAACCTAAGATGATTGATCCTAAGTCTTTTCAGTTCTGAGGTAAGGGTCTTCGAGTACTGAGGTTTTGTATGTGTTACATAAATTCTTTCCGGCATATATTTCATTTTTGATAGCTCCATTCTTAATAGCCATGGAGTCAAGTGTCCTGTTCTTATCGCCTCTCTTGCCATTTTATTCGGAAAGGTAACATCAAGGATAAGACAATCGATCTTCACTGCGATTTCCTTCCATGTCTTGTCAGTGGGTCCTGTGTCGCCACTGTAAAAGAGCCGCCTCTTTTTTGGGGTCTCGGCGAGATATCCCACCGCAGGAACAGCGTGATTAACTATAAAAGGTATAATGCTATAACCCTCAATTCTGACGGGTTCGCCAGGCTTCAGTTTGTTCAACCTCAAGATGCTACCACGGCCACGTGGAATCCTGGTAAAATCTGGCCATACGACATCATTCAAGAGATTCTCTTTGATTGCTTTGATCACAGGTAGGATACTGAAGATATCAACTCTCCCCTGTTTATTTCCAATGAGGATATTATCCGCGAGAAAAGGGATTCCTTTTATGTGGTCTAAATGTGCATGGGTTACAAAAATGCTTTTGATCTTCAGCTGATCTTTCTCACTGAGGACATCCGTTACACTTCCAGCGTCGAATAAGATTTTGCCATCTATTAAGAAACTGGAAAAATGATGTTTAGGAAACTCGGCGCCTGAACAGCCGAGGACCTCAATTCTCATATAAGCCCTCCCCTCAATGCGACGCCTTAGGAATATTTTGAAAACTGCCGAACCGAAAACCAGCCATTTCTAATTCCTGTTGACTTTTCCGTAGAAAATGAGTAGTTTGTTAACAGCATTTGATGGTATGTGGAGCCCCACGGGTAAAGCCCGTGGCACCTGACTAACGCCCTGGGGGGCGACATCCCGGCCAAAAGTTGGCGCATTCATACACGGCCAAAGGCCATGGCTTTCTGGTGCCGGGGTAAGATAATTTCCTTCCTATCATAAATCAAAAGACAAGGCAACCTCAACCTTTTGGAGTCAGAAATGAAAAGGGAAATCCAAAAGGTGCCGATATGTTATAAGGAAATATTTCAAACGTTGACCTTCAATTCCTGTTGACCTTTTTATTCCAAAGTAGTAGCTTTTAATCAGAACGGAAGACCTCAGGTTAAACTTCCAACCAACCTCAATCTTTAATAATGGCATCGTGCGTCTCTTTTAAAGAAGAGGCCAAGAATGAAACGCCCGTCTAGAAAAGGCCAAACCACCCCTCGTCGAAATCGGGGTAGAGTTCGATCCACAAGAAGCCCGGGACCTTCTGGAAGTGGGCGCCAGATGAGGGTAAAGGATTATACAGTGGAACAAAAAGTCGAGCGTTACGCAAAACTTCTGCGGGTGGGTCAGATCATTACGTCGGAGATGAATCTGGAGGCACTCTTCCCTCTTATTATCCAACATACGAACAGTATCATGGATACCCAGGCAAGTTCCATCTTCTTATACGACAAGAAACCTAACGAGCTATGGTCCCTCGTTTCAACGGACCTCAAGAAGAACCAGATCCGAATCCCTGCAACGTACGGGATAGCAGGCTGGGTGTTCCAGAACCGAGCCCCCACCATCGTCAACGACACGTCCAATGATCCACGGTTCGATGCCGACGTGGACGAAAAAACAGGTTTCCGGACGAGAAACATTCTCTGTGTCCCGTTGATCAACAGACAGAAGGAGTGCGTGGGAACCCTCCAGGCTCTAAATAAGAACAACGGAAATTTCACGGACGACGATGTGGAAATGCTCTCCTCCGTCGCTGACTACGCCACCATCGCCCTCGAAAACTCCAGACTCTACGAGGAGCTGAAGTCGATGAATAAGGCAAAAGAGAGGGCAATTGACCATCTTTCTCACGAGTTGACAACACCCCTTACCCTTATCTCAGCCACGCTTGCCAAGATTTCAACTGGGCTCAGCCAGGCAAAGGTCGCCGGCCTGGAGAAGAGTGTGATCATCGCCCAAAGGAATCTGAAGCGCTTGATGCGGCTTCAAAAGGAGATTGACAACATCGTCAGAGAAAGATCTGTAGAAGACCGGGCAAAAATTACCAAGATCATCGAGGATGCGATCCATTTTATTGAATACCAGAACGGAGTGCGTCGAGGCAAATACAGCAAGGTGCTCAATCTTCTTTCGGATTACCTCGATTCGATCTACAAAGTTGACGAGGAACTTACAGAAAAGTTTTTGGTCGAGGACCTTCTCCAGCCCGTATGTGACGACACCCGCAGAGACATGGGGCATAGAAAAGTAGAGATCGTCCAGGATTTTGACAGCGGAGTGACAGTCCGCGCGAATCGGAGTGCCCTTGAGAAGGTTTGCAGCGGCATACTGAGGAATGCGGTCGAGAATACTCCTGATGAGGGCAGAATTGAAGTGACGGCCAAAATCGAGGGCGACCAAATGGTTATCCGTTTTCGGGACTTTGGCACCGGAATTACAGCTGAGAACCAAAGACTGATATTCACCGGTTTCTTTCACACCCAGGATACCAACTATTACTCTACAAAGGCTCCCTACGACTTCAATGCTGGAGGTTCCGGCGCAGACCTCCTTAGGGCCAAGGTATTCTCAGAACGTTATGGTTTCGAAATCGATTTCGAGAGCACCCGCTGTACCTACATTCCAGAGGACATCCATGAATGCCCCGGACAACTATCTCTCTGTCACTTTATCGGGAGCAAGTCGGATTGTTTTGCTTCTGGAACCACCTTTTCATTAAGGATCCCTTTGAACAAAGGCGTCAAGGATGTCTCCTAAAAAAGCCCGGCTAAAGTAGCTTGATTCACCGAGGGAGAGTAGCAGCAAACTTTTCTCACAGCGGGCAATGCTTTCTCGGTAGTTCTTGTGAAAGAGAGGCACCATGAGGTGCACGAAATGTGCCACTGAAAATCCTGAAGGCATGAAATTTTGTGGGGAATGTGGGGCCAAGTTAGAAAGGAATTGCCCAAACTAACGATAGGAGTTGATGGGTTATCCCATGACCGAGAAAGTTAAACGTAAGCTTACTACTATCTTAAGTACAGATGTTAAAGGTTACAGTCGCCTCATGGGGGAGGATGAGGTTGGAACAATCCGCACTCTTAACGCTTACAAAGAAGTAATGGCTGGCCTCATTCCGCATCACCATGGCAGAGTGGTGGACGCTACAGGAGATAATTTATTGGCTGAGTTTGCCAGTGTGGTGGATGCAGTTGAGTGTGCTGTGGAGATTCAAAAAGAACTGAAAACACGAAATGCTGATTTGCCCGTGAACCGCAGGATGGAGTTTCGGATCGGTATCAACCTTGGGGATGTGATCGAAGAGCAGGGGCGGATCTACGGGGATGGAGTCAATATCGCAGCCCGGTTAGAAAGTCTGTCCGAAACGGGAGGTATTTGCATCTCTGGCACGGCCTATGATCAGGTGAAGAACAAGCTGACCTTGGGATACGCATATCACGGGAAGCAAACCGTAAAGAACGTCAGCGAGCCGATTCGAGTCTACCGGGTCCTAATGGAACCAAAAGCTTTATCGACTATGAGTAGATGGAAAAGAGCTGGGCTTAATTATTGGAATCGGGTTCACCCGGTTCTTAAAATTCTCATAGGTTTAATTGCGGCGGCCAACGTTCTTTGGCAGGTCTATCCACACCTGCATCCTTCTCGGCCACCCGTTGAGGGAGTGTCCAAAGAAGAAAGGGCTCTTTCCTTGCCGGATAAGCCCTCCATTGCCGTTCTGCCCTTCGTCAACATGAGCGGGGACCCAAAGCAGGAGTTTTTCAGCGACGGGATCACCGAGGACATCATCACAGCCCTATCCAAATTACCCATGCTGTTTGTCATTGCCCGTAATTCGACGTTCACCTACAAGGGAAAACCGGTGAAGGTTAAGCAGATAAGTGAAGAACTGGGGGTTCAGTACGTACTGGAGGGAAGTGTTCAGAGGTCTGCTGATCGTGTCCGGATCACAGCCCAGTTGATCGATGCCCTGACAGGGCGTCACATATGGGCCGAGCGCTATGATCGTGATCTCAAAGACATATTTGCCTTACAGGATGAGGTCACACGAAACATACTTACGGCTATGGAAGTGAAAATTACGGAGGGGGAGCAAGCCCTGCATCGCGACAGGGGGATGGGAAATCTCAATTGCTATCTGAAGCTATTGGAAGCGCAAAATTACTTCAATCGCTTTGATATCGAGGGCAACAACTTGGCCCG
>DASPPQ010000053.1:0-2043 GCA_035625415.1 Thermodesulfobacteriota bacterium
TCTTCCCAAGACAACCGAGGATCGTATCATCAGAATTACGGAGGACAGACCCTCTCTCCAGATAAAGGAGCTCATTCAAACGGGTTACGTTTCATTGAGCGGGAAGAACTTTCTTTCGAGGTGTCTTTTGTGTAATGCTCTTCTCGATGATCTCCCACGAGAGGAAGCCGAGGGAAAAGTCCCAGACTTTATCTTTTACCAACAAAACCATTTTTTCCGGTGCCCGCAGTGTCTGAGAATCTACTGGCAAGGATCCCATCAGGAGAATATGCTAAAGAGAATTGAGCAACTGAAGAATTTGGCATAAGCACCAAATCACAAGCATCAAGCATCAAATAAATTCCAATGGCCAAAATTCGAAATCATGAACAAAACAGGTTTGGTCATTCGGAAATTGGACATTGCGATTTATTTGGCATTTGTCATTTGGGATTTGGAATCTAAATAGGCCATGCGGATCATCAGTGGAACATCGAGGGGGCGGAAATTGGTGACGCCGAGAAACCAGTCTCTTCGCCCTACCTCTGATCGTGTGAAAGAATCAATCTTCAACGTCCTCCAAGACAGGGTGGAGGGAAGAATAGTTCTCGATCTTTTCGCGGGCACAGGAAATTTAGGAATCGAAGCTCTGAGCCGAGGAGCGAAGCGAGCAGTCTTTGTTGAGAAGGGAAGACAGGCCTTACGACTCATCCAAAAAAATCTCGCTCAACTCGGGTTGGAAGGAAGGTCTGAGATCCTCCCAAAAGACGTCAGCCGGGCAATTGGAGTTCTTAAACAGAGAGGAGAATGCTTTGATTTGATCTTGATGGATCCTCCTTATCAGAAGGGGTTGATCCAAAGCACCTTAACGAAACTGAGCTCCCATCCGATTTATCACAGGAGTTCCATCCTGGTCATCGAACAGAACCTGCGGGAGCCCATTCCTCACGGCGCAGGTGGATGGGATGTTACTCGCCAACGACGGATTGGAGACACCGTGGTCTCTTTTCTAACCCCTATCGGAGGGGATCATGAACAGGTCATCGCCCATGAGGAGGTGTGAAATGCTGAAGGAGAACAAAGAAAAGTTTAAGAACATGGGAAAGATAGCCATCTATCCGGGTTCCTTTGACCCCATCACCTATGGTCATATCGATGTCGTCGAAAGAGCGCTTGAGATCTTTGACAAAGTGATTGTTGCCATCGCAGAAAATGAGGAGAAACGCCCCCTCTTCTCCGTTGAAGAACGCCTCGGAATGGTGAAGGCGATCTTTACGGAGACACCCAATGTCATGGTAGATAGCTTCAAGGGACTTCTCGTCGACTATGTCGCAAAAACCAATGCCAAGGTGAGCTTAAGGGGTCTCCGGGCGACTTCCGACTTCGAATATGAATTCCACATGGCCTCGATGAACCGAAGTCTCAGCCCCCAGCTGGATACCCTCTTCATGATGACCAGCAAGGACTATTTTTTTGTCTCTTCCAGAACCATCAAAGAGGTCGCCAGATTAGGGGGTGGCGTCGAGGGATTGGTCCCGGACCTCGTCGTCAGGCGGTTAAGAGAGAAGTTTAAACTCCCTGTCACAAAAAGGAAGCACATCGGCTGGGATGATTAGAGATTAAAATCCAGTAGCGGACAAAAGCAGGGAGCGCCGATCACCGAGGGCAGAGAAGATTGTGATCGAAGGCAAGTTCAGGTTGCGATGAGGAAAGAGACGGGGTTCATGAGTACTGCTTTAAAATATGCTGGCCTGCAATCATTCCGCTGAAGACCTCCCCCCCCAGACCTAAATACGGGAAGTTTTCCTTTCCGACAAAGCAAATTTTTCTCGCCATTTTTATGGGAACCATTCCTTCTCTCCAGTAAAAATCAGAAGAGGGCTCGTAAAGAAAGTGAGAATAGGACCACTTGGAAACATGCTCACCGGCCCACTGAAAATCGACCAGTTCGATGTACTGCTCAAGAAAAGGAAAGAGAGAACACAAATGATTCATCACTCGTCGCTGGTAATCTGCTAGGTTTGTTTGTTCCCATTTTTCGACCTCCATCAGGCTTTCAACGCT
>DASPPQ010000054.1:0-8367 GCA_035625415.1 Thermodesulfobacteriota bacterium
CGCCATCGCAGCGGTGGTGACTCCCACGGTCATGGGCTTTCCATCCCTGACCAGACCTAGCTTCACTTTCTGCCCCACCTTTTTCTTCTGGATTTCTTTGATCAGCTCGCTGCTGTTCTTAACGGCTTTATCATCCACCGATTTGATCACGTCTCCTGAAAGGAGGCCTGCTTTCTCGGCACCGGTTCCTTGATGGACCTGAGCCACCAGAACGCCCTCCTTCTCTTTCAACTGGAATTGTTCCGCCATTTCAGGGGTCAGGTCTTGAACGCTGATTCCGAGCCAGGGTCTGACCACCTTTCCCTCTTTGATCAGATCGCTCAAAATCTGTTTGGCCATATTAATGGGAATGGCAAATCCAATCCCCGTGCCCGGCTGGATGATCATGGCATTGATCCCAACCACCTCTCCATCGATATTGATCAGCGGGCCTCCGGAATTGCCCGGATTGATTGAGGCATCGGTCTGGATAAAGTCTTCATATGTTCCCGTCCCCAACCCCGACCGGCCTTTGGCGCTGATCACTCCTACCGTCACCGTATGCTCCAGGCCAAAGGGGCTTCCGATGGCGATGGCCCATTCCCCCACCTCCAGTTTATCCGAGTCGCCAAGGGTGGCCACCGGAAGATCTTTGGCTTTGATGTGGAGGACGGCAAGGTCCGTTCTTGGATCCTGGCCTTTGAGAGTCGCCACAAACTCCCTTCCGTCGTTGAGACGTATTTTGATCTTGTCCGTGTCTTCTACCACGTGATTGTTGGTTAGAATATAACCTTCCTTGTCGACGATGACCCCCGACCCTCCGCTTCTCTGTTTATGCCTGTATTCCTTTCCTTTTTCACGGGGTGAAAAGCCGAAGCCTTTGAAAAAATCTTCAAAGGGACTTCCCTTGAAAAACTCTTCTCCGTATCTATCCCACGGTCTCATGGTAATGGTTTTTTCTGTCGTAATGTTGACAACCGCAGGTTGGACTTTCTTGGCTACCTCCACGAAGGCCCTGCCGAGGGACCTTACCGGCGTGGTTTTTTCCTTGTCTTCCTTCGTACTGGTCAGGGAGTTGGCCCGGTCGTTGTTCATACAGAAGAAGAGGCCAAAGAGAAGGCCGGCAAGGGCCAGACCCAGACCGAAACCTTTCGCCATTTTTTTGTACATCGTCAGCTCCTTAGACATAGAAGATTAACCTATATAAATAATTTACTTTAAGTTGTCAAATCTGTCCAAACGGTCTCCTCGGCGTCCATCGGATAGACCCGCCGGGTCACCCGGAGGATGGCGGCATAACATCTTAAGCTTTTTCCCTTTCACAAACGCTTGGTTCTTGTTTAGCGGAGGAAAAAGGAAGCCAAAGCAGTACGGGGATTTACAAGAGGGGATAAGATCAATTTGGGGTTGGAGGTTTCATCTCGCTCACCTTCAGTCTCAACCGATCCGCAGGGTGGATCGGATCGGCGCCGTTGAGATGGTTCCAGGCTTTGATTTCTGAAACGGTGAGGTTAAACTTTTTTGCAATCTTCCAGAGGGTGTCTCCTTCTTTCACGATATAGATGATCTCTCTTCCCGGCCGTTTTCCATGGGGGTCATCCAAAGCCGCGGGGGTTTTCGTCATCCTGATTTCTAGTTTATCTCCCGGCGTCAGTTTCTTTTCCGGGTGGAGGTTATTCCAGCTGCTGAGGGCCCCGACATTGACTCCCATTTCGTTGGCAATGCTCCACAAGGAATCCCCTTTCTTGATCGTATACGTGGTCTCGTTCAGTTTTGATTGCCGATCCGTCCCGTTCATTTTTTTCTTGATCACGCCTTCGGACTTCTGATCCTGGTCTTTCGGCAAGGGGATGAGAAGGTCCATTCCCTTGGAGAGGCGGGTCTTTTTGCTCAAGCGGTTGAGCTCGAGGATTGGGTCCGGATCGACCCGATAAAGTCTGGCAATTTTTGAAAAGGTCTCGCCTTTCTTCACCGTATGGATTTTGAATTGAAATCTTTCACTGGGGGAGAGGGCTTCAAAATTTCTTAAGAAAAGGTCCTTTTTTCCAGAAGGAATTTTGATCTCATAGTCAGGGAAGTTAGGGGGGGTGCACCAGCGTGACAATTCGGGATTGAGGCCCTTGATTTCGTCAACGGTCACCTCGCAGGCCTGGGCGATCAGGCGAAGGTCTGTGACTTCGGGCACCTTAACCTTCTCATAACGGAGGGGCTGTTGGTATTCGATGTCGGTGAACCCGTATTTCCCCGGTTCTTTAGCGATGAGCGCGGCGGCAATCATCTGGGGGACATAGTCTTTTGTTTCCCGTTTCAGGTATCGGTATTTTGTCAATTCCCAGAAGTCTTCCGTCCCGTAACGTTTCATCGCGGCGGCAATCTTCTTTTCACCTGCGTTGTAACCGGCCGCGGCGAGGTACCAGCATTCGAACATATCATGAAGGTCTTTGAGGTATTTGGCCGCGGCGATGGTCGATTTCTCGGGGTCTCTCCTCTCGTCAATCCACCAGTTCGACCTTAATCCATATCGCCTCCCCGTGAGGTAAATGAATTGCCAGGGTCCAGATGCCTTGCTCCTGGAATAAGCATAAGGATTGAAACCGCTCTCAATCAAGGCCAAATAGACAAGGTCTTCGGGAAGGCCATTCTCTTTCAGAAGATTCTTCATGGAGGGGATATATCTCTCCGACCGCCCCAGCCAATTGGTGAAAACCTTCCGGCCCGTCGTTTGAAAATATTGGATGAATTGTTCCACCTTCGCATTGATCACAATAGGGATATCGAAATCCGGTCCTTGTTTTCGCTCGTCTTTGGGGAAGACCTCAAGAATGAAATCGTCATTGGACTCATCGCTGATCAGAAGGTCTAAACCCCCGCTCCACTGGCCATCCGCGGGGGATGCAGGACCGGAGGGCGAAAGGGTTCTTGGAGAAGGAGGAATTTCCTGACAGGAGGACTTTTCCAAACAGGCTTGAGGGGGAGAGGGAGCAGGATACGTTTTTTCGGAAACCAGGCTTGGATGGGGATGGCATGCAGACAACAGGAGCCCGATGATCCCCACCGCTAAGATCTTACCCCGCATTCAATCTTCCTCCCGAGTTGGATAGAAGATCAGGACACCCAGAAAAATTGATAGATTAATGACATAGATCATTCAGCCTTGTCAAGCTAAATAAAAATTTTTCGTGTAATGGCTCAGTTACGGCGAATTATTGGTCATAATGTCACAGTTTTTATCTCGTAGCGTCGGCATCGATTGCCGACGGGCTCCGACTTCAATAAATGAAGGCGCTACGATATAATTATTCTCCAACGCTGAGATCAAGAGCATTGGAAGGGGGACCATAATTGGATGGGAGAGATCAAGATATTTGGAGAAACCTCAATTGAGGAGTACAAATCTCCCTGAAAGATAATGTTGCAGGTTGACGATTAGGGAGAGAAAGTGAGGATAGGGAAATCTTTACATAAAAAAGCAGAGCGGTCTCTGACCCCACCTTTTATCTGACATACTCCTGGCAGGTCAAGCCGGTAGATTTCATGAGCTGTCATATATTTAATACTCTTTCTAATTCATCCTGGCCGAGGAATTAACCAATCAATTGAATTTTGGGTTTATTTTTTTTAACCTTCTCCTAAGTTTTGAATGGCTAATCAGGATAAAAAATTTTATCCAGAGTCTTATCAATTCTCCCCTTAATAAAAAATGTTCTTTCGGCATCTACTTCTTAACCCCCCTCCTTAGACTAGCAGGACCACTCAAAGCGGAACCAAGAAGAAGCATGGTGGTCGGATCCGGGGCAACAGCTACGGAAGTTGCGGAAGGATCTGCTGCTTCTTAATATGTCGCCTTGTATAGTTTCGAAGCCTCCTTGCCTTTGCTCTTCGACGATTTAATATTAATTTACATCCTTCTGGGTCACATTATCCATAAATAAACGGCAAGTACAGAGGCCACGAGATTAAAGAGAATATCGATTACCATACATTACCTTATAGAACTCCGGAACCACCTCATCAAAAGAACAACAGATTCTGCTTTGGCAATCCAAAAAGTTGCTCACAAAAAAAGATTATTTCTGAGTCAACCCAATACTCGAAAACAATGGATGACAGGCTTTTCAACGCCTGCTAATCAAGACTTATGGTTGTCCGTTGTCTTGGCTTTTTCTTAACCATACAAATTGGTGATCAATGAATCATTTTGAGTAGAAAAGGTGACAATTGATGAGCAACTATATGAACATTAAAACGTAATGTCAATAAAAATTTTAGAACCCTCAGAATTCATTCACTTACATCTCAAATGACGCATTGAAAAGGCATGGTGAGTCTTCTATCGATTGTTCATTGCAAGCATGCTACGCCAATCACGAAGGTTCTCGATTACAAGGAAGGAAGAGGCAGGAAGGTAGGTAGGTAGGTAGGTAGGTAGGTAGGTTGCAGGTTCCACCTGCAAGTCCTCACTCAACGATGACATCTTGAACTGAGGATTACTGGTCGAGCTTTCCTTGGGAAATATATAAATATCAAATTGTAGCTTTTAGGAGTTGTCGGAAACAGGAGATAGATGGCAGGAATGCGCGCTTGCGGCCGAGTCTTCTTGCTAACTCCAGCCCTTAACTGTGCTGAACGAAATCTGACTCGGTAGAAAGTAGGTAACGATGTTGGCTGAAAAACTTCACGGGTTCCATTCGCCGAGGAGCGCCAGCAGCCGTTATTTGGCCATTGCCGCGGCTTCCGCAGCGCAATCGCGCAAAGGTTTGAGCCCTTTGGCGCGAACGTCAGCAAATTCTGACTTGGCGGCCTCCAGATCAGTGCGGAATGTGGCATCGGCGTGCAGTCGAGCGACAGTGCCCGCTCCCATGAAACGGCCCTCAATCACATCGCTCTGCCAATGTACGTTGCATATGACACGGCTCTCTCCGAAAGCCCGGCCACGTGCGAGGATCGCATCGGTCCGCTCGGGGGCAATCTCACTCAGGATGAGCGCCCAGGCCCAGCCGAAAGCGGCATGCCCGGAAGGATAGGAGCCATTCCTTATTAAGAATTTTTCCTCATCCGGTGTGCAGGTGGGTTCCTTGTTCACGACGAACGGACGAGTACGACTGTAATGATTCTTGGCCGTATAGGTGGAAAGGCCAGCGTCAATAAGAGTTCGACGGAGCAGTATGTAGAGATGCGGCGTGTCCTGTTCCGTTATCGGGGCGTTTAATGCACAGGAAAACGTACCGGCCGCCTGGGGAAACATCATGTTCGCATCCTCCGTCGCCAGCGTCCAGCGCGGCGTACCGCGCAAGGCGAGACCCTTTCGGCTGACCTCCTCGTCGTACTCCAGAGCGGCCGAGCCTGCGGCGGGAGGAGGGGAAATCAGGGCGAGGCTGTTGGGGAGCGCTTTGGGCGCTAGATAGCCAGCCGGAATGCCCGGACGAATCTCAGGCACGGCAGCGGGCTGACTTAGCCTGCCGGAACTCGCGCAACCCGTGGTGAGAGCAACGCACGCCAGCATAGCAATCAATGCAGACAAAATAGAACAGTTTTTCATGATAGACCTCATTTTCTTTCTCCTTTCTTTGCGCTTCCTTCCACCATGACCCGTCAGTTCTAAAGATGAGATTGCGAAAATTATCTTTTAAGGAGTATCATTTGGAATCTGGTATAAAGATATGGGTTCCGAACTTGGGGACTTCGGGAAGGATTCCTTGCTGCAGGACTTCCCCTTTTGAGCGTTAGGGGTCATCAAAGATTTGGAAAGATTTGACCCATCGCTTCCCCGAATCATTGGTGGCTGCCGGCTATGATATGGGTAAATACCACATCAGTCTTTCGCGTCCCTCCGTCTCGAATATACTCAGCATAACATTGCAACCTATGTGAGCCAACGTTAAGACCCGGAAGATACACTTGGAAAGCTCTCTTCGTTCCTAAGACTACATACGATACATCAGAACAGTATGGCTCCTGCCCTGACCCATAGAAAGAGCCTCTTTTAATCCCTGGGTTACCTGCTGCCTCAAAAAAAACATTAACCCCGAAGGATGAATTGGCTTCGACGCCAGCTCCCAGAACATCTATGCTTAATGACCTTACCCCCCCCGGAAGCGAGAGGTTTCTTTGGCACTGTAGCACAGGAAAAAACTAATAAGAAAATAACTACACCCATCAGAACACCTATCAGGGATTTCATGATCACAAACCTCCTTCCTATTGCGGCGCTTTCTTTTCCCTCCTAATCTCCTTGTCCTCTACCCTCACCATCTCAAAAACTCTTCCTTGGTGAGTATCCCTTCTCCACCAGTAACCGGGTGAGGGCTTCTTGCTGGACTACCTGGGACATGAGGAGTTCTTCAAAGGAGACGAGTTGTTTGGGCAACCTTCATTAGTCAGTTCTTCATTCACATCGGACATTAGTTGTTTGAGCGTGGGAGAGTAATGTGATGAGTTTATAATCCGACATCTGATGTGAAAAATCCAGCTCTTTTGCGATTATTCCTCAGGTTTCAGAACAATGACGTAATAAGTTACGGTATTTGTCCGGTGTGTTTTCCCGTCTCGAATGTATTCAGCGTAACTGTCTATTCTCTTCGTACCCACAGGAACGTGAATCGGTACTCGGAAATATGTATGCGACCCGTATGTCACATCTTTCGCATGAACATCAACACAAGATTGGCCGTCACCTGAGAAGTTGAAACAAGCTCTGCGAATCTCTGGTTTATGGTCTGCCTCAAAATTAATGGTAGTCCAATATTCTACGTCCGCCGAGAGGTTCCCGCTTTGGGGAACATCCACACTTAGTAATCTGAGTTCGTTTCCACTGGAGGGTTCTTTCCTTCCAAGGGAGAATGAGGAACCTTCCGGCCCTTCCGTGATAGTAGCGCAAGAAGAAATTACTAATAAGACAGCTATATTCATCAAAACAGCTTTTAGTATTAATTTCATAATCAGAACCTCCTTCCTATACTACGCTTTTCTTCTTCCTCTTTATCTCCTGATCCAACGCCCTCACCATCTCCAAAAACTCCTCCCTAAGGGGGGAACGTTGATTCTAAAACAACTTAATATATTTGTTTAAATTTGGCATCTCCTCGCCCTATGGCCAACTGACAAAACGTTCTCCTTCCCCTCCGCTCTTTCGTCGGCATGTCCGACAACAACTCTGATTCTTTTTTCGCTTCTCCGCGGAATATCCTTGTCCGTTCGATGCCCGTCCCATGACATCGTGCAAGGCTCCAAGCGTATCCAGTCTTGGCATATCGGCACATTATATCCTCTGTTCTCTGCCTCTCGAGTTGTTTTAGAACCAACGTCCCCTCTGTGTTGTTAGGAAGAGTGTATCTTGTTCGAGGAGTCACTGACAGCCCAGCGAATGAGGGCCGAGCGGTCAGAGGCAGTCATACATTTCCCTTGACGAATACCTCTAAACCGTTGATGGTTCCCCCGCCGAACTGGGCCATGGTCTCTGCAGCAACGGTCAATCCTTCATTGAGATAGATCCCATCAATGCCGGGAACAGCATAGGAAACGGGCAACTTCAGCGCCAGGATAACCCTTCCTCTCTATCGCCAAATTGCAAAACAATCTCCTTGCTCTCACCACCTCTCTCTTTCGCGTCGCTGAACGTAACTCCAATTCTTTTATCACTTCTCCTCTAATGATCCTCTCCGCCAAGGTCAGTAGTCCTGGCACTTCGCGACCCAGGCTCAAGGTATCCTTTTCTTTCTCCTCAGCCTCAGACACCAGCCTTTGTATAAATTCGTCCCGTCTTAAAGGTTAGCGTTAGAGGGCCTTAACTTCAGCTAAAGTGTACTAAATCAGGAAAAGCGTGTCAATGAGAATTGGAAGAGGGATTCCAATTGGATAGAAGAGATGAAGATATTTGGAGATAAAATTGAGGACTCCACCTCCTACTCATCAAGTATGTTATAAGGGTGTGACATAATGAAGGAGTTAAGTCATGCAAGAGGAAGGGGCAGGAGGAATTAATTGTGAGCATCTCCTCCAAAGTGTATTGGCCACTGAGAAGAAGATCCAGTTCCCAATGGTCCTCCTCCGATATCTGAATAAATTCTAATCCATACTGGTATCCCTCCCGGCAAGGGAGTCCTTTCCAGTCCTCTTTCCGATAAGGTTCCTTCCAAACAATCTTTGCCATCACTTTGAAGTTAGCCAATTCAAACCCCTTCGGGAACAGGACAGCAATATTAATTCCGCACCAACAGGGATGTCTCTGGTTGTTTCCATGAGGCCCCCCTCGCTTGCATTGACAACAATCCCTCCACGTAAGCACGGTCCATTCGTATCCCGATATTCAAGGGGCAGATCAATGATAAACCTGGGATAGCTTCTTCTCTCCCTGTTACTAAATGATCCTACCATTGTCTCCTTATGCCC
>DASPPQ010000055.1:0-6770 GCA_035625415.1 Thermodesulfobacteriota bacterium
TATGGTTCTTCCCTATTCTTCTTCCTCATTGCGATTGTAGGCTTAAATGTTTTAGATGCGTTTCTCACGCTGCTCATTCTCGATCTGAAGGGCTGGGAGGCGAACCCTGTCGTCCGCTCTGTCATTGGCCTTTACGGGACAAAGTTTTGGATCTGGAAATTCTCTATCGTCTCCATCTCTTTAGCCATCTTATGCCTTCATAGCAGATTTAAACTCGTCAGAGAAATTGTCATCGTCATTGGCTGCCTATACGTTATGGTTGTGGCTTACCAAATTTATCTCATCCTTCACATATGACTGCAATTTTTTAGTTTACGAAAAAACGATCGAGGGAGAAAAAGATGCTTAAACTCTTTGAAAAGCTCGTCGAAATTCCCGGAGGGAGTGGATTTGAAGAAAAAATGATCGCATTTATAGCCGGCGAATTGAAAAGAAGCCTTCCGGATCTCTCGGTGGACCCTATGGGGAATGTCATCGGAAAACTAGGGAAGGGGAAAAAATCGGTGATGGTCTGCGTTCACTCCGATGAAGTGGGTATGCTCGTCAAGTATGTTGACCCGAAGGGCTATATCTATTTTGACCTCAACGGCATAATTGATGAAAGGGTTCTTCTCAGCACCAGAGTGGATATTTGCACAGACAAGGGAATTTATACGGGCGTGGTGGGAGTGAAAAATCGCCACCTTTTGACGGCCGAAGACCTTAAGCGTCCGATTAGCATTTCGGATCTTTGGATTGATGTGGGGGCCGACAGCGCGGAAGAAGTCAAGCGGTGGGGAATTGAAATCGGAGACCCCATTGTATTTCATCCCAATTTTCAGAAAATGGGGAAGGATACCATTGTCAGCAAGGCCGTCGATAACCGCGTGGGCTGTGCCATTCTGATCGATTTTGCCGAGAAGATGAAAACGAAGAAAATAGATTATCAACTGTTTTTCGTTGCGGCTGTCCAGGAAGAGGTCGGTTCACGGGGAGCCGGGGTGGCTGCCCGGACGCTCGGACCGGATATGGCCATCGTGATTGATACCGTCCCTGCTTCCGATCCTATTACTCCGCCCCAACAGGCGACGTCGGAATGTGGAAAAGGACCGGTCATTCGGTCTATGGATGTCAATGCCCTGGGATGGGGAACTATTTATTCGAAGAAAATTCGACAGAGATTTATTGATACAGCCACAAGAAATAGGATTCCTTTTCAAACGGATATTTTCAGGACCTGGACCGACGCCTCCACTATTCATACATCGGGAAGAGGTATCCCGTGTGGCGGGATTTATATCCCCCGTCGTTACAGCCACTCGCCGACGGAACTGGTGAAATGGTCCGATGTGGAAAAGACAGCAGAACTGCTTTTTCTTTTCCTGAAAGGTCTCAATTCCTCTGTGATTGATGACCTGATTCGCAAGATTTAGATCAAGTAGCCATCGCTTCCTTCCTCAAACACTCAAAATCGAAATTTGCCATAGGATGAAGATTCCAATCAGATATCTTCAGCTCGGGTAATGTGCAGATAGTGGCAAGATATCTGGCCATTGGTGGTAGGAACTTCTCAACCATATGGCGCGTTACTTACTGTATTGATCTCACCCTTATTCCACCCTTTCTTGCCGGAGGGCATAAGGAAAATAAAAGGAATACTAAATAGAAGCCCCAGACCAAAAGAGATGAAGGTAATTTTAAAGCCATTGGCAGGGGTAGAACTCAAATGCAGAATAACTGTAATTAATGAAACTCCGAAAGCTCCTCCAACAAATCTGAACATTCCTCGAAGCCCCGTAATCGTAGCCACTCTTTCGGGCATCAGCTCAATGCACGCATTATTCGAAGCTGGCAGAGTAATCCCGATACCGATTCCGGTCATCATCATCAGGATTGCAAGGAGTTGAACAACTCCTAAATGGTTACCTATCATTCCGAGTAACTGAAATCCCTGGTCTCCCAGAAGGACCGTGGAAAGGGAAATTATAATCAAACCAAGCACCATAGGCCACCGATAACCCCATCGTCTAAGCAAAAAGCTGGTACAGCTGAGGTCGGAATTACTCCGAGAGAGCGAGGAGTTAATATCATGCCACTAGCCAAGGTCGATAACTTGTGTACCGATGTGGCATAAAGTGGAACAAAAGCAAAGATTCCGAAAGCTCCCGCACCAATCATCATGTTAGAAAGATTTGCTGCCAGAAAAGGCTTTGATCTTAGCAACGTTACATCCAAGATTGGGTTGGAATGTCTTGCCTCTTGACGAAAAAATAGGTAGAGGAAGGATAAACTCACCACTAAAAAGGCGGTCGTTAAAAGAAGGGATGAGATAGAGAGGTTCTCAGCAATGAGATTCAAACCAAACATCAGGAATAGTACTGCTCCAAAGAAAAGAGAAGCTCCTGCGAAGTCTATACGAGGCCGAAAAATAACTTCCGAGTCTTCAAGTAAAATCAAAATAAAGGCTATCAGAACAATGCCAATGGGCAAATTGATATAAAAAATATATCGCCAGGAATATCGACTCACAATCCACCCTCCTAAATTGGGACCAATAATACCTCCTATGGGAAAGATACTCGTAAACAGGCCAATGGCTCTCTCCCGGTTCTCGGAAATTGATCACTCACGATGCCTGCCGCCGTCGGGAGGAAACTCGCTCCTCCAATGCCTTAAAGAAACCGAAATACCACCAAAAAGTAAATATTGGGCGCAAGTCCGCAGGTAAAGGAACTGGCCGTAAAAAGGATCAGAGAAATCAGAAAGACCTTTTTACGGCCAAAGCTGTCGCTCAGGTTCCCCATCAATGGCATAACGCTGGTGACAGCAATTAAGTAAATTGAAATCGTCCACGCTGCCCAGAGGACATTCGTGCCAAAGTCCTTTATAAAGCTCGGGAAGGCCACTGCCACCACCGTCCTGTCAATGGAGTACATGAGAAGGCCTAATCCGGCAGCAACGAAAATGAGGTAACGACGCATTTTAAAAGCGATCCCAAAAAGGTCAAAAAAATGTGCAACCACCTGAATTATAATTGGAGGTAACCGGATTGTCCAAACGGAGTCAAGAAAAATTTGTTTTTAGTCCCACTGGTAAATAATTTAGAGGCAATGTAAGGCCGGGAGGGAACCGCCCCGATGCAGAAGCAGTTATCTTTTTAAATGCACGAGAAGGATTGGTGTTTCAGCCTGGGTTAAGGCTTTGTGAGCAACACTCCCCAAGACCCATCGGATAATTCCAGAATGACCATGGGTGCACATCACCGGCCAAACGTTTTGCGTGGACAGGGTGGACGATCAGCTAATGGGTAGAAAGACGGAGTGATCCCGACAGTGATGCTAAAGGGACTTGTTGATAAATTTGATCAGGCGGTTCTTGGCAGAGAAGAGATGGTTTCTCATCAGCTGCTCTGCTCTGACAGCGTTCCTCGCTTTGATTGCCTCCAATATCTTTCTGTGTTCTCTCACCCCTGCCGCCATTTGCCCGGGACTGAACAGGCACTGTAGATTGAGACATCTTATTTTGAACATGAAATTATCGGCGATCTTTATCAGATGGTCGTTTTCGGTCAATGCGATAAGAAAGGAGTGTAACTCATTGTTCAGTTCAAAAAACTGAGTCGGCTTATGAACGGCTTCTACCTTGTCAACGAGGGCCTCTATTCTCTTCAGTTGCAGGTTCGTCAAAAAGGGAGTAATGACCCTGACCGCCAGCCCCTCCAAAACACTCATCAGATCATAAATGTGCTCAATGTCCTTTTGGGAAAATTCGGCAACCCGAGCGCCGACATTAGGAATGATCTCGACAAATCCATCCTGTTCAAGCTGTCTCAACGCCTCTCTGATCTTTCCTCTCGTCACGCCCAGGATATTGGAGAGGTGAATCTCCACGAGTCTTTGGCCGGGCTTAAACGCACCGCTGGCGATCTCGGCTTTGAGATTCTCCACAATCTTCTGGCGCTCTACAGAATTTTTTATTGGGATATCTCTTTTCATTTTGGTGTTCTCACGAACCGAATTATACACAAGATGAGGTTGTCTGTCAAGAAAAGACTGTTTACAATAGCCAGATCATTGTCAAATATATCGAAAAAATTATTGACAATATTTTCCGGGTATGGTATGAAGCCAGCTGGTATTATGCGTCGATAAGCGTGCGGGCGGCTTTAAAAAAGTGGGACGGTAGATTTTGGGCGGCGACCATAAGGCACGGTTCTATTTTCGATCATGAGGAGAGTCGTATGAGAGAGATCACCTATGTCGAAGCGATTAATGAGGCGTTAATGGAAGAGATGGCGCGGGATGAGAAAGTTTTCATTATGGGGGAAGATGTCGGGAGAGGCTATGGAGGAGGTATATTTACGGCGACCCGGGGGCTGCTTGATAAGTATGGACCCGAGAGGGTGATCGATACGCCCATTTCAGAGTCAGCAATAGCCGGATGTGCCATTGGAGCTGCTTTAGTCGGATTTCGCCCGATCGGCGAGTTCATGTTTTCCGATTTTCTGACAATCGCCATGGATCAAATCGTGAACCTTGCCGCGAAAATGCGCTGGTCTCTCGGCGGTAAGATCGGTGTTCCCATTGTCTACCGAGCCGCCTACGGGGCGGGGGTGGGCGCTGCCCTCCAGCATTCCCAAGCGTTTGAAGCCTGGTTCGCCCATGTCCCCGGACTAAAAGTCGTGTTACCCTCAACGCCGGCAGATGCCAAGGGTCTTCTCAAAGCCGCCATCAGAGATGACGACCCGGTCATTTTTTTGGAGCACAAATTTCTTTATAGAAGACTGAAGGGGCCTGTCCCTACGGGAGATTATATCGTTCCAATCGGTAAAGGAGACATCAAGCGAGAAGGAAAGGATATCACGATTATTGCTTACTCCGCGATGGTACAGCGCGCGTTGGAAGTGGCAGATATTCTGGATCAACGCGGAATCAGTGCGGAAGTGGTGGATCCAAGAACCCTTTTGCCTCTTGATGAAGAAATCATTCTGAAATCGGTTGAAAAAACGGGAAAAGCGGTCATCATCCATGAGGCTCCGATGTTTGGGGGATTCGGAGGAGAGATCGCCGCTCTCCTGGCAGACAAAGGGTTTAACTATCTAGATGGTCCAGTTAAGAGAGTCGGGGGATTATTCTGTCCCATCCCCTATTCGCCTGCTATGGAGCAACTATACTTGCCGAATGTGGATCGAATCCTACAGGCTGTCCGAGACCTCATTGACTTTTAGGAGGCAAGAGGAATGTTATATGAGATAAAAGTTCCAGAGGCTGGTTTCAGCATTACGGAAGGGACGGTTGTCGAGTGGCATAAAAACGTTGGAGAAGAGGTGCAAGATGGGGAGCCCGTTGTCTCTGTCGAAACCGATAAGATCGTGATAGAAATCCCGGCACTGTGCACAGGGGTTCTTATCGAAATAAAGCATGAAGTTGGGGAGACCGTTCCGATCGGCACCGTTTTGGGTGTGATACGGGCAGAGGGAGAAGAAAGGGCTATTCAGACTAAAGAAAGGAGAGAACGAATTCCGTTGGGGGAAGAGCCTTCTGCGACCATGACAAGAGCGACAGACCCGGGGAAAGAGCGGAGGAATGTCTCTCCATTAGCGAGGGAGATCGCAAGGCGTGAAGGGATCGACCTTTCCAAGATTTCTGTTGGGACTGGACCCGGAGGAAGGATCGTCAAAGAAGATGTCTTACACCTCATTCAAAAGAAAGAAACTACGGAACCCGAAACAAGGCAGGCGCCAGCGAGAATCGAGGCCCAGGAAAAGGTGAAGTTTACGGGTTGGAGAAAGGTGATCGCAGATCGGATGCTTTCGAGCGCGAGGAATGTTCCGCAGGCCAGCACCATCATGGAAATGGATGTCACGGAAATCGCCAGGCTAATTGCCTCTGCCAAAAAGGGACCGCATCAGGTTCGACTGACCTATCTCCCCTTCCTCATGAAGGCGATTCAGGTGAGCCTTCCTGTGGCACCGGAGATTAACGCCTACTGTTATGACGATGGATTTATCGTGCAGCGGGAGCTCAACATCGGCGTAGCCGTGGACCTGGGGGAGAAATTAGTTGTTCCGGTGGTGAAGAGGGTTACGGAAAAATCTATTCTAGAATTAGCCGAGGAAGTTCGGAATCTGGCGCAAAAGGCTCGTGCTGAAAAGCTGGAGGCAAAGGACGTGGAAGGGGGGACGATCACCCTTACCAATCTTGGGCCTTTCGGGGCCTACGCAGCCGTGCCGCTCATCCTCCAGCCACAGACAACAATTATCGGCATCGGGGCGGCTCTGGAGAAACCCTCCGTGGTGAACGGATCAATTGAAATCAGAACAAAAATGATGGTTACCGGTGTGTTTGATCACCGGGTGATTAATGGAGCCTCTGGTGCAAGATTTCTCAGGGAAGTGAAAATGCGCCTCGAAGATCCGAAGGCCCTGATGCTGAAGATGCGTTAAAATACCCCTACCCCACCTTCCCTCTCAAGAACGGGAGGGCGAGAGCGTGGGTGAAATCATTTTGGGAGGAGATGGAATGAAGCTTTCGGAGAAGGATTTAAAACAGATGCTTTACTGGATGGTTGTGAGCAGGAGATTCGAGGAGCGCAAAGTGGTTCTGCACCGTCAGGGTATTATACGCGGTTTTCTTCATCCTAGTCTTGGCCAGGAAGCTGCCCTCGTGGGAGCGTGCTACGATCTTGAGGACAGGGATTACATCACGCTTTCACACCGCGGAAAAGAACCTGAACTGATGAAGGGCTGGAGCATGAAAGACATGCTAGCAGGGCAGATGTGCAAGAAGGAG
>DASPPQ010000056.1:0-12264 GCA_035625415.1 Thermodesulfobacteriota bacterium
CTTTTTGAAAAAGGGAAGATGAATGAGGCCAAGGCATTACAAAATCAACTAACCCCCCTGGCCAAAGCAGTGACGACAAAATACGGCATTGGCGGCTTAAAAATCGCGATGGACCTCGCGGGGTATTTCGGCGGAAATCCACGATCTCCTTTAACGAGACCTGGCCAGGCAACTGAGGAAGAACTGAGGCAGTTACTCCTTCGACGAAAGGATTGATGAATCGCTATTTTGTCTGAATCTTCAACCTCCAAACCGATCGCCGACCCTCATGCCGGTAAGCTTGGCAAATTCGATGGGTCCTCTCTTCTCCCCTTTCTCAACTTTGAGCCTGGCAACTCTTATCATCCCATCCTTGACGGCGATCTGGAGGGTTCCCTCTTCGATAGAGACGATCTCACCGGGTTGGCTTTCGATCGTCGATGAAGACATTTTAGCATCATAGAATCTTATCTTTTTCCCTTTGTAAGTCGTATAGGCGCCTGGTTGAGGATCACACCCCCTGATCAAATTGTTAATATCCTTGCCAGCCTTCCCAAAATCCACGGAGGCTACTCGATCATCACAGGGAGGCTCGTAGGTGGCCTTTGATTCATCCTGGGGAGTTCTCGGCGCCTTTCCTTGTTTGATCAATTCGACAGCCGACACCGTGGCATCCACGCCCATGGGAAAGAGTTTATTAAAATAGAGAGAGCCTGTGGTATCGTCGGGCTGAATATCCACCTCTTTTTGCAGCAAGATCGGACCGGTATCGATTTCTTTATCAACCCAAAAAATGGTCAAACCGGTCCGCGTATCACCCTGGATAATCGCCCAGTTAATAGCACTGGCACCGCGATGTCTGGGTAAGATAGAGGGATGATAACAAATGGTACCCAGTGAAGGAACGGCGAGCAACTTTTCAGGGAGGATATCCGTTACGAATGCCAAGATGGCAAGTTCTGGCTTCAATTTTGAGTAAGCCTCATAAACCTGAGGCTCCTTGATTAAATCTGGACGAAAGAAGGGAATGCTTGACTTTTCAGCCAGGGCCTTCATCGCTTCACCCCTCTTATCCGGCGGAGAGAAGATACCGACCACATCTTCTCCCCTCTCGATCAATTTCTCAAGTACCTTCTCTCCGAAAGGACCCTGACCCACCAGGATAATTCGCATAATCCACAAAAAGCGGACAGGCTACTTTTCACAGATCTTCAACAACAAGAAGAGCAAGAAAGTAGCCTTTCCCCTTTTCCTTCTCTCTATTTCTTACGTTTTGAATCAAAAGCAGCTATTTCCTGCATGACGGCAAGGATGCTCTTGGCATTCTCATAAACCGGGGTATCTACCATCTTGCCCTGGTAGGAGACAGAAGCCGAACCCTTTGCAATCCCTTCTTCTTCAAAGACCTTCACAACCCCTCTCGCCCACTCCACGTCCTCCGGGCTAGGGGTATAGATTCTGTTGGAAGGCTCAATCTGGGTTGGGTGTATGAGCATTCTCCCTTCATAACCCAACTGCCGGCCAAAGAGTGTGTTCTTCTCGAAGGCTGCAGTATCCTTAAAAGCCACGAAGGGGCAGTCGATCGCGATACACCCCGCAGCCCTCGCAGCCACAGCGGTGTGGGCGCGAGCATAGAATTGTTCCTCTCCCTCTATGGTGAGCTTTACTCTCATATCTTTGGTATAATCCACCGCGCCAAAGATGAGGGAGTTGACTCTCTTGCTTGCAGTGGCTGAAGGATAGGCATTGATGACCCCTTTGGCCGTCTCGATGAGAAGTTGGATGGCGACACTTCCCACCTTCAAGCCTCTCCTTCGCTCCAGTTCCTCCAGTTTCCAGTCGAGACGTTGAACATGATCCGGTCCTCCACACTTGGCCAGGCAAACACCTGAAAGCCCTTCATAGACAATGGCTTCGAGGTCATCATTGGTCAGGAGGGTTTCCCAGTTATTAATCCTGACGTAAACCGTTGACCCTCCAGACCCTG
Source organism: Thermodesulfobacteriota bacterium (assembly GCA_035625415.1). Lineage (GTDB taxonomy): Bacteria > Desulfobacterota > BSN033 > BSN033 > UBA1163 > UBA1163. Next base: position 1,967 of record DASPPQ010000056.1, read on the forward strand.
CATATTTCAGATTCTCCCGAGTCACTTCACGGGCTTTCGGTTTTTCTGCGGGGGGGACGGAGTCCTCGAGGTCTAAAGTGATGATGTCTGCTGGGAATTCTGGAGCCTTTGTAACCATTTTTTCATTATTTCCGGGAACATAAAAAACGGATCTCATCACAGTCATTTCTGCACCTCCTATGCTTATTAAATCCGAAATTCGAATACCGAAACTCGAAACAAATCCCGATATCAAATCCAAAAACGAAAGACAGGTTTGGAAAATTTGAATTTTGAGATTGTTTCGAATTTCATATTTCGTGCTTCGAATTTTATCAATATCACAGTTACAATGCCTTACCCTACTTGTTGATAAAACTTCTTGCTAGGATTCTAATAGCTTTTTAAGGGTGGGGGCGATTTCATCGGGTCGGTCCACGACATGAACTCCCGCCTCCTTAAGAGAAGCGATTTTATCCTTTGCCGATCCTTTTCCCCTCTCGATGATACTGCTTGCATGGGAGAATCGCATTCCCTCTGGTGCCCATGCCCCGGCCACGTAAACAACAAGGGGCTTCGTAAATTTCCTGGTCCTCACTGCCTCAGCCGCCTCCTCCTCATAAGGACCGCCAATTTCGCCAAAGACCGCGACAGCCTTCGTATCCAGATCCGCCTCAAAAAGTGGGAGGATGTCGCCCATCGATTGACCTAAAACCGGCTCCGTTCCGATATGCAAGACTGTGGTCACGCCAAGACCTACCTGTTGAATGGCCCATGGCACCGTGCCGGACTGCCCACCGCTCCTTGAAATAACCCCAACCGGTCCTGGCACAAAAACTCGTTTTGCAAACTCCGGGGTACCTCCGAGCCAGCCAGCTGCCGCAATACCGGGACTGATAATTCCGATCGATCCCGGTCCTAACAAACGGGCACCCTTCTGTTTCCCGTATGCCATCATCTCGAGGATGTCATAGAGAGGAACTCGCTCCACAGGCATCACAATAAACTTGATTCCTGCATCCAATGCCTCGAGAACCGCATCTTTCAGCCCCGGGCCAGGAACAAATGTTACACTTGCATCAACGGGACCCTTCGCCCTCGCAGCTTCTTCGACAGTATTAAAGACGGGGATTCCAGATACTTCCTCTCCTCCCCTTCCAGGTGTCACCCCGGCCACTACCTTGGTGCCATAACCCTTCATAAACGCAGCCCTTGCCGAGCCTTCTCTTCCTGTTATCCCTTGAACCAGTATCGTTGTATTTTTTTCGACTAGAATCGCCATCTTCACTGCCTCCAATGTTGGGGAAAAATGTGATTGGTGACTCGCGACCCATGACTCGTTATTTACGCTGTTTACCAAATCACGAATCGCAAGTACGATTCACGCTCAAACCACTCCATGTCTTCTTTTATATACGTCCAATCCCGGGATGGGGGCTTCGATAGTAATCGCCTTATTTCCCCTGAACCAGCATTCATATTCGCATGCGAGGCACTCTGTACCAACACGCTTGGCGAATTCTGCATCTCCACCCAGGGCAGGTTTTCCGTCCTTGATCACCAAGATCCCTCGATCGAAGAGTTTGCATCCCGCAGCACACGCATGCGTCTTGCAACCGACGCATTTGCTTTCATCAATAATGACTTTGATCGTCCTCTCTTCAAAATGCATTATTATTCCTCCTTAACGCTGTAAGAGCTGTTATTCCTGCCCCCTATCAAGTACGGGATAAACTCCAGCGGGAATCCAGATTGAAAAAGACTGGATTCCGGATCAAGTCCGGAATGACAAGATTTGTAAAATCATTTCTGAGACAGTACACTATGCTTTTATACCTCTCTTCTTTCGATACTCATCAACGAGAGCTCTCATCCGTTTTGCTAAGAACTCCGTTTCGTAAACCTTATCGCTTCCGTAAATCTCGATCGGGTTCTGGTTCTGCAAGTCCGCTGTTCCTTCTTTCAGAATCTCCATCGATTCCTTTTCTTTGTTCCCGCAGAGCAAAATGACACATGGGAATCCCGGTCTTTTGGGGAGTTCCTCCCTGAGGGCCTTCACCACGCCGTGGGCATGGTGCCACTGCTCCTGGTTCGCCACAATGAAACCTCCCAGCATATACCCTTCAATATCCGGCTGAGAGATGATCACCTTCGCAGCCCGGTAAACTTTTGCGGCTGTTGGATTTCCACTCGTATCAGCATAGTCGGCGATCTTGAGACCCTGACGGTTTAGAGCATCTACCCCTAGAATGGCACCTCCTCCGCCTATCCCGTGGTAGCCTACGTAACCCAGTCCTTTGTTATCCGGAGCCATCTGCGCAATGTAACAGGTTCCTCGGAGATCCCCCTCCTCAATCCACCATGCAATCTTGTCGAACTCGGTAGGAGGCGTTGGGGCTTCGCGGGCCACGTCAATGCCCAATTCGGGATGGCGAAATACCGAAGAATCATCAATAGCGATCCGGCAATCCCCAGCGATGATTCTGCCATCCTTTGTCAAGACAAGAGGGTTGATCTCTGCTGTCCGGCAATTGTATCCCTTGAATGTCTGGTACAATCCCATGATCACTTGAGCGACGGACGGGAGAACCTGGGTGGGAACCTTCAGCTTCACGCAAAGATTGAGGGCATCATAAAGGCGGAACCCACGGAGGACATCCACGTTCATTTGGGCGATCTTTTCCGAAGGCACCGATTCAATATCCATCCCCCCTTCCGTACTAAACATCACAACCGGAGCCCTGACTTCCCGGGAGGCATCGATGATAACGCCGACATAGTATTCTTTTTCAATATCTAATTTTTCCTCTACCAGCACCCTTTCAACCTTCAGGTTCTTGATTTCCGATCCCAAGAGCTGATTCGCAACGATCTCGGCATCAAGAGCATGTTCTGCGAACTTGATGCCTCCAGCTTTCCCGCGACCTCCAGCCCAAACCTGCGATTTGACTGCAACGGGCTTGCCGATCTTCTCGGCGATCTTTTTGGCCTCCTGGGGAGTCGTTGCTACCTCGCCCTTGGGGATTGGCACTTTGGCTGCTTGGAGCAGCTGCTTTCCCTGGTATTCGTACAATCGAGCCATAACCTCCTCCTTACTGCGATGCCCGCGATCAACTACAGACCCTCCGGTTCTTGCAACTTTCTGGCTGCTTCATCGCCGCTGCGGAGCTTCAGGTTTTTTTTCCGCTAATCAGTAATTTCGACAAGGTGGGCCGGGTCAAACGGGCGTTTGGTCCCATTCGTTCAAGCAATCCCTCGAGAGCTTCTATGAGAATAGCAAGACCTTCCCCGTATGTCTCCCGCTGAAAAAAGGATCACCGCCGAAAGGCAGGAACTTCGGCTGCAGCACAACCGGCATCATCCTGTTCAATAATCACCAGCAAACTCACATCGTCTCCCGATTTAAGAACTTAGAAAAAAATTTACCATACACACAATATCTCTGTCAAATTCGATTCTTCTGCGAAGGCGAATGAAGACCTCATGGAAAATGGCGGCCTAAAGAGGGCGTCTCCTAGTATGCGCTCCTTTCGGGAGTTTCATTAACCGACGCATGACTTGAACGTTTTGATTTGAATTATGGTGTAACTTTGATAGATTGGGATAGTCTCATGCTACCGGAGTGAGCGATGCATGGATGTAGACCCTAAAGAGAATCCACTCCGGGATAACGGGACGTTTTTTCTCGCCTAAGTTGACAGATTTTGGAGGAGATCAACAAGCCCATTACCCAGTCGACAAGGCGTGCTGTTTTAACCTACCATACAGCTTTTCCTCCGGAGGGTGTGCCCACGACTGATTTCCCCTCTCGCTTTCTGTAACCCTCAAGGACGGATCCCCTTACGTGCACTAAAATCCCCACCCGGTGCTCGGGCTAATTTAAGCAAAGGAATTAGGGTATGGAAAATTTTACCCGGGGACCAATAAGGGGGGAAACGTTTTACACATTCTTTGGAAATTCATTCAGGACTTTTATGGAAAACGGTTCCGCTTCTGGCTTTTATTGGGATATTGAAACCATCCGGAAATAATATAGTTACAACAACTTAGAATCACGGTGAAGCTTTGGCATAAGGATTGATAGTTTAATGAATTTTGGATTGCTCAGATCCCGGCAGAAACGAACCACCCATCATGGCGGGACGTCAAGTCAAGGGCTTATCGGCAAAGTACTGTCTGGAAAAAATTGGAGGGAAAAATGGGAGGTGCAGTAACAAGTGCTTGTGTATTTCTGCTATTATTATTGATGTTTGGTGCTTTAGGTTTCATGTTCGGCAATTTCGACTAAGCTTCACTCTGCTCCATCCCAGTTCAGGCGTGCCTGGTCCTATGGGGCTCCTGTAGAAAAGACGGTCCCTATCTCCTCGAGGAAGGGATCGTTATTCTCAGAATCGTCTTGGAGACGATGACGGAGACTACCCGGAATGTAATCGCAGTTCGATCGTCAGGCGGCAGAAATAGTATGTTTAGAACGATGCTCGTTGAAGATAACTCCTCCTTTAGACGGATACTTAAAGATAATTTACAGGATCTATTTCCTTCAATGGAGATTATTGAAGCGGCCAACGGAGTAGAAGCGTTCCAGAAAATCGATTTTCATCTTCCCAATCTCATCTTTATGGACATTAGATTACCCGGCGAAAACGGCCTTGAGCTGACCAGGAGGATCAAAGCCGATCATCCGGGCATCATCGTGATTGTTCTTACCAGTTATGAATCACCGGAGTATCGGGAGGCCGCCGCCCAATGCAAAGCCGATTATTTCTTTTCTAAGGATGCTATCGCCAATGATGAAGTTTTTGGCTTGGTCAAATCAATTCTATTAAAAAAAGAGGTTAGTACAGAAGGTTCAGAATGATGCCTATTCCTGCCGCTGGTCGGTAACCTCGGGGTTCATCCTGGATAGAATCGTTGTCGGACTAACGAAGATTCGACCTTCTTAGAAAAGTGTCATAGAAAAGGATTCGCCTTCCCTGTTTTCCCTGTTCCTTTATTTTACTTCGTGGCTTTTTTCTCCGGTGTCAAAGGAAGTTCTCCGCATTGGGACCCGATCCATGCCTCGCTGAGCCTTCGCAGGTCCTGCTGCTGCAGCAGAATCGAGAAATTGGCATATTCAGGGTCCTTTTCCCGATAAGTCCTCTCAATGAAGGTAATGGAGGCGTTGGTCGCCCGGATCTCTGCATGGATCATCTCACACTTTCTCAATCTCCTGCGGGCCTTGATCGAGTCCGAGGGATGAAGGCAAGCGGGGGCCTTTTTCACCGGTGTGGGAGGCGGTTCCCCGCATTCGGATCTGGTCCACTCCTCGCTGAGTCTTCCTAAGAGCCGCTGTTGCTGCAAAATGGAGAATTCAGCATATTTGGGGTCTTTCTTCCGATAAGTCCTCTCGATGAAGGCAATGGAATTTCTGGTTGTGCGGGTCTGTGCTTGGATCATCTCGCACTTCTTCAATCCCCATCGGGCTTCGATCGAGTCCTCCGGGTGAGGGGAAAACCAGAGATAGTTTTGATAGACGTGATAGAGCGTGACCGAGCGGTTGTCTGTAATAGTGATCGGAATAGCCTCCATCGTCCCTTTCACCGCCTCGTGGTCCAGATGGTTCGATTCGATGATCTGTGAAAGATGGTCCATTAGGGAGATGATCATCCCGTCACGGCCCGGGGTGCTATAAATTTCCCACAATTCCGAACCCTCTGGGCAGCTTCCATCGTGGCACTGCTGGTACCCTGCCAGAACAATGGATACCCTCTCCCTGAGAAAGCGCGTGACCGTTTCCATAACTTTTGCCATCTTTTCCATGGGCGCATAGTTGGCAGGATCGATCCTACTGGCCACGGCCTCGACAAAGTCGGCATGGCCTTCACAAAAGCCGGGGGCATATTGTTCCTCGGAATAGAAGGGGTGGTCTTCGACAGGGAGATATTTCCATTCTCCGTCTTCAGAAACAGGCCATCGGAATTTTACGAGACCCGAGCGGGCTTGGGAGTCGGGCCTCGCCGAAAAAAAATACCCCAAGCACAGTTTTTGAACCTTCACGGGAAGCGCCGACTCCCAGGTCTGAAGGGGGTGGGCCTGGCTCCCGTCGAGGAAGACATGGCCGATGATCCCGGCATGGGATTCTCTTACCAAAAATACCGTTCCTGGTGTAACCGAATCGGAAGAAATGCGGACGGGATAGGTATCGAGGGGGAGAGTCCCCGTCCACGTCTTATGAAGGACGTAGAGCAGGGCAGCACGGAAACGCTCGTCCCTGTCCCACTCCGGGTGGGTTGGAAGATACTTCCAGTCCGTGGACCAGTGGCCGATGAGTTTGCCATCCGTTGTGGTAGCCGCAGCCGGAAGATGGGCGATCCGGGCATAGATCCATCGGATCGCATAGACGGCATCCGCACAATCCGTGGGGATCCTGTAACGGATGAAGAAATCTTCCGTAATCGTTTCATCCACCCATTTTTCAAACCGGCGGTCTTCTTCAACCGTCCACCGGCGATCGCCGACTTCCCAGACTTGATCAGAGGATTGAAGCTCCTCGCCCACGGGGCAGGGCTTCTCGGGCACGTCGTGGCGAGCGAAAAGCGAGCCAAGGAAATTTTCATTTATATCCTGCCTTTTGATCCCGTCTACGAGACGGGTGTTTCGGGGCAAGTGCCGGCAATTCAGGGACTGGCCGAAGCAATCAGTAGATGTGAAGATAATTAGAAGGAGAACAAGAAAGGGCATCGCTTCATATTAAAAAGAAAGGCGGAGGATTGTCAACACGAAGAACGGGAAGATTTTCAGGGTGCCTGTACAGCACATTCCCTGCCGAACCCAATATTTGTTTCTCGAGATACTCTTGAGATTGAATCGGATAGGGGTGAGGGAAATTCCGCATCCATCTGAGAGAAATTACAGACTCGTCAATGCACTTGTCCGGCTCTTAAGAAAAGAAGAGGTAATATTCCTTTTAAATAATAGATGATTGCGACGTTTTTCAAATTCGACGATTGGGCGGGTATTGAGGGTATAAATCTTGCACAGACTCGAGGAGTTAAAAAGGACATACGACAAGTAACATGAAACCAAAAAGCGGCGACATATTGAAGAGCATTTTAGATGGGGAGGACTACATCATCAAAAAGGTTGTAGAAAATATGGCTATGCTCGAATCACAAAGTGGAAAAAAACGAATTCTAACAGAGGTTGATACTCTGCGATTGTTTTATAGGAAAAAGGAAGAAATGAATTCATGAATCAAGAGAATGCAATGCTATATCTGATCAAATTCTCTTCCACTTAAGGCTTAGAAAAGTGACGTTGAAAAGCTTTAAACCGGCTGTGTCAAAAACCTGGCTTATCGTACTGGCAGGGCTGATGTGGAGTGCTGTCGGCTTGATGCTATGCCGATTAGCTTACCATTGGCTTGTTATCATTCAGTGGAGGTGGATTGTACCCCAAGAGCTGCTGGGCGCTATCCTCGCTCTGACCGCCCACAAATTTTGCTTCTCTCGGATTGCCCAGAAGAACATTCAAAGGCTTTCCGTAATAACCGAGAAAACTTGCATCTTTGCTTTTCAGAGATGGAAAAGCTATTTTGTGATCGCCCTGATGACTATCATCGGAATCACGCTGCGGAATTCGCCTGTCCCCAGACCCTATCTGGCCGTTGTGTATACAACGATCGGTGGCGCCCTATTTCTGGCAAGTCTCCAATATTATAGTTGTCTCTGGCGAATCGTCGTGCAGAGAAATTCATGCCTTCCGATGGTACGAAAATAATCGCGCCCGCGAACAAGAAAGACCTGCCCTCCCAGAAGAATCTACTTCGGACGCTTAAAAGCCTCCACTTCCGCCTTTAGCCAGTCGATCCAGCTCCCGATTCCCACACCGGTCTTACAGGACACTTCCAGGATGGTGATGCGAGGATTCAATGCCAGGACCCGTTTCCGCAATGTCGCCGCATCAAAATCGCTGAGGGACAGATAATCGATCTTATTGATCAGCAGAAGATCACATACGGAGAACATAAGGGGGTATTTGAGGGGTTTGTCATCCCCTTCGGGAACACTCAGGATCATCACATTCTTGTGGGCGCCCGTGTCAAATTCGGCGGGGCAGACCAGGTTCCCCACGTTTTCAATGATGACCAGATCAAGCTCGTCAAGGTCGATGGCGTCAATGCCTCGGGTAACCATGGCTGCGTCGAGATGACAGAATCCCCCCGTCCTGAGCTGGATGGTCCGGATTCCCCGGGCAGCAACCTTTTCCGCATCGACGGTCGAATCAATATCCGCTTCGATAACGCCGAGCCGCAAGCTGCCTCTCAGGCCTTCGACCGTCTGAAGAATGAGGCTGGTTTTGCCTGACCCAGGCGAGGACATAAGATTCAAAAGCATGGTCTTTGTCTTCCGGAGGCGTTCCCGGACCTCCCCGGCCTGTTTGATATTGTAGGAAAGGATCTCTTCCTTCACTTCTATTAGTTTGATATCCTCCACTACTGTACCTCTATCTGTTTGATGGTATACTCTCTTCCAGAAAGGAGCGTGCCGCCCTTCTCCCCGCAAGCAGGACAGACAAGTTCGCCCATTCTTGCGATTTCCATTTCATAGGATGTAGAACAAGCGTCACACCGCACCATAACTGGCATCCTTTCGATTTTGAGCTTTGCCTCTTCCGCTACCGTGCCCTTGCTCAGGTAATCGAAATAACGCTGAATCCAATCGTCTTCGAGGTCGCTGAGCTTGCCGACCTGCAGGTGAATGGCCATCACCTTCCGGACCCCGTTCATTTCGGCGTGTTTCAGCACAATCTTCAGAATGCTTTCAGTGATCGGAAGTTCGTGCATGACTGTATCCTGTTAAAAAAATTCGGCTGTCTTATGCCATCTTAATACCATTACGAGTATATTTCAAAGTCTCGCCCCCCCATCCCTCCCTGCCCCTCAAGGGGGGAGGGAGGGATGGGGGAGGTCACGGCCTGCCCTTGACACACAGGCTTTTATTTTTGATACTTAGCTAAAACCAGAAAGGAAGGAGGAACACATAAGAAATGGCGGCTAAGGTGCTTTGTCGGCAACTGGCGGAAGCGGTGGGTGCAGGGGAATCTCCATTGATTCAGAAGATATTTGAGGCCCTTGTCAAGGACGACGAGGCGAAGGCCTTGCTCGCGGCGGCGCCACCGGCAACAGCGGAGGAGCTCGCTCAAAAAACGGGACTCCCTCCGGGAACGATCAAACCCGTGATGGAGTCGTTGTTTAACAGGGGGCTTATATTCAAATCGAAGAAGGGCGAACAGATGAAGTACTATCGCGTGAAAAACATTCCTCAAATGCATGATGCCACCGTACTAACCCCCGGTGTATCGAGGGAAGTTCTGGACCTCTGGAAAGCCTATATGGAAAAGGAATGGCCGGAATACGGCCGGAAGATCGTGGACCTCCTTCCCGGCCCATTCGTGCGTGTGATTCCGATAAACGAAAGCATCGGGCCGGAGTCGCGGATACTCGCCTATGAAGATGTAGTCAAAATCATCGAGAAGGCCAAAACCCTTTCTGTTACGAGGTGCTCATGTCGTGTTATCGACGGCTCGTGCGGGAAACCGCTGGAAGTCTGCATACAGGTGGATCGCGCGGCCGAATATAATTTGGAAAGGGGGACCGGGAGAACCTTGTCTAAGAGTGAGGCCATTGAAATCGTGAGAATGTCCGAGAAAGAAGGACTTGTTCATGTTGTCGATAATCGCCAGGTCGTGGGCCATGTCATCTGCAATTGTTGCAAAGACTGCTGTCTTAACTGGACCCTCATGAAAAAATGGGTTGCCCCCAGCCGTTTCGAGGCCGTCGTGGATCCCGGTCTGTGCACGGGTTGCGAAACCTGTCTGGACCGATGCTTTTTCGATGCAATCGCTGTGAGGGACTCTTTCGCTGTGGTGGATCCTGGAAAATGCATGGGCTGCGGCGTTTGCGCGGCTTCCTGCCCCACAGAGGCGCTACGGCTCAAAGAAGTTCGACCTGCCGAGTTCGTCCCGGCTTAATTCTTTTAAAAAAATCCCTCAACCCCCTATTCCAGAAGAAGGGTTGAGGGATCCCTGTCGTTTGCTGTGCGTCCGAAGCGCGTGGAAAATTACTTTATCTTTTGGAGCATGATCAACCCACGTTCCGACGTGGGAATGTAGATATCCCCTTTGGAACTGACAGCCATGGCCCCCTCAAATTCCACAGCAGGATAGCTACCAGCCGTTCCGTACCCGACGGGAAGATCTTGGGCTACTATGGAAATGGCCAGGTTTTTGGGATTGATTCGGAAAAGTCTTCCACTGGCGCCGTCCAGGGCGAGAAGATT
>DASPPQ010000057.1:0-2593 GCA_035625415.1 Thermodesulfobacteriota bacterium
ACTCCTGCTCTCCTTTACGGTCACGCATCATCTTATCAAAACGGAGGATAAATTCATCGTTGGAAAATGGCTTTTTTATGAATTCCCGAGCTCCCGCAGCAATGGCAGACCTAGCGGATTGTTCATCAGCATAGCCGCTCATGACCATAATGGGCAGGTCAGGATGCAAATTGACCAATTCTCTGGTAAGCGCAATGCCGTCCATGACCGGCATTACAACGTCTATTACCGCTGAATCAAAGGAACCATTTTTGATTAATTCTAAAGCCTCTGCCCCATCTTTTGCCGTTTCACAGCTGTGTCCGTAGCTGGAAAACAGAGAGACGATGAAATCGCGTACTTGTTCTTGGTCGTCTACGATAAGTATTTTATAGGAGACACCCATTTTCTATCCCCATTCCGCTGCTTTTAAGTCAAGAATTTATATGAACACAATCTTGCCTTAGTTTCCTTCTGGTGGGAAACTGGCTCTCTTTTCAAAACTAATTGTGTCTGCGGTTACAAATGGCATGACCTTGACTATTTCGAGAACCCTTTCCACTCTGAGATAAGTGAGCACATCCCTCATATCTTGACTTTTAGCTAAAAAATCCTGTACGTTCCACCGACCAAATTGTTCTATCCACTGCATCAGCTCTGCACCCGTTAACATATTGCTCTCCTTCCTAATAAGGGAACTCATTTTCACTCTGCTGATTGGGCCAAGTATTTTTATTATCATGATTAGAAGGTAATGTCTTATCCTCCTTCTGTTCTCTTCTGCAAACGCTCAATTGCAGCCTTTACGGCTATCTGCATTCGTTCAATAGATTCAGCTAGAGCACCAACCTCCCCTTTCTCCTTGATCTGGATGGGGGTATCCCATTGACCCATGCTAATTTTATCGGCAACTTCTGAAAGGTGACGAATGGGGCGAATCAAGGACCGGGCGTAAAAATAGATCCTTATCAACAAAACAAGGACAACACACAGAATAACTACATAAAATATTTTGATTTTACCCTCATATCCTTCCAAAGAGCTTTTCTCGATCTGGCTCATTCTCCCTTCAATGGTTTTTGTGGGTCTTGAAAATTCATCGATATAAGTGGTTGCTGCGACAATAAGGTCTGTATCTTTTACATGGGCTAAATACATATATTTCGGGCGTATTCTACCGTCTGCGTCCTTCCAATCATAATAACCATAGGCTGGCCCTTTCAGGCTGGCTTCCAGAATCTTCCAGAAAGCAGGGAGCTCAGTGGAAAGATCGTGCAAGTCCGACCCTACGATTTGGGGATTGACATGGAAATAGTTAATACCCATATTATCGTGGACGGCTGTGTAACCTGTCTCTCCGACTTTCTGGACAGCAATCGACTTAAGCCATGGATCTCTCAGTAATTCCTCCCTTTTAACCTTGGGATGCGTTTTAATAAAAAGCTCAATCTCCGCAGCTACATCGATTGCCTTCTCCTTGATCATCCTCTCTCCCATTTGACCCAACGAGGACTTGGACTCATTTAAGGAGGCAGAGGTTAATTCCTTCAGACTTTCGGATCCAATGTCTTTAACACTGGTCATCCGAAATTTACCCAAATCCACACTGAAGAATACGATGACCCCGATGATTAAAAAGGCCACAAAAATAGGGATTAATGTCCCAATTAATAATTTTGGTAACAGACCTAACCCGTCTCTCTTTTCCACTGCCATATAGCCCCTCCTTTTAAAACGCCCTGCTCAGAGGACAGGGTTTTAACATTATCTTTTATTTCGCGAGTCGAAAAACTCCATCATAGTTTTTTTAAACTCTTTCCTTTTTTCGTCATGAGGAATTGCTTCCCCTAGTGCCTCGACGAAGGATAATAGTTTATCCTGTGGAAAGGAATCCTTCTTTTCGCCGAATTCAACAAGTTCATCATCAATGACAAAAGGAGAAACTGGTCCCATAATCTTCCTTAACTCATTTTCAACCACAGAGAAGAAATCCTCTGGTATCAATTTATTCTTGACGGGTTTTGGTTCACCCACTCGCTCTATTAACCTTGCCTGGGCGAGCTGATAAATTGTCTTGATAACTCTAAACTGGTCCCAATTGAGTGCTCTCGCGATTTCGGGTATATTTTTCGCCCCATCTGACAAAGCCAACACATTCCATTGATCCGAAGTTAGGGTTTTGTCTTCTCGGCCGTTCAGAGGGGAAAAACGGAAAATGGCGTTGTCAGAGGGGATCACCTCACGGATTCTCTTCCACTCCATTTCTTTCGAAGACCAATTTAACAGCAACTGCTCGTAAGGGATAGAAATGGTTCTTTCCGGAGGGGGTTGGTCTGGTTCAAATGTAACTCGTCCCATTCTCCATCCCATAATGGTAAAGAATGCATATTCTCCAGAAGAATGAGGGGTCCTGGCGTGAACAATATTACCCATTTCTAAATACATCTCTCCGTTCTCGTTGCCTTTGAAAGATAATTTTCCGGTCTTCTTCCCCGTTAGCAAGGGTTTGAGAACGTCCAGAAGTTCTACCTGGGAAAGATCACCTAAGAGTAATTCAAACATAAAATCGTCTGTTTCCTTCTCCTCGAATCCATTTATTTTTCTTCGAAGTGCT
>DASPPQ010000058.1:0-22687 GCA_035625415.1 Thermodesulfobacteriota bacterium
GTGGAAAGATAGCCCCTAGGTTTATTAAGGAGAAGAATGACCTTGGGCTCAAGATGGGCGAGCCTTTTTCCATCCACTTTGATATGATCTCTGGAAGGATCAGCTTTAAGACCCAATGCCTCAACGACTTGACCATTGACCGACACTCTGCCTTCAAGCACGATCCTCTCGGCTTCTCTTCTCGAGGCAATCCCGGCCTTGGCCAAAATTTTCTGAATCCGTTCAAGCGCCAATCGAATGTCCTACTCTTTTTTCTCCGCCTCACCCCATTCCTCTCCCCCGTGCAAAGAGGGGTTTATTCGAATCTCTTCCTTCGATGTCTCTTCTTCAGGTTTCTCTTGGGGGATAATCTCCTCGAGGGATCTCTCTGAGGGAGCTGGAGGAGGCTGAATTTCTTGGAGGCTGGGGAGGTCAGAAAGTGTATTCAGGCTGAAGAGTTCGAGAAAGGTCCTGGTAGTTCCATAGACAATGGGACGTCCCGGGAGATCCTTGCGGCCCATGATCTTGATCAATCCCTTTTCCAGAAGGGTATGAAGAACAGAGCCCGAATCGACTCCGCGAACCTCTTCGATTGCAGGCCGGATGATCGGCTGGCGGTAGGCGACGATGGCTAATGTCTCTAAAGCGGCCTGGCTCAGCTTAACTGCCTTTGCTTTTTTCAGCCGGTTTAACCACCCGGCGAAATCGGCTTTTGTCCGGAATTGATATCCGCCAGCAATCTCTGTCAGCTCGATTCCCTTTGAACGATTCTCATACTCTGCTTGAATCTGACGAATCCCTTCCATAATCGCTTCTTTATTCGATTCGGGCAGGATCTCGACCAAGGTTTCAAGGCGGATCGGGGAATCCGAAACGAAAAAGAGGCTCTCTAGTATTGGCCTGACATCGAAGTCATCCATCATCCTGTCCTCTGACTCACATTTTAGTTCTCCGGGCAACTCCCAAGTTCCCGACATCCACCATCAAACAATAACCAAACTTTAATATCCAGGCCCCCCTCTTTACCAAAAGGCGGGGATTTTTATTTGGAGCTTGAAATTTGGTTATTGAAATTTCTTCTATCTTGCCTCGAGAAACTCTATTTTTTCACCGGGGGAAATAGTGCTAATGGCATGTTTATAAACCAACTGATCCCCCTCTCCTCGAAGGACGATGCAGAAATTATCGAAGCTGAGAATCACCCCTTCGATCTTGCGACCTGTCGTGAGTTCAACCACGACATGTTTCCGATCCCGGCGGATGCGATTGAGAAATTGATCCTGGATATTTATCTGATTCTTCATCATGCCAGGGGCCCTCCTCCTCCCCAAAAGGATTTAATTTTCAAAATGATCTCTCGCTGATCCGTTGACGCATCCCACCAGCGAACCTCAGGGTCAGACTTAAACCATGTCCATTGTCGTCTGGCATAACGGCGGGTATCCCTCTTTATCTGTCCGACCGCTTCGTCCCATCCGACCTCTTTCAAGAGAAATTGAACCATCTGTTTATAACCCAAACTCTGCATCGGCTTCAATTCACGTCCATAGCCCATCTCCATCAACCTGACGACCTCCCCAAGAAACCCCTTTTCTAACATCTGATCAACTCTCTCCTCGATACGACGATAGAGGATGTCCCGGTTCATCTCCAGACCAATTTTTAGGGTGACGTATGGCCTTTCTCCAAACCGGTGTTGTTCCCGATAGAAAGAGATGGGGACACCTGTCGAATCAAAGACCTCCAGAGCCCGTATAATCCGAAAGAGGTCATTGGGATGAACATGGGAGGCTGTTTGAGAATCAACGCTCTTTAGACGCTCAAAAAGGGCGCCCTCCTCCTTTTCCTTTGCTTCCGCTCTTAGATTTTCCCTCACGCGGGGGTCTATCTTAGGACTGGAGAAGAGTCCCTGAATGAGAGTTTTGATATAAAAGCCCGTTCCTCCGACTACCCAAATGGGTGTCTTGCTCTCGACTAGCTGGTCAATCGTTTTCCGGCCTAACGTTCGATAGAGGGCAGCGTGAAAAGGTTGATCAGGGGTCACCAAATCGATCAGGTGGTGTGGGACTTTTTTTTGGTCCTCGAGTGTGGGTTTGGCCGTGCCGATATCCATATACCGGTAAACCTGCATGGAGTCAGCACTGATGATTTCACCCCCCAATTCCTCCGCACATTCGATAGCGAATTTGGATTTCCCCACCCCTGTCGGGCCGAGGAGAATCACCACCCGCGGCCGGTCCATCTCAGTCCTTGCGGCCATATGGAGTCGATTTTAATGAATTCATGATGAGACTTCAAGGGCAAAGTAGAATGCAGAAAAACCTACTAAATTTCTCTTGCAATTGGACTTCAATTTATATAGGATTAGTCCTGTTGTCGATAAAAAGGAGGGGAAACGAGAGTTTGTTCTGAAATTTGGGGGACGTTTGTCAGATTCGATCTTTGATTGTTTCGTCGACAGGGTTAACCCTCGGAGATAGGCTTTAAGCACCCCCGTTTACCGAACCCATCGCATCACTCGATTTCCAGCGCATAGGAGCCTGATATGCTTCCTACATCCTTCAGCAATCCTCGGTCCAATCCTGAATTGAGAAGCCTCTACGCGATTATTCTGCTCCCCCCACAGAAACACCTCCAGGATTATTTTGTTAGGGTGATCGCCATCCTGTCTGAACATTTTTCAATCAAGTATTCGGCCCTTTTTCTTCAAGACCAACAAAAGGAATTTCTCCGCGTGGAAGCCCTCTACGGCATTGAGAAAGAAACCCATCCTTTCACTTGTAGCAGCCAAAAGGGAACGATAGGCAAAGTCCTTGAATCACGACAGCCCATGGTGATTCAGAATTTGAGCCAGGAGCCACTCTATGAGGAGATGATGAAGAGTCAAAAGCGGATCGAGATGATCCAACCTCCCCTGCTCTGTGTCCCTCTCGTTACAGACGATGAGTGCATGGGGGTAATCAATGTAAACTCCATCTATGGCCCCAGACGCGAATTTGTTGAAGATTTGCAGTTCCTGTCCATTCTGTCAGCCATCCTCTCTCCGGCGATCAAGAATTATCACCAGAAAACGGCCGGACCTGCGAGAGACGGCAAGCCCAAGGCGGGATCTCATCGGCTGGATGAGATCTTAGAAGAGAAGTTGGTCGAACTTCTGAATAAGATTGATCCGTATGTGGAGACGAAAACCAAGCTGGGGATTTTCGACGATATCATTAGAGTGGTGGAGAGGATTTTGATCAAGTCCGCCTTAGAGAGAGTTGACCATGTTCAGATCACTGCCGCTCAACTCTTGGGGATCAATCGAAACACCCTTCGTAAGAAGATCAAAGAATTGAAGATCAAAGCCCGCTAGTCCGATTGCGGAGTGCGGAATCTAAAATTCAGATTTTTTGCCGAGGGAATTAAGCTCGGAACTTCAAGATTGCCACTGGCGGCCACTTATTCCGCAATCCGAATTCTGGAACCTATATTCGTAGACCTCTTGCAATAAATCTATTCGGAAGTCACAATTTATTTTGTGACGAATCCTAAGGGGAACGTTGAAAAGCTCAAGACCCTCTGCCAACAATGGGGAGGTTCCCTGTTTGGAGTGGCAGATCTTCGCCTCTTTAAAGAGGAGGAGATTCTTATTCCGCCATCCTTAATAGGGCGGCTCTCCTACGGCATCTCAGCGGGACTCCACCTTTCTGATGCTATTTTGGAAGAGATTGAGAACCAACCCACCCCGCTCTATTTTCATCACTACCAGAGAATCAACATTCTTCTCGACACCATTGGGCTGATTGCAACTTCAACGATTCAAGACCTCGGATACCAAGCGATGCCCATCCCTGCCTCCCAATTGGTGGATTGGAAAAACCAACGGGGACACCTTTCCCATAAACATGTGGCCCGGGCTGCCGGATTGGGATGGATTGGCCGGAACAACCTTCTTGTTAACGAAAGATTTGGGTCGAGGATTCGTCTGGTTACCATTCTCACCGATCTCCCTCTTACGATTGATTCGCCATCATTAAATACTTGTGGTCCCTGTCGCAACTGCCTATCGGTCTGTCCCGCGGAGGCAATAAAGGAACGCCAAGAGGAATTCGATCATCTTCGGTGTTATGAGCAACTGAGAACCTTTGCCAAGACCCTCCACTTCAGCCATAATATCTGTGGCGTCTGCGTGAAGGCCTGCCGGGGGAACCAAAAGCGCACAAGGCAGAGCGCATAGCGCAGGGCGAACAACGACAGAGGAGGCAACCGCAGTTGTTACCCGGTTTTTTCGGCCTGTTCGGTTTACTTGGTCTCTGTCGCTCACTTGGGCTCTCTTATTTATTGTGTGGTTTCTTCACTTTCTTTGGCGTTAGCGCTATGCTCTATGCGCTATGCCCTCTCGTTATGACACTACCAGTGGTCACGCCCGACTTATCTAATCAGGATGATTCAATATGCTAAGGTTTGATGTCGTAGTAGTGGGAGGGGGACATGCTGGAATCGAAGCCTGCCTGGCCTGTGCTCGCACGGGACATCCTACCCTTCTCATCACCCAAAAGATCGAACAAATCGGCCACATGTCCTGTAACCCTGCCGTGGGTGGGTTGGCCAAAGGCCATCTGGTGAAGGAAATCGATGTCCTGGGCGGTGAGATGGCCAAAGCCACTGATGAAACGGGGATTCAGTTCCGGCGGCTCAACGACACGAGAGGACCTGCTGTCCGCTCTTCAAGAGCTCAAGTGGACCGTCAGGAATACCGATCGCGAATGAAAAGGACTGTTGAGAATCAAGAAGATCTCTCGATTCAAGAAGCGACGGTAGAGGAAATTCTGATACACAGAGATCAGGTGATCGGTGTGAAGACGGATTCAGATGAAACCGTTCTGACAAAAGCCTTGATCCTTGCCCCGGGAACTTTTATGAATGGTCTGATCCATATTGGTCTGACTCACTTTTCCGCCGGCCGGATGGGTGATCCGGCTTCCATCGGGTTATCGGAATCGCTCAAGAGATTAGGGTTTCGGATGGGAAGACTCAAAACCGGAACCACTCCGAGGCTCGATCGTCATTCCATCGATTTCACTCAACTCACGCGTCAATTTGGAGACGAACCACCTCTTCCTTTCTCTTTCTCAACAGAAAAGATCGAGACCGAACAACTTCCCTGCTATATTACCTATACGAATATCAGGACCCATGAAATTATCAGGAGCGGTCTCGACCGGTCCCCCCTCTACTGCGGAGTCATCAAAGGCATCGGACCTCGATATTGCCCCTCGATCGAGGACAAAGTGGTCCGCTTTGCGGACAAGAAAAGACACCAGATCTTTTTGGAGCCCGACGGCCGAAAGACGACTGAAGTCTATCCAAATGGGATTTCCACCAGCCTTCCTCAGGACGTCCAGACCCGAATGCTGAGGTCGATCAAAGGACTTGAACAAGTCGAGATCATCCGGCCGGGGTACGCTATCGAATATGATTTTGTCGACCCTACGGAGCTCAAGCCTTCCCTTGAAACGAAAAAGATCAGAGGGCTCTTCCACGCCGGGCAGATCAACGGAACGTCGGGCTATGAAGAGGCAGGGGCACAGGGATTGATGGCCGGGATCAATGCCTCGCTTTATGTTCGAGGCGAGAGACCTCTCATCTTGAAGCGTTCCGATGCTTATATCGGTGTTTTGATCGATGACCTGGTCACCAAAGGGACTGCCGAACCGTATCGCATGTTTACCTCCAGGGCAGAATACCGCCTCCATTTGAGAGAAGACAATGCCGATTTGAGGTTGAGAGAAATGGGATATGAAGTGGGATTGGTTAAAGAGAAGGATTACCGAATCTTTCTGGAGAAAAGGATGGCGATTGAAAATACCCTGTCCAGAATCTCATCTCTAAGAGTCAATCCGATAAAGGAGAATAACGAAATTCTCCATCAATGGGGAAGCGCCACCCTGAAAAAAGACTCCTCCCTTCGAGAGATATTGAAGAGACCTGAAATTCATTTCAAAAATCTTTTTGATTTTGATCGAAGCCTTGAAGGCATCCCGGAATCGATACAGGAGCAGGTCGAGATTCAGGTAAAGTATGACGGTTATATCAAGAGACAGATGGAACAGATTGACAGGTTTAAAAGATTGGAGGACGTGAGCTTCCCGGAAGAATTTGACTTCGGCTCTGTGATAGGACTCACCACAGAAGTAATGGAGAAACTGAAGAAGATCAAGCCTCACTCGCTCGGCCAGGCCTCAAGAATCTCCGGCGTCACTCCCGCAGCCCTCTCCATCCTGATGGTCAACCTGAAGAAACAGGGATATTTGTAGAAGTGCTATTTCAAATCTAACGCTACCTCTAAAAATGTCCTTCAAAAGCAAGAATCCAGTCTTTTTTTATCGGGAGTTTGTGGAGACTGCCCTTACAGAGAAGCCAAGAAACCTCTTTCAGAAGGTATACGGCGGGGTGATTCTGGGAGGGAAGAAGTTCATCGAAGAGGTGTTAGACCGGCTTAATGATCAAGATGTGCAGAAGAAGGAGATATCCCATAGGCGGTTCCTCGGGGCGATAACATCCGATATGGATGAGATTGTCGACCTTCTGTGCAATCAGTTCAAGGTTTCGAGGGAACAGGTTCAATCGGCATCCCCTTACAAAGGGGTACGCTGTATACCTTGCGGGGAAGCACACGCCCTTTTCGAACCCGGAGATAGGCAGGTATTTCGGCGGTATCAGCTACTCTGCGGTTACCAAGATTGGGACAAGGATCAAAGACAGGATGAAGAAAAACAGGAAGCTGAGAGAGGAAATGATAGAGCTTCAGAAGGCTCTGTCCCGTGTCAAGGGCTGACCCCTTTGCACAGTACCCAAAACCGTTAACCATAAAAACCTTTCCTTTTTCATAAAACAACCTCTTTTTTTTGAGAAATTAGGGAAAATTCCTCTTTTGTTTTTGAGGAGTATCCTCAATATTGGAGCATCATAATTGTTGACGGTAGAAACGTATGGTGAAACAATGACTAATTCTAACTTATAAATACTAATAATACCTTATTATTCTTGACAACTTAGGAATGATCATTTATCATATCAACCCTGAACATCATTTTTAGAGGCAAGTTACAAACGTGGACATGAGAAACTCTCCGGTTGATATAGGATCTTTAGAATTCGAGGCGTGCAAACTGCGCAGATAATCGCCTTCTGATTGAAACTATAAACACGCAGGAGGAATCCTATTGGAGCCAGATTTTCAGAAATTGTCCTTTGAGAAAGCGGTCCGACTACTTAAAGGATGGGGCTTTCTGGTGGAGCAAGGTCCCAGACCTGGGGAAGTCACACTAATACTTGAAGGGTCGACCCGCCGGTCCTACTACGTCTGTGAACCCGACAAGCTGCTGGAAATGGCAGCAGCTATTCTGCACGTACGTTGGTGCACTGGAGCGATGATGGCCCGTCTTGGGTGCAGTAAGAATTGACGCACCGCCATGATGATTTCTACTAACCCTTAAAAAGTAATTTTCATAAGCTCATTTTTAAATTGACAAAAGATTCGTTCTATGTATTAGTAGCCGTACAAGCCTTAACGACACTTTCTCTTTCCGAGGGGTGGTATGCGACACAATCTGAAAGCTTCAGTAAGAATTGCAGCAGTTTTAGCCTTGATCCTTGCTTTTGCAATCGGATGTACAACTCCAACTTACATGCCCAGCCCTAGAGCAGAAAAGCGTGCCTCGGGTCTGATCAGTGCGGCTGCTGCAGGCGACCTCGTGCGGGTCAAGTCCCTCATTGCGGCCAAGGCGGATGTGAACGCCAAGACCGACAATGGCGAAACGGCACTGATGTGGGCGGTTTGGGGCGACCACGCCGAGGTGGTGGAGGCACTGCTGGCGGCCGGGGCGGATGTAAATGCCAAGGCCAAAGATGGCCGCACGGCGCTGATTTATGCGTCGGCTCGGGGCTATGCTGAGGTAGTGAAGGCGTTGCTGGCAGCCATGGCGGATGTGAACACCAAGGCCGACGGTGCCGTCACAGCGCTGATGGTGGCATCGGATAAGGGCCGCGCTGAGGTGGTGGAGGCGTTGCTGGCGGCCAAGGCGGATGTGAACGCCAAGACCGACGATGGCGAAACGGCACTGATGTGGGCATCGGATATGGGCCACGTTGAGGTGGTGGCGTTGCTGGCGGCCGGGGCGGATGTAAATGCCAAGGCCAAAGATGGCCGGACGGCGCTGATTTATGCGTCGGCTCGGGGCTATGCTGGAGTGGTGAACGCGTTGCTGACGGCCAGGGCCGATGTGAACGCCAAGAACAACAATGGTGAAACGGCGCTGATTTATGCGTCGGCTCGGGGCTACGCTGGAGTGGTGGAGGCGTTGCTGGCAGCCAAGGCGGATGTGAATGCCAAGACCCACTATGGCGACACGGCGCTGATTTATGCGTCGGCTCGGGGCTACGCTGGAGTGGTGGAGGCGTTGCTGGCAGCCAGGGCCGATGTGAACGCCAAGAACAACAATGGCGAAACGGCGCTGATGTGGGCGGTGTCGGGCGACCAAGCCGAGATGGTGCAGGTGTTGCTGGCGGCAAGCGCGGATGTGAACGCCAAGGCCAACAATGGCCGCACGGCGTTGAAGATTGCACAGGTCGCAGGCCACACCAGGATCGTGAAGCTCCTCAGGCAGGCCGGGGGCAAGGAATAGCCCTTGTAGGACACAATACCAAGGCCATCGAGATCAACCCGGGGTATGCCTTGGCCTACTGCTCCCGCGGCCTTGCCTGACATGTCAGAAGGTAACACTGACAGGGGAGTTGCTGATTTGAGAATGGCCGAAGAGATCGACCCTACAGTATGCAAATGATGCCATTGTTCCCGCGAGCGCAGAACGCAAGTACCCTATGCCCCCAATAATACCTCCATCTGAGAAAGAAGACCTCGTGTGCAAGAAACTTCTCTATTGTCTTTTCTGCTACTGAAAGCCCGTCAGGGCTGGAATGATATTCCAGAAAATCAAATCTCGTCGATGAATATTTCGAATAAGCGTCAATCCGAAGTTGTAATAAAGTTGACAAACATGTGAATTCACGGAGTTGATTCAATTTTGGATTGACGCATGAAGAACAGAGCCGCTGCGGGAATAAAACAGACTACCTATGGGGTTTCAATCGGGGGCCTTCCCTTACAAGTTACCAAAACTTGGCAACGGAAGGATGTTAACACCAAATTCAACGGGGATCAATTAAAAAAGCGGTGCTTCGCACCAACCTTTGTTTCTACCGCGCAGCGGTTCAGTTCTTCTAACGGAAATGATCAACCTCTAATGTTCTGGCCTTCACTCTTTGTGAAGTCGCCAATTTTTGCCATCCTGCCTGCCTCAAAAAATTAGAAAAAGGAAAATCGTTTAGTAGTTCCTGTAATGTTGTTTTTAAATTTTTGTCCCAACATACAAGAGTACAATTCGAAATCAATAATCCTTCTCTCAACCTTTGGAGTGTTGACGCTCTTATTAGTAACAAGTGCCCATGCGGTGCCATCCATAGGCTGTTTTTGTTGTCAAAAAGAATTTAAACAAAATGGACAAAGGTGGAAAAATTATTACCAGATTTTGGAAGGAAGTTCAGTCTATCCCTTATCTTTCGATAAGTTATATTTTATCACTGCATGGCATAAATATTGCTTTAGGTAGTAAGTTGGCCCCTAAGAAGGAGCAAAAAATGATGCAGGTAAAATGAGATGGAGAAGTTTGTAATTGGCTTAATCTTGTTTTTTATTATCTTAGTTTCTTTTGGATATACATACGGGTAAAACATATATGCATTCCTATGGTAGAAATCTAATGACAAAGAAAAGAAGACAAAGACTTTCCGATTAAAGGGGTGTTGAATATGAGAAAAATTTTAATAAATATTTTGATTTTCTGCGTTTTTGTTTCAATGGCGGATGGTGAGATCATATATAAATGGGTGGATAAAGATGGTGTCGTTAACTTCACTTAAGCCTAACTCAGTTTGATATGAAGAGGGCTGAGATAGCCCTGTTAAAAGATGAAAGATCAAAATGTGAGGCTCAAATCAGAGAGGCCAATGAGATGTTAAATAAGATTGCTAAGGAGGCAGAAGAGGCAAAGGCTGATCCGCAGTGGGTCAAATGATATTTTAAATTTAGTCCCTAAAGAACAAAATTATGTGTATAAGGTGGGACATAACCTAACTATCGATGTAAAAAAAGATATTGACCACCTTCGGTAGTCGGTACCTCTGAGCTATTCTCGAATGAAGGATTAAAGAGTTGAGAACTGGAGGAACCGAGGGTTTCGATTATGACGCCGGTTGACACGTGATTTTGAGCGGAAACCGCGGTCAATGAAACTGGATCGGTGGCGAAGGTTTCTTAGTAGAATCTCTAAATGCTGGGGAACGGGAAAATGAGGACTACCCTTCTTGTCGTCATTATTTTGGCCGTCTTGGTAGCTTCCAGTTACGGAGAGATGTATAAATGGGTAGATGAAAAAGGGACGGTTCATTTTACTGACGATCTTTCAACGATTCCAGAGAAATATCGTGGAGATGCAGAGAGTCGAAAGCTCCTTCAGGAGACCTCGACCCCACATTCCCAGGAAATGCCTAAAAGTCCTCTTCCTGCAGAGGTTGCTGAACCCAAAGGAATTACTGTTGACCTTGTGCGTAGAGGGGAGGTGTCATACATAGAGGTTCTTCTGAATGAAAGTATAAGGCAGCATTTCATTGTGGACACAGGAGCAAGTTTTACGATGATCAGTCGAGAAGCAGCGAAGGAGTTAGGAATTACGATTGATGAAAACACCCCCGTCATCCCCACCGCTACTGCGAGTTCCGTCATCTTTAATCCTCTGGTAACATTGAGATCCATACGTGTGGGGGAAGCAGAGGTTGAAAATGTAGATACCCTGGTTCATAATCTACCCGGCAATTCAGCAGGGCTATTGGGTAATTCTTTCCTCTCTAAATTTAAGGTGGTGCTGGATACCTTCAATGGAAAGATGACACTCTATTCAATGCAGGGAACCTCCTCCCCCGATCGACCGGGCGGGTATGCGAGGGATTTTTGGGTGAGTCAGTTTCGTTTCTATACCGGAGCCCTAGATGAGTTGAACAAGGTGAAACAGAGGTACGAAGCGAGAGTAGGATCAAGTTCTGAATTGGTTCGAGTCAACAATGCGATCCGGCACTTTGAAAATCAACTGAGTGAACTTGAACGAAAGGCCTCTCTTGCTGGAGTCCCCCAAAACTGGAGACAATAAATTAGAGGTTCAAATGTCAAAATCCATCCCGGCGGCAGGCAGTGATGCAAAGGAAAGACAAGCTCCCTGTGATGGCCATTGACAATAGATTCACTAATTATGGAATGCAGAAGGCGACAATGATTGGGGTCATCCGTGATCTGTACCTTTCATCTTGGGTCAGACCAAGACAAGTCATTAACTTCCATAAGTCAAGTAGAAAAAAGGAGGCTGTTTTTTAGTGATACTGTGATCAGGCTATTTTAAGGCAAAGGCCCTAGGACAGTTTGTGTAGACCTTTGGGGTTGCACCTCTTGATCTCACTGTCGGCTGAGGAAAGAAAACGTGAGTAGTAGCGGAGTTTAGGGGCAGTTCTCGAATCCTTGCTTTTTGTCATCCCGAACCAGAGCCCAATCTCACTTCAGGATCTACGGTTTAGAGACTTCTATTTCGGTCCTTGATTTTCTTTCCCGAAATTAATCATTCTGCGGCTGGACTTCGAAGAAAGCGCACGAAAGCCCCGATTCCTCGGCTCGCCGCGCTGACCAGCGTTGCAAGCCTGACCAGGGGCCCCTCAACGATGGTCAATGCTGCTTCCTCGAAGTCGCGCAAACGCTCAGCAGCACCCCCAACCACCGCAATCCCTTCCTCAACTTTTTCCACTTGCCGATGAATGGATTGCAGGATACTGCTGATTTCCTTCGAAATGATAGTCAGGTCGTGACTCAAGGGAACAATTTCCATGCGGACAGTTTCTAACAATTTCTCAGCCTGTCGAGCCGTTCGACGGATTTGTAAGATAACAGGAATGAGAACAATCGCAACAACGACTATGGATGCTGCAATGACGGTGACACTGATCGTCTGTAACATAGGTTGTGATCTCCCTTCGGCTTAAGCCTTGGTCTCCTCTTTCTTCGACCCTTTAGAGAATTCCTGCTTTGCCGCCTCCAAACCTATTTCCACCGCTCCCTTCACTTTCTTCGCCCCTGCTTTTGCATCCTCTATGACTTCCTTTGCCTTCAGGCGTGCTTCGGCAAGCTGAAGATTGGCCTCTTTCTTTAATTCTTCGGCCCGGCGCTGAGCATCTTCAAGGATGGCCTTCGCTTTCACCTGCGCTTCTGAATAAAGTCCCTTCGCTTCTTCAAGGACTTCACTCCCTTTTTGCTTAAGTTCAGATCTCAACTCTTGTCCGGATTTAGGAGCAAATAAAAGTCCTGCGATCGCCCCCAGCAAACCTCCTATAAAGAATCCCCGCAGGAACCCTCCCCCACCGTTTCCATTTTCTGCCATAGGATGAAACCTCCTTTCTTTTTTGTTGGTTACAGCTAACCTTCTACATAAGCTGCTCGATTTGCCTTTAAATACCTACCCATCTTCTCTGACAGAAATTATCTAAAGCGGTAAATGAAGTAAATAAGGTCAACTCAGTATTTTGAACCTAAAAAAGCTGTATTTCGCACGAAAACCCGAACCGAGGACCCCTCGGATGAACACCCGCGTCTCCCTAACGGCCCCCGGCTTGATGATATTACTTGCCACCCCTTCTGGTTTCTCGCGCTCTAAGGCTCTTGATTTTTCTTAGGCATCCCCCATTATTTCTTCCGGCGACTCGATCGTGCCCAGTGAAGCTCCCTCTCTTCTCCTGCCAATAGAGGCACAAGCATTTTCGAACCTTGTGCGACCATCTGAGTATAACCGCTTCGTCTCATCCAATGCCTTGTTCGTACTCGCTTTGATATCCGATCTCAGCTCTTTTCCAGATTTGGGAGCTAATAAAAAGCCTGCTGTCGCCCCTAAAACGCTGCCAACAAAAAGTCCTCTTAGTAGCTTGGAATGATTTCTTTGGTCGCGCTCCATTGCTTTTTTCTCCTTTCTTTACTCAACAATTGTCACACGTCGGCATGATTATACCGGTCTCGCGGACCCCAGAAACTTTCAGTTTAAAGTTAGTGATTGCCTCCTATGTTTGTCAAGGTAGAAGCGAGAATGGTTTAATTAACACTTTCAAAAAGCTTAAATCTTGTATATACTGCAAACCATAAAAGCGGGATCGTCACCAGGCCATTTCGGGACGAAATAGAGACTCGGCCTTAGTGCGTCCTCGCCCTGTTAAATTGTGAGGTAAAACCATGAGAAAAGTTTTTAGAATTGTTCTCACCGGGTTCGTTATATGCGTCGTGGTTGCCCTATCCTTCGCAGTTGTGGCATTTTACTCATACCTTTCACTTGGAGAAACGATTAAACCTTATATCAAGAAGGCCTATAGATCCATGCCGCTGCAGATCTCTTGCATGATCCCTATTCCTCCGGAATATGGCACGTTGGTCTTTCTCAGGCATGGGATTCACCCTTCCTTCCTTCTTGGTTTAAAGCTCGCCAATAAAGATTCTTCCCATTTGATTCAACTCAAAATATCTGCTAAAGAAAAGATTTGGAGTGAACTTGATTAACCGGTCCCTCCTAAGAGGGTCCGTGGTGAAGATAGCTGAAGAAAAGGAGGCGCGAACATGGCAAGGTTGAATGAAGTGGTGGTCGTAGATGCGGTTCGATCCGCAATTGGCAAGTCGGGGCGGAAGGGAATGGAGAAAGCGGGCCAGCTCTGCCAGGCATCGGCTCAGGATCTCATGGCCAATACACTCCGGGGTTTGGTGAAAAGGGTCCGCTCTCGGTGCCCCAAGTTCGATGAAGGGGAAATCGAGAACGTTGTCATTGGTTGCTTGAGCCAGGTCGGGGAACAAGGCATCAATATTGGCCGAATCGCGTCACTCCTTGCCGGCATCCCCAAGGAAGCCGCGGGCTGCACGGTGAACCAGTACTGCAACGCCGGCCTCAAGGCCATCAACATCGCTGCGCACGAGATCATGGTGGGGGAGGGAGATATCATGATCTGCGGGGGCGTGGAGATCATGTCCCATTACGGCATGATGTCCGACGTTCAGGTGGCGATGGATGCCAATTATCCGGTGCGTTTGTCGTCTCGCCTCGCGGAGATCGGCATGCTGGTGCCTCAGGGCGTCTGCGCCGAGATGATCTCCGCAGACCAGGGACACACCCGAGATGACCTGGAGCGCTTTGGCATGTGGAGCATGCAGAAGGCCGTCGAGGCCGAGCGGAAGGGGTGGTACGCTGATCATATCGTTCCCTTCGAGTTCATCTGGGAGGGCGTGACCCGGAGCGTAGAAAGGGACGAAGTCCTTAGGCCAAAGGCGGTGGCTGACCCGGAGGCATACCTTCAAGATCTCATGGCGCTCCCCACTCCGTTCAAAGAACACGGACTCGTTAGCCCGGGCAACTCCTCGCAGATCGTAGATGGCGCTGCCGCAGTCCTACTAATGAGCGGGGCCAAGGCCGAGGCATTGGGGCTTGAGCCGCTCTGCAGAATTGCAGCCTGCGCCGTAGCAGGAGGCGAGCCGGTGCCCATGCTCCTCGCTCCTATTCCGGCGGTGAGGAAGGCCCTTAAACGCGCTGGCAAGACCATCGATGACATGGACATTATCGAGCCCAACGAGGCATTTGCCTCCCCGTTGCTCCAGTTTGCAGATGAGCTTGGCTACAACCGCCTTGATCCCAGGGTGAATCCAACGGGCGGCGCCATTGCGCTGGGCCATCCCATTGGCGCCTCAGGGGCCATCTACTTCGGGGAGATAGTCCACCACCTCAAGCGCACGGGCGGGAGAGCCGGCGTTCAGATGATCTGTGGTGGGGGAGGAGTTGGCATCGCCACTGTAGTAGAGGCGGTTTGATCGCCAGAAGACGGATTCTCGCCGGGAGAAAGATTTCTCTGCCATCGTCTTGACTGGGTCGAGTGGTGCTTCTCGCCTGAGATCGTTGGAGGATATCATGCAACAACCGAAGTATATTAAAGGGGGAGAATTTTTGATCAAATCGATTTCACCCGAGGAAATCTTTACGCCCGAGGATTTTACTGAAGAACAGCGGCTGGTTGCAAAGGCGGCTTCGGAATTTGTGGCAGGGGAAGTTCTACCTGTAGCCGACGATATTGAAGAGAAGAAAGAGGGACTCGTTCCAGGCCTGCTCAGAAAAGCAGGAGAATTAGGGTTCCTATCCGGAGACATTGCCGAGGAGCATGGAGGGCAAGATTTGGACAAGGCCAGTGTCATCCTGTTGATGGAAAACCTGTCTCGAGGAGGAGGATCCTTTATGGCGGCCTACTCCGTGCATACGGGCCCTGGTTCTCTTCCCATCGTCTTCTTTGGAAACCAAGACCAGAAGATCCGTTATCTACCCAAGTTGGCCACCGGAGAGTTCATTGGCGCCTATGCCTTGACAGAACCCCAGGCAGGCTCCGATGCCTTGAACGCCAAGACGACGGCTACGCTCAGCCCTGATGGAAAATATTACATCCTGAATGGCCAGAAGCAGTTCATCACCAATGCAGGCATTGCCGATACGTTCGTTACCTATGCCAAGGTGAATGGGGAGAAATTCACCGCCTTCATCGTCGAGAAGGCGTTCGAAGGGGTTTCGTTAGACGAGGAAGAGAATAAGATGGGGATGAAAGGCTCCTCGACCCGAAGTGTGATCTTCACCAACGTGAAGGTCCCGGTGGAGAATCTTCTCGGCGAAATTGGCAGGGGCCATATCGTAGCTTTAAACGTCCTAAATATTGCCCGTTTCACCCTGGGTGCGGGTTGTCTGGGCGGATCGAAAAAAGCCGTGCAGGAAGCGGTCATGTATGCAAGACAGAGAGTTCAGTTCGGTCGGCCGATTGCCGAGTTCGGTTTGATCAAACAGAAGATTGGGGAAATGGCGATTCGGACGTTCATGATGGAGAGCATGATTTACCGCACCGCAGGCCTGACCGATCTGATTCTCCGGCATATCGACCGCCACGCTGAAGATGTTGGGATTCAAACGGCGAGGGGGATCGAGGAATATAACATTGAAGACTCGATCAATAAGATCTTTTGTTCGGAGATGGCCGGTTATGTTGCCGACGAAGCCGTTCAGATCCACGGAGGGTACGGATATATCCATGAGTATCCGGCTGAGCGGGGTTATCGAGATTCGCGAATCAGTCGAATTGTGGAGGGGACAAACGAGATTAATCGTCTCCTCATCATCGATATGCTTATAAAGCGGGCCATGAAGAATCGCCTCCCCGTATTCGATGCAGCGCAGAAGGTGACAAATGAGCTCCCTACCTTCCAGCCGAAAGTGCAAACCGATGATGGGAAGTTGGACATGCAGAAAGAGATGGTGGACATGTCAAAGAAGATCGCCCTCATGGTTACCGGGGCTGCGATTCAGAAGTATAGGATAAAGTTGGCAGAGGAACAGGAGATCGTGGGCCTGATCAGCGATATGACGATCGAGGGCTTCGCCATGGAAAGCGGCCTGCTGCGAGCGTTGAAGACAATGGAAAGATTTGGAGACGAGAAATCCCAGGTTCAGAAGGCCATGGTGAAGGTTTTTGTCAATGATTCCTTTAGCCGGATAATGAGTTTCGCAAAGCAGGCCCTCTCTGCGATTGCCGATCCGGAGGCACTTAGGACCCGGTTGTCAGTCCTCGAGAACCTGGCTCGCTTTACTCCCGTCAACACGGTGATGCTAAGAAGAGAGATTGCGGATGCCGTGATCAAAGCGGGGAAATATCCATTTTAAGCAAAAAATGTCTTACCGGGTCCGAGCCCACCCCGTTAGAAATCCCAGTCGCCGCGAGCACAGTCGAACAGCTCAAAGCCGAGCGGGGCATTATTTCTGACGGGATAAAATCCAACGATACGATCATCAAGTTCATGATTCTCATCTATCCTCCTGTTACCAAGCCGTGTGAACCTCCAGCGGGTATAGCAAAGCTTTGCGGTGCTCTGAATCATCACGGAGTAGGATACAGGGTTTTGGACGCAAATCTAGAAGGTCTCCTCAGCCTCCTGAAGACTCCACCTGCGCAATCGGATACCTGGACTCGCCGGGCAGTCCGTCATCTCTCCAGACATCTCGCCTCGTTGAATTGTCGCGACGCCTACCAGGATGAGGGTCGTTATCGTCGAGCAATAAAGGACCTGAATCGGCTTCTCGACATAGCGGCAAACTCCAGTCGCGTGCGCCTCGGTCTGGCAAATTTTCAACATGAAGAACTCTCTCCATCAAGGAGCGCAGATCTTATCAGAGCCACAGAAAATCCGGGACAAAATCCATTCTACCCGTATTTTAAGAAACGGCTCACTGATTATTTGCAGAGTGAACAGCCTTCCATCATCGGATTTTCGCTCAACTATTTAACCCAGGCACTGTGTACGTTCGCAATGATCGGTTTTCTGAAGCGGGAATACCCTGGAGTAAAATTGGTTTTGGGTGGAGGGCTTGTGACTTCATGGATGAGAAACCCCCGCTGGCAAAACCCTTTTAAAGGGCTCGTGGATCATCTTGTGGCCGGACCGGGAGAAGCCGCTTTGCTTTCGCTCATGGAAGTAACAGAGCCTGAAGATAGCCATTTCAGACCCGACTATAATTCTTTCCCCATGAGAGACTACCGGGCACCAGGGCCGATTTTACCCTACAGTTCCTCAAGCGGATGTTACTGGAACAAGTGTTCGTTTTGTCCGGAAAAGGCCGAGGGAAATTCTTATCAGGCCATTCCGGCAGACAAGGTGATCGGCGATCTTCTTGGCCTGGTCGATAGGCATAAGCCGGTTCTTATCCACTTGCTGGACAATGCCATCAGCCCGTCACTGATGAACGAAATTTGTAAACACCCTCCGGGTACGCCGTGGTACGGTTTTGCCAGGATTACCCGCCATCTGATCGAATCGGATTTCTGCCTCGCCCTGAGGCAATCAGGATGTGTGATGTTAAAACTTGGCCTGGAATCAGGAGACCAAACTGTGCTCGACTCTCTACAAAAGGGGATCAATCTCGAAGAGGCTTCAATAGCTCTAAAAAATCTGAGAAAGGCCGGGGTTTCCACTTATGTCTACCTTCTTTTTGGAACGCCTCCGGAAGGACTGACAGAAGCGCGAAGAACCCTTGAGTTCATTGTGAGACACCGAGATTACATTGGGTTTTTGAATCTTTCCATTTTCAATATGCCCATCCACGGACCGGAAGTCCGGCAGATGGAGACAAAGACCTTTTATGAAGGGGACCTTTCCCTTTACACGAGCTTCGATCATCCGAAAGGATGGAGCAGGCAATTGATCAGGCAATTCCTGGACAAGGAATTCAGGAGACATCCGGCCATTGCGCCGATTTTGAGAAGGGATCCTCCCATATTCACCTCTAACCACGCCCCTTTTTTTGTGATGGATCACGACATGAGGAGACGCGGGGACGCGAGGATTGGGGGATAGGGAGAAGTTCGAGAAAAATGGAGAGTGAGAAAAAGATTTCTGGGAAGAAATAACTTATAATGAGTAAATTTCCCGTAAGATTCTCCAAGTCCCGTAAAACCAAAATCCCCCCTTTCCCCCCTTTTAGCAAAGGGGGGGATGGGGGGGATTTAAAACATATTCTCTTCGGCAATCTATGAAAAACATAAGGAACTTTAGCATCATCGCGCACATCGATCACGGAAAATCGACCCTTGCCGACCGCCTCATTCAATATACCGGCATGGTCGACGAACGAAACTTCAAAGACCAGATCCTGGATAATATGGATATTGAGCGCGAGCGGGGGATCACCATCAAGAGCCAGGCCATCGCCCTCCCCTATCATGCGAAAGATGGAGAGGATTATGTTCTCAATTTGATCGACACGCCGGGTCATGTCGACTTTTCCTATGAGGTTTCTCGTTCCCTCGCATCCTGCGAAGGCGTCCTCCTTCTGATCGATGCGGCCCAGGGCGTGCAGGCTCAGACGATTGCCAATCTCTATCTGGCCATGGAAAATAACCTGGAGATCATACCGGTCATCAATAAGATCGATCTTTCCACGGCAGATGTGGATCGGGTGATTGAACAGATCGACTCGGAACTGGGATTGGATCCTTTCAGCCATCTAAAATGCTCGGCCAAAGAAGGAATAGGCATCGAAGAAATTCTGGAGGCCATTGTTAAGAGAATCCCTCCTCCGAAAGGGGATCCGAAAGGACCACTGGCTGCCCTGATCTTCGATGCTCAGTACGATTCTTTTCGTGGAACAGTGATTCACTGCCGGGTCTTTGACGGAACCGTCAAAAACGGAGATATCATCCGCTTGATGTCCAATCAGGCGGCTTATAAGGTCGAGGAGGTGGGTCGATTCCTGCTCACCAGAGAGAAACGTGACAAGATCTCTGCCGGAGAGGTGGGTTATATCTTTGCCGGTGTCAAAACCGTGTCGGACGTACAGATCGGCGATACGATTACGCTCGATGACCGACCTTGTAACAAACCCCTCCCCGGCTTTAAGGAATTCAAGCCGGTGGTCTTCTCTTCGATCTATCCCATCGCTCCTGAGGACTATGAAGACCTTGCCGTCGCACTCGAAAAATATAAGTTGAACGATGCGGCCTTCGTCTATCAGAAAGATTCTTCAATTGCCCTGGGACAGGGCTTCCGGTGCGGATTTCTGGGTCTCCTTCATCTCGAAATCGTCCAGGAAAGGGTGGAACGGGAATATGATCTTTCCATCATTCTCTCCGTTCCGAGCGTTCGCTACCGGTTTACATTGAAAGATGGAAGCATCGAGTTCGTTGACAATCCCGCTCACTACCCGGATCCTATTTCCATTGAAAAGGGAGAAGAGCCTTACATTCGTGCTACGCTGCTCATGCCGGAAAGATATCTGGGCGCTGTGATGAAACTCTGCATGGAGAAGCGAGGCGTAAACTCAAAGCTTAACTACCTGGGCCCGGGCCGCGTGGAGTTGAGTTATGAGATGCCCCTGGCCGATGTGATTTATGATTTTTATGATCGCTTCAAATCCGTCACTCAGGGATACGGGTCCTTTGATTACGAGGTCCTTGACTACAGAGAGAGCACGCTCGTCCTGGTGGACATCCTGGTCAACGGCGAGAAGGTCGACGCCCTGTCGCAAATCATCCATCGCGATCAAGCCCGTGCCCGTGCCCTGCGGGCCTGTGAAAGATTAAAGGAAGAAATTCCCCGGCAGATGTTTAAAATACCGATTCAGGGAGCGATCGGAGGTGAAATCATCGCCCGTACCACAATCTCTCCCTTCCGTAAGGATGTGACAGCAAAGTGCTATGGGGGTGACATTACCCGCAAGCGAAAACTGCTGGAGAAGCAGAAGAAAGGCAAAAAGAGGATGAAGACCATCGGGTCGGTGTCCATCCCTCAGAGTGCCTTTTTAGCAGTTTTGAAAACGAATACAGACGATTAAATAATTGAAGGGGCCAAGGGGCCCAGGGTTCAAGTGGCCCAACATAAGAGAGTAGAAGGTTGTCAAGACCACGCTCCACCCTCCACTTTCCACCCTCAAACTCTCGAACCCTTGAATCCCGGAACCCGTGAACCCTCAAATGGTTTATTAAATGAACTTACAAGAAACTTCTGGTCTCTATATTCACATTCCCTTTTGCCTTGGCAAATGTCACTACTGTGATTTCTATTCGGTCACAGCCATCTCTGTTATTCCCGATTTTCTAAGAGCCCTTAATAAAGAGATGGAGATGTACCGGAACAGATCCGATGTTTTTGATACGCTCTACATCGGGGGCGGAACCCCTTCCCTTCTCACTTCTCCACAACTTGAAGACATCCTGATAAGTGTGCAGAAAAACTTCGATCTCATGGCAGAGCCGGAAATAACTATCGAGGCGAACCCGGCTGATCTCGATCAATCTCTGCTTGAATCGATGCGCGAGATAAGAATCAATCGAATCAATATCGGAATCCAATCGTTTGACGAAAAAGTGTTGGCCTTCCTGAGTAGGAGGCATTCTGCAAAACAAGCCATTTCAGCCATTGAGGCCTCAAGAAAGACCGGATTTAAAAACATTGGGCTCGATCTGATCTACGGTGTCCCGGCACAGGACATGGACTCATGGCTGGATACCTTGAAACAGGCTGTCGCCTTTTCACCGGAGCATCTTTCCTGTTATCAATTAACGCTCGGAGCGGAAACCCCTTTGGGGATAAGATACCAGGCCGGAGAGTTTCTCATGCCCGGAGAAGAATTGCAGTACGAATTTTTCATAAACACGTCTGAGTTCCTGGAAGATGCCAGGTATATCCATTATGAAGTGTCAAACTTTTCGAGGGGAATGGAATATGCCTCCCGACACAATCAAAAATATTGGGACCACTCCCCTTACCTTGGTCTTGGCCCTTCGGCCCATTCCTTTCGGGACAATCGTCGATGGTGGAACCAACGCTCCGTTAATCAATATATCGTTGCAATCAATGCGGGAAATCTTCCTGTTGAAGAAACAGAGAACCTGACGATGGAACAACTGAGATTAGAAGCGCTATGCCTCGGCCTCCGGACCAAAAAGGGAGTTTCTTTCGATGATTTCAGGAACAGGTATCACTGCGACCTTTTCGCTGAAAAAAAGGAAATGATAAACAAGCTCCGGGAAGAAGGACTGATATCCATCCAGGATGGCCGCCTCTATCCTACTCAAACCGGCCTGGCCGTTGCCGATCGCCTTGCATTGATTTAAGGAAGGAGTTTTTCCTGAAGATGAACATCCCGTTCTCAGAGGAGGCTGTTTATGAAAAGGAATAATTTGTCAGATTGTGCAAGCTGCGCTTTGTCCCCAAAGGAAAAGGTCTGCATGAATCCGAAAGGAAAGGGGTCGAAAGGATGCCCTACTCTTGGGGAAAAGAAGCTTGCCGGACAGGCACAGAAGAAGTATCAAAAAGCAGACATCGGAGAATTTGCACGTCAGGCATCTATCCAGGAGGGTGAGTGTTATGCCGGAAGGGAGAAAAGGCCGTATGTGATGCACCCGACAAAGCCGAGGATACAGGAGATATGCGAGTTTGCCCAAAAGATGGGGTACACCCGTCTGGGTTTGGTGTTTTGTGTCGGGTTATACAAGGAAGCGGAAGTGGTCGCCCGAATCCTGCAAAATCAGGGTTTTGAAACGGTGTCGGTTGTGTGCAAGGTCGGTTCAATACCAAAAGAAGAGATTGGTGTGAAGGACAGCGAGAAGATTTTCATCGGGCAGTACGAGTCTATGTGTAATCCCATTCTCCAGGCAGCGATCGTCAATGAGGCTAAGACGGATTTCAATATCTTACTGGGACTTTGCGTGGGTCACGACTCCCTGTTTTTCAAATATGCCGAAGCGCCAACAACCGTCCTTGCAGTGAAGGACAGAGTGACAGGCCATAATCCTCTTGCTTCCATCTACTTATCGGGAAACTACTATTCCTGGCTCAATATGCCGTAATTTAGACATTCTTAACCTTAACCTAAGCCTCAACCTTTCTTTCTACTTATCTTTGCGGTTCGATGATGACTTTTATGGAGTCTTTTGCCTCGGTCACCAATTGAAATCCAAGACCTGTCTCCTTGAGAGGAAGCCGGTGGGTGATCATTTTCCGAAGAAGAAGGCGCTCAGCTCT
>DASPPQ010000059.1:0-7681 GCA_035625415.1 Thermodesulfobacteriota bacterium
TCAAACATTCCTAAACACATATCATTTTCGGAACTTGTGCTCTGATACTGGCTGACGGGGACCACAGGGGCCACATACGAAGTGGATTGCGCAATGAGCGCAATGATAAAGTTTCTAATGTTATTGATTGCAGCGTTGAGATCGCTTTCGCTCGTTGCAATAAAGGCGTAACCGGATATAGCATCCTGTCCAGGGTCGCTATCACCAGGGGTATTAGTATAAGGGCTATTAGCATAATAATATGTATATCCCCAATATGGAGCTCCCGTGCCTGTGTATGGACCCATAACTTGACTTGAAGACATACACTGAGTAACACCCGATGGATAGATACCGCTATAAGGTATGGTGTACATAGTGGTGATTGATTGGGTTTCGTTGGTATTCTTTGTATTTCCATAATAGGCAACCCAATTGAGCGTATTTTGTTCGAAAGAGGGCATGGTTGAACCAAACCCTACAGCAAAAACGTAATATCCGGCATTGGCCAATGCCCTGGCTTGCGCCACCACTTCTCTTCTTCCCTTATATTGAATTTTTTCGCCCTCACTTCCGTTCATTTTACAGGCGTATGTATCATCTCCATCTGTGATGAGAATCACGAACTTCTGCCGGCAAGCCGAATCATTATCTAGGGTCTTCGTATAAGTCAAGTAGTAATTCGCTTCCTCCAATGCTGCGGCAAGCGGAGTCCCTCCTGAAGCAGTCTCAGTCTCAATGCTTGTAGCCGTCGCAGGGCCTGATGGGGTACAGCTCGTACTTTCATTACAATAAATTTGGGGATAGGGAGTATTGATTGGGTCGATAACCGTATTACAACCGCTGTTGTAACTGCTGGTGTTGGTTTCAGGATAGCCTGTGGCTTCGGGAGAAGTAGAACCACAATTATAATATCTCATATATCCCATTCTGATCTTCAGATAAGCTTGGTCACATGAATTGATGATTCCATCAGGGGTGCCCGTACCGGAACAGTTGTCTGCATCCAAAAGTTTGAAAAGGGCTCTCTGCGCGATGGCGACCTTGCTCTGGGTGCAAGTGGTCCGGCTGGCTGAGGTCCCTGTTTGATTATATGTCATATAAAAAGGACCAGCGCACGTAGGGTCGCCATAGATCACTTGAGTGCTGTTTATAGTACATGCAGTTGTATGAGGGCTGGCATTTGTCCAATAGTAGGGAATGGTAGTATTTCCACATTGATATTGATAAACTCCATGACTTTCTGTTCCGGGATTGATATATAGAGTGTATGTAGGCAGGTCGGTAGTGTAATTGCTCATGCTTCCTGATAAATCCAGAAGGATCAATGTGTCAGGGGGAACCTGTTGCATGAGCTGGGTGAGAATATAAAGATCTGTATCATTGGCAAAGGCAGGCCCAAGAGGAATTAAAAAAATTAATAAAACTGATAAAAGGATTATTTTTTTCATTAATTTCCTCCTTGCTATTGTGCAATAGGTATTATTTCTATGACGTCTTCTTGTACTGTAGCCTGTGCTCCCGTGATTCCTATGACCCCGCTGACCGCGGAATCGATTCCAATACATTGGACTTGAAAATAGGCATA
The DNA here is from genome assembly GCA_035625415.1 of Thermodesulfobacteriota bacterium. Classification (GTDB taxonomy): domain Bacteria; phylum Desulfobacterota; class BSN033; order BSN033; family UBA1163; genus UBA1163. The sequence goes on from DASPPQ010000059.1 coordinate 1,568, forward strand.
GCCAACATTGACGGCAGAGTAACCTCCGCCTCTCGGCGGCCCTGACTGGTTCTGATAATATGTAACGGATGCATTTAAAGGCAATATATTAGCGGGATTTGGAATATTTACATTAGTAAAAGGGTTGTACACAGAAGAGGAATTCGGAACCAAAACGGTATAGCTCGCCGTGTTAAAACTTTGTGTAGGATAAGACGTAATGACGTTGATCCCGGCATCAGCAGCGTAAAAGGCATCTGTCGATCCCCTTTTGTTTCCGGAGATTTTCATCTCGAAGATGGAGGTATAGCTCGAGGCCAGAGCGATCAAAGTGATGATAATGATCATGATGAGGGCAATGACCAGAGCCGCCCCGGATTGGTTTCTTAAAATAATACTCATTTTTGCTGCCATATTCAGCCCTCTTTATCCATTTTCTTTAAAGCTCTTTGATCAATATGCCTGATATCTCTGAAAAAATATATTTCTCGGAATCACCACAGAGGTCAAGGTTCTCGGATGGACCATCGTCGTCACATCCGGATCCACTGGCGCCGGGTTTGCAGTTAGCTGAATGCGGACGGCCAGGATTTTTGCCGTCGGAAGGCCATTAACATATTCAGCTGTTTGGAAAGCACTATAAGGAGTAAGGCCTGTCCTCGTACGTATGCCATCTATGATTCCGTCTCCGTTCGCATCAATGCCATAGCTAAAATTGAGGTTAGTCACGTTATCCAATAGATCAGAATTATCGGTTTGAACACCATTAACAAAGAGTGTCCGGAACAAACTGAAACTGTTATTTGGTTGTTGCACTAATGCATAAGTCACTGTGTATACTGGAGGGTTAGCGATAGTAGGGTTATATTCATAATACACAGTGATAGCACCATCATTAAGAGGGGTAACAATCCGATTACTCGAGATAAGGGCTGATCCGGCGGGATTGGTTAATGCAAAGTTGTTGGTCTGGAACCCTGCCATTCGTATGTCTCTCACCATGATTTCCATGACGCCTCTGACGTCTTGTTGAACCTCAGCTACCTGATCCTGAAGTGTATAGGCTCTTGTCTGAGCAACAAACACTTTGTAAATGCCGCCAACGACTATTCCAGAAATGACTAATACGACGAGTAGTTCAATAAGGGTGACGCCCTTTTTATTAGGCACGAACTGCTTTAATGAACGATTATTTCCCATCATCTCTCCCTAAAGAAAATTGAACCACGACTCTTCTACTGATACTCAGGAATTGTTGAAACCATCGTAATTGTGTGAGGTTGAAGTCTTATCGGATCGGTCCAGTTCACTGTGATGGTAATTGTGTCGAGGGTCGGTATGGGTTGGGAAGCGACCCAACCCCAGGTATACGTGATCCCCGAAGGAGCTACGGTCGTTGTGTTGTAAGTAAGCGGGATATCTCCCAGAGGTGCCACCCTTAATCGCTCAAGCGTGTCCTGGGCGAGCGTGGCAGCTTCGGTTAGGTGGCCGCCAGCAGCATTATTCCTTGTTGTCGTGGCCATCAAACCCGCCATAGCTAGCAGTGCGATAGATAAGATGATTAAAGCGACCAGCACCTCGATTAGGGTGAAGCCATTTGGTTTTTTTAAAAGATTCAAAGTTTAGTCTCCTGGAAGTGATTTTAACTTTAGACAGTGCAAAACCTATACCAACACATTTCCAAATTGGACCTTTGAACTAAGAGCGATAGAAGTACCAGAATGTTTAATGAATTAAACAGGTTAGATGCTAGACCCAAGCGCTGAGGGTTGGGGAGTCTGTATATTGCAGTTCCAATTTCTTATGAAAAGTTTTAATTTATTAAGAAAAGATTGCATAGCTTTAGTCTAGTGCGTCCGACACTTCTTTACATAAGTTCAGAAGCTGTCATTCCTGCAAAAGCAGGAATCCAGTTAAAATCATTGGATTCCCCCGTGTCAAGCACGGGGCAAGCTTGGTCAAGCCCGGAATGACATTCAAAGCAACGGGACTTCTGACGCAGTACACTAGAATTTGAATTAAATCTTCATTGAGGTTTTCTTTCTTTGTGTCCATCCCACTATTCCAGTGTATATAGAATCTAACATTTGTTTACAATGATGATGAGGGTTGTCATTCCCGCGAAAGCGGGAATCCAGTTGAAAAGACTGGATTCCGGATCAAGTCCGGAATGACGGTCTCTGTAAAGTAATTTATGAGACCTACACTATCATTCCTTCTTCTATTCATTTTCAACAATCCCGTATTCCTTAATTTTATAAAGCAGCGCCCGGTGGCTTATTTCGAGTAATTTTGCAGCATGGGTATGGTTCCCCTTAGTCTTTTTTAAAGCCTTTTTAATTAAGTTGATTTCTAAGACCTTGGAGGTTTTCTTGATAGAGTATTCTTCATCAGATAATGCCTCCGGTTGAAACTCCTCTTTAAAATTCTGAATTTCGATGGGCAAATTTTCCAGCTCAATATCATTCTTCTCGGACAATACGATCGCCCTTTCGATGGTATTCTCCAATTCCCTTACATTTCCATACCACTTGTAATTGATCAGCGTGTCCAAGGCCTTATGATCGACGTCCGCTACATCCTTGTTCATGGCCTGATTATACTTCCCAATGAAATGCTGTATGAGCAATGGGATATCTTCTTTCCTTTCTCGCAGAGGTGGGATATGAATGGGAAGTACGTTCAGGCGATAAAATAGGTCCTCTCTGAAACGACCTTCGTTCACCTCCTTTGAGAGATCCTTAACCGTGGCGGCCACTATTCTGACATCGATTTGAATAGGCTTAGATTCCCCTATCCTTCTTATTTCTCCATCTTGAAGCACACGCAGAAGCTTCACCTGAAGTTGACCGGGCAATTCTCCAATCTCGTCCAAAAAAAGCGTTCCGCCATCGGCCTCCTCGAATAGGCCCTTTTTGGTGCGAATGGCATCGGTAAAAGCCCCTTTGGCATGTCCGAAGAGCTCGCTCTCCAATAAATTCTCAGGGATGGCTCCGCAATTAACAGCGATAAAGGCATTCTGGGAACGATCACTATTATAGTGCAGGGCTCTGGCTACCAATTCCTTTCCTGTCCCGCTTTCTCCTGTGATGAGTACGGTGGATTTATATTGAGACACCTTTTTAATTACGTCGAATATTTTTTGCATTTTCTCATTTTTACTGACGATATTCTCAAAACTATATTCTTTCCCTACCTCTTTTCTCAGAAGTTGATTTTCCCTCCTTAACTGTTCCCTTTCTTCAGCCTTTCTGAGAATTAGGATGATTTCGTCAGGCTTAAAGGGTTTTGAGATGTAATCATAAGCTCCGAGTTTCATCGCTTCAATGGCAGTATCCATCGTTCCATAAGCTGACATCATGATGATCGTCGCCTGCCCCCCGGTCTTTTTTATCTCTCTCAAAAATTCCAAGCCATCCATATGGGGCATACGGATATCACAAAGGATCTGATCAAAGGGAGACGCCGCCGCCTTCTGGAGTCCTTCTTCCCCTGTGGAGGAGGCTTCCACCTCGTATCCCTCTTTGATCAGTATGACGGATAACATGTGTCTGAAGCTTTCTTCGTCATCCACGATGAGAATGCGCCTAGGAATCATTTTCTCTCTCCTGAACGTCCATCCCTGCCGAGGCTCGTTATTTAGGATAAAAGGTTACGGCTACGAGGCCCGTAACGTTATCAAAGGTCACGTTTATCGTTTTTAAACTTATTCCAAGCAGACGACAAATTATAAAGTTGCCTTCTAGATTTATCGTATAGATCGATTACCTGTTCACATAGTCGTTTGTCTACAGTCTGCCCGTACAAATCTCTGCATTGCTCTAATCCAGCAATTGTCTCATTGCATTCGCCCATGGCATCGTCGAGACATTTTTGAAATCCATGTTTTTGATGCTTTTTAGGGTATCCCTCGGCGATCAGTCCTGGGATAGCCTTCACGGAGCGTCAAAGTTGGCTCTTCAAATCATTCTTTTCAAAGTCAGATATCGTTGGAATAATTCTTGTCACCACCTCGATGCACCCCTTATATGTGCCCTGGTAAACCTCTAAGTCTCGGAAGCTTGCTATTCTTTCCATGATTTAACGTAACCCTTACCGATTAACGAAACGGGCTTCGTAACCGTCACCGCTAACCTTTCGTCATATTGCGATACCCATACTCTTAGCCGGTCTCAAATCGCAGGAAAGTATATGTCAAATGTTGTGCCTTTCCCTTCCTCAGTCTCTACTCTTATTTCCCCTCCCAAAGACTCGACAATCTTCAAAGAAATGGATAGACCAAGACCCGTCCCTTTATCAGGAGCCTTAGTTGTAAAAAAGGGGTCAAAAATATTTTCCAAATCCTCCTTCTTAATTCCGCATCCTGTATCAGCGATTCGAGCCTTGACGAGTCGATCCCCTCCTGAGAATTTTGTAAGCCCGGCCAAGAAGGGATGGTGTTTGCGCAAACGGGAGTAGTCGGATTCCATCGAATCACCCCTACGTCTGGGAGCATATATTCCTTGAACCCGATCTGCATGTAAATATTCAACAACATGTTCCCTCGTTTGAATCTTTAAAACACCTCCGGTTGGCATGGCATCGATCCCATTTAAAATGATATTAATAAAGACTTGAGACAGCTGTGATTCGTCCCCTTTGATCAGAGGGAGATCAGATTGCAGGTCTAATTGGGTCTCGATATTTTTGAAATTCTTTTGATACGATAGTAAAGAGAGCGTGCTTTCGATAATCTTATTGATCTTCACCTCACGTATTTCAAATTTAGATGGTCTTGCAAAATCCAAAAGCTCCCGGACGATATGGTTAATCCGGTCTATTTCTGCTTCGATCCTTTTCATATAATCCTTAGCTTCTTCACGATCAATACCTTCCTTTTTCAAAATACTTGTATATCCGAGAATGGCCCCCAGAGGGTTTCCCACCTCGTGAGCCACCCCTGCGGCGAACCGTCCGATCGATGCCAGTTTCTCTGTCCGGATCAGTTCTTCCTGGGCCTGCTTCAATTGTTTGTTGGCCGACTCAAGGGACTCCAAATGACTCTCTAAACTTTCCCGATTCTCCCTTAATTTCTCGATCATTCGATTGAACGACCCAATGAGCTGCCCAATCTCATTCTTGGAGGTGTCTTCTATCCGTTGACTGAAATCACCCTCGCTGATCTTCTGAGACAATCGAACGAGATCCTTAATGGGTTTGACCAAAACGCGAGATAGCAAGAAACTCCCGAAAATGATCAGAATAATGGCATCGAGAACGACGGTGATTAAGATGATCTTTTGGGATTCTAACAGATTTGTCATTAAATCCCCAACGAAGACCTCCATTTGAATCCCCCCGATAATTTTTCCCTGACACCATAGGGGAGAATAGAGTATCATCTTCTTGTAGACGGTTGATAGAAAGCTCCCTGATTTTTCAATTTCGACTCTCGGTTCCCCCGATTGGATAGCCCTTTGCAGGAGGGGATCGGTAGATCGTCTATTAATCAGCTCGGCTCTTTTGCTGGCAATAAAGTTGAATTGAAGATCAGCAATCAATAAATCATAAAAGCTCTTCCCTTTCGTGTACATTTGAACAAAATCTTGGACCTCTTTTTTAGTAATCGGGTGACTTAAACTAAATTCCTTTTTATCACGCGATATAAAATCGATGATGCCTTGGAAATCCTGGACCATTCTTTTCCCATACCTAACCTTTTCTTGGATGATGTTCTTCTCAACGATCTTTGAAATCGTAAACCCAATGAGAAGGATTGCTGTGAGCATGAGGAAGGAGATATTAATGATGACCTCTGTTCGTAGGCCTAAATTTATTTTCTTAAATAGCAAGAATTTTTTCATGAATAACCGACCTATCCGCCACGAATCACAGTCAGGTCCAAGGTTCTGCGGTTACGGCAACAAAGCCCGCACCGTTATGAAAGGTTACGTTTATCGTCTTTCTTAAACCTGCTCCAAGCTGATGACAAATTATAAAGTTGCCTTCCACATTTATCATATAGATCGATTAATTGTTCACATAATCGCTTGTCTACTGATTCTCCGTACAAATCTCTGCATTGTTCTAATCCAACGATTGTCTCGTTGCATTCGCCCATGGCATCGTCGAGATATTTCTGAAATCCATGTTTTT
>DASPPQ010000060.1:0-31745 GCA_035625415.1 Thermodesulfobacteriota bacterium
GTGATGCCCGGGGACAATGTGGCGTTGACGGTGGAGTTGATTACGCCGATTGCGATGGAGAAGGAGTTGCGGTTTGCGATACGGGAGGGAGGTCGTACGGTGGGGGCAGGCGTCATCAGTGACGTCCTCGAATAAAGGAGAAGGGTTGACACTTCCCGATTAGGAGTATTTGATGCGGAATATTTTAACGTTATCCTGTTCAGAGTGTAGACGAAGGAATTACTCTACGACTAAAAATAAACGTACCACTCCGGATAAGCTGGAGTTCAAAAAATATTGTCGATTTTGTCGTAAACATACTGTCCATAAAGAGACGAAGTGACCGTAGAAAGTGGCAGATTTCACCTTCTCCTTTCCACTCACCGGATACAGGCCAGTAGCTCTAACGGATAGAGCACCGGACTCCAAATCCGGGTGATGGGGGTTCAAATCCCTCCTGGCCTGCCATATACCCTAATCTGGACAGGGCCTGCCATAACTGGATGGTGGAAGGGTGAGGGCTGAGGGTGGAGAAAGATAAGATGGAATTCTCAATCAAAGAGAAATTTGAAGTTGCCCTACAATTTTTGAGAGAGGTTAGAACCGAACTTAAAAAGGTGACCTGGCCTTCAAGAAAGGATACCCTTTCCGGCACCGTCGTCGTTTTGGTAGCTGTTCTAATCATCGCCATCTTCTTGGGAATCGTTGATTCAGGGCTATCCGGTCTGGTCAAGCAATTATTGAAGGGGGCGGCGAGTTAAAGAGCGAGGTGGAACGAACTTTCTCTCCCCACTAAACGGAAACACTATGGCGCAACAGTGGTATGTGGTCCACACCTATTCGGGTTTCGAAAACAGGGCCAAACAAAATTTAGAAGAGCGGATTAAAAACCTCGGCAAGGGAGAATTTTTCTCCCACATTCTGGTCCCCACGGAAACCGTAGTGGAGTTGGTGAAGGGAAAGAGGAAGACCTCCCAGAGAAAGATTTTTCCCGGATACATACTTGTGAAGATGGAGTTGAACGAGGAGACATGGCATATCGTCAAGGACACGCCAAAGATCACGGGTTTTGCCGGAGATGGCACAAAACCGATTCCCATCTCGGAAGGGGAAGTGGAAGAGATTCTGTCTCAAATGAAAGAAGGTGTTTCAAAGGCGAAACCTAAAATTTCTTTGGGCGTCGGGGATAGCGTTCGAGTCATCGACGGTCCTTTCATGAACTTTATTGGGACCATTGAAGAGGTCAAGCCAGAAAAAAGGAAGTTGAAAGTTTTAGTCTCTATCTTTGGAAGAGCAACTCCGGTAGAACTGGATTTTATCCAAGTAGAAAAGAATTGATGGTCCGCGTCTGAGGAGTGGACAATGGCGAAAAAAGTGACGGCAATGGTGAAGCTTCAGATTCAAGCGGGACAGGCCAACCCTTCCCCTCCTGTCGGGCCGGCTCTGGGACAGCATGGGGTCAACATCATGGAGTTTTGCAAGGCCTTCAACGCTCGGACCCAGGGGCAGGAAGGGATGATCATCCCGGTGCTGATCACCATCTATTCCGATCGATCCTTTAGCTTCGTGACCAAAACCCCGCCCGCTTCCGTCCTTTTGAAGAAGGCGGCAAAAATTGTGAAAGGCTCTGGGGAGCCGAATCGCAACAAAGTGGGCAAAGTAACCGGAGACCAGATTCGAGAGATCGCACAGATCAAGTTTAAAGATCTGAACGCGGTGGACCTGGAGGGAGCGGTCCGTACGATCGAGGGGACGGCACGGAGCATGGGTCTGGAAATCGTCTAAGAGAAAACTATGTCAACGAGAGGAAAAAAATATTTAGAGGCAAGAGGGAAGGTGGATCGGGGCAAACGGTATGAACTGGAGGAGGGTGTGAAGCTCCTTCTCGAGACCGCCTACGCCAAATTCGATGAAGGAGTGGACCTCGCTATTCGTCTTGGTGTGGATCCTAAGAAGGCAGATCAAATGGTCCGGGGAACCGTTGTCCTTCCTCATGGGACGGGCAAAAAAGTCCGGGTATTGGTCTTTGCAAAAGGGCAGAAAGAGAAAGAGGCACTCGATGCGGGTGCCGATTTCGTGGGGGGAGAAGAGATCATCGAGAAAGTTTCAAAAGGGTGGCTGGAGTTTGACAAAGCGATCGCCACCCCGGACATGATGGGTTTGGTCAGCAAATTGGGTAAGATTTTGGGTCCTCGGGGATTGATGCCTAATCCCAAAGTAGGAACGGTCACCTTCGATTTGGAAAAGGCCGTCAAAGAGATCAAGGCGGGCAAAGTGGAATTTAAGGTCGAAAAGGCCGGAGTCGTTCACATCCCTGTCGGAAAGGTTTCTTTTGGGTTCGATCGATTATTGGAAAATGCCAAGACGCTCCTTGAGATGATCCTCCGGGCAAAGCCGCCTACCAGCAAAGGGATCTATTTGCGGAGCATTGCCTTGTCCACGACCATGGGGCCTGGAATTAAGATCGATCCACTTGATGTGAGAAGCGTTATGAAGTCCTAAGGGAGGCGAAGGGCTTCGTTCGAGGAGGTAAAGGTCATTGAACCGAAAAGAAAAAGCACAGGTCATCTCAGATCTTGGTGAGAGGGTGAAGGGGTTTCAGGCGGTCGTTCTGACCAATTATCGAGGTCTCAATGTAGAACAGTTGAGTCATCTGAGACAGAGGTTGCGAGAGGAGAAAATCTCCTATCACGTGGTCAAAAATACTTTGATGAAATTGGCCTCCAAAGGGACGGATTTGGAGAAATTGGATACCTACTTTGAAGGACCAACGGCGATGGCGATCTCCTACGGGGATCCGGTTCATCTGGTAAAGATTTTATCGGAATTCATCAAGACCCAGCCCACCTTTGAGATTAAAATCGGTCTCATCCAGGGAAAGATGGCGTCCCCGGAAGAGGTCAAAGCGCTGGCGACAATGCCCCCCCGTGAGGTCATTTTTGCGCAGCTCCTGGGGGGAATCCAGGGGACGGCTACTCAGTTGGGGGCGGTCCTTTATCGGGCAATCCAGCAGGTGCTCGGAATCATTCGGGCCCGCGCAGATCAGCTGGAAAAAATGGAGAGTGGAAAGCAGAAAGTGGAAAGTGGAGCGCAGGAAAAAGAGCAGTGATTTTGAAAACCGCATTCAACCTTCCACGTTTTAGCATTTAATCATTTTGAGATAGGAGGATGTTGCAAATGTCAGATATCCAAAAAATTGCCGAAGAGATCAGTGGTTTAAGTTTGTTGGAGGCGCGTGACCTGGTGAAGGCCCTGGAGGAAAAGTTGGGAATAAAGGCCGCCGCGCCGATAGCAGTGGCAGCGATGCCGATGGCCGGGGCCTCCGCGGGCGGAGAAGCTGCGGCCGCTGAAGAGAAGACGGAGTTTGATATCGTCCTCACGGGTTTTGGCGATAAGAAGATCCAAGTGATTAAGGTGGTCAGGGAGCTGACCGGGCTGGGCCTGAAAGAAGCCAAGGACCTTGTCGAGGGTGTCCCCAAGCCAGTGAAAGAAGGGGTGTCGAAGGAAGACGCCGCGACGATGAAGAAAAAGCTTGAAGACGCTGGGGGGACGGTCGAAGTGAAGTAGGGTGAGAGAGAGATATTAGGGCACTTTCCCCTCACCTCCTGCCTCTCCCCTGCGGGGAGAGGGGAAGGGTAAGGGGAAAGGCCGTTTTGGTCATTTGGAATTGGGATTTGTTTGGAATTTGTCGTTTGGAGTTTGTGATCTCAAACCGTGTTGGGTCCGGCTATGCCGGGCAAGGAATAATGTGGTCTCTTCCCGGGAGGACAAAGCAAATGTCAGGTGGCAGTCCGAGAGGGAGGAGATTTTCTGTTTAAGGGAGAGGAGTGACTATGGCCAGCGTTGTCCCAGTCTATCGAAGATATCGGAAAAACTTTTCAAAAATTAAGGAAGTATTGGAAATCTCCAATCTGATCGAAGTTCAGAAAAGGTCCTACGAACAGTTTCTACAGGCCAATGGGGATCCGGATAGGCGAGAACCCGTTGGACTTCAAGCGGTCTTTAGAACCGTCTTTCCGATCAAGGATTTCTACGAAACTGCTTCTCTTGAATTCGTCAACTATCGTCTCACCGAGCCGAAATATGATGTGGAAGAATGTCTGCTCAGAGGGATGACCTATGCGGCACCCGTCAAGGTGACGGTTCGCTTAGTGGTCTGGGATGTGAACGAAGAGACCAAGGCCAAGAGCATCAAAGCCGTAAAAGAACAAGAAGTCTATTTTGGCGAAATTCCCCTCATGACCGAAAATGGAACGTTTATTGTGAACGGGACCGAACGGGTGATTGTCAGCCAACTTCATCGCTCCCCCGGCGTTTTCTTTGATCAGGATCAAATCAAACCCCATAGCGGCGGGAAGGTCTTCTACTATGGGCGGATCATCCCTTACCGGGGGTCTTGGATTGATTTCGAGTTTGATCAGAAAGATCTTCTCCATGTTCGGATCGACCGACGTCGAAAGATTCCCGTGACCGTCCTCCTTCGGGCCCTCAAATACACCGGGCAAGAGCTTTTAGACTATTTCTATCATAAGGAAACGGTTCTCATCCGAAGAGGGAAATTCCAAAAAGAGATTTCGAAAGATGTGTTGGTGGGGCAGAAGGCGACCTCTGACATCTTAGACCCCGAAACCCACAAGATTATCCTAAAGAAACATCGCCGCATTACGGACGATGCTTTCAAAAAATTGGAATTAGCCAAGATCAATACCATTTCGGTGGAGGTCCAAGACCTGATCGGTCGGTACCTGGCGAAGGATGTGATCGACCCCGGAACAGGAGAAGTCGTTGCCGAATGTAATGACGAGGTGACGGAAAAGCTTCTTAACGAGATGAAAGAGCGAAAGATCGAATCCTTCGAGATCCTGTTCATTGATAACATTAATGTCAGCTCTTCGTTGCGGGATACGCTGGTGGCGGATAAGATTGGGTTGACCCGAGAGGATAGGGAGAAACTACCCGCTGCTGAGGCCGGCAAATCCGTTCGTGAGAAGGAGTCCGAGAGGGCCCTCATTGACATCTACAAGAGGCTTCGCCCCGGGGATCCTCCCACCATTGAGACAGCCATCGGCCTCTTTTACAACCTTTTCTTTAACTTCGAGCGCTACGACCTCTCCAAAGTGGGAAGGATGAAGTTGAACCATAAGCTCGGACTAAAGGGAAATCCTCCTAAAGTGTTAGTCTTCACCGAGAGATGGAAGAAAGAGGCGTTGGCGGCGGGGGCGACCTATGCAGGGGGGAAAGAGCTGGTCGATCGAATCTGGGAGGGATGGCTTGATTTCGACGAAGCGATTGCCACTCCCGAGATGGTTGAGGAGATTCAACGGGTCGCCAAAATCCTTCATCCCATCGGACTGATGCCATCGCTGAAGGAGGGAACGATTACGGATGATGTCCAGGGGAGAATTCGAAAGATCTTGGAAGATGAGAAGACGACCCTCAGAAGGAGAGACGTTCTCGAGGTCGTCAAATACTTAATCAAACTCAAGGATGGTCAGGGTGCTGTCGACGATATCGACCACTTGGGAAACCGGCGGGTGAGGACGGTTGGGGAGCTCTTAGAAAATCAGTATCACATCGGGCTGGTGAGAATTGAAAGGGCGATCAAAGAGCGGATGAGCCTTCAAGATATAGAGACCTTGATGCCCCATGATCTGATCAATTCAAAACCCCTGTCGGCGGTGATCAAGGAGTTTTTCGGCTCGAGTCAACTGTCTCAATTTATGGATCAGACGAATCCTCTTTCAGAGATTACTCACAAGCGTCGTCTCTCTGCCTTGGGTCCCGGAGGGCTGACCCGGGAAAGAGCGGGGTTCGAGGTCAGGGACGTCCATCCCACCCACTACGGCCGAATCTGTCCCATCGAAACTCCGGAGGGCCCGAACATCGGCCTCATCACTTCTCTCAGCACCTTCGCTCAGGTCAATGACTACGGATTTATCGAAACCCCTTATCGGGAAGTGGTGAACGGAAAGGTCACGAATAATATCCGATATCTTTTTGCTTTGGATGAGGAAGAAGAGATCGACGGACAGAAGCCTGCCATCGCTCAAGCCAATGCTCAATTGGATAGGGAAGGAAGGTTTACCGCACCACTCATTTCGGCCCGAAGAGGGGGCGAATTTGTGATGGTGAGACCCGAGGAAATTCGGTACATGGATGTTTCTCCAAAACAATTGGTCAGTGTAGCCACTTCCCTCGTTCCCTTTTTGGAGAACGATGATGCCAACCGGGCCCTCATGGGATCGAATATGCAACGCCAGGCCGTTCCCCTTCTCAAAACGGATGCCCCGCTGATTGGTACAGGGATGGAAGCGATTGTAGCCAGAGATTCTGGGGTCACGGTGGTTGCCAGGAGAGATGGGGTCGTGGAAGACGTGGATGCTTCTCGAATCGTCATCCGTGCCGATGAGGATGGTCAAAAAGAGGACGATCCGGGAGTCGACATTTATACGTTAATCAAATACAAACGGTCCAACCAGAACACCTGTATTAACCAGAGACCGATTGTCCGTATCGGGGAGCGGGTCAAAAGGGGTGAGGTGATTGCCGACGGGCCTGCAACCCAAATGGGAGAGCTGGCGCTGGGGAAGAATGTCCTGGTCGGGTTCATGCCCTGGGGAGGGTATAACTTTGAGGATTCCATCCTTATCAGCGAAAAGCTGTTGAAAGAAGATACCTATACCTCGATCCATATCGAAGAACTGGAGTGTGTGGCTCGGGATACGAAACTGGGAAAAGAGGAGATTACCTGTGATATCCCTAATGCCGGGGAAGAGGCTTTGAAAGATCTCGACGAGAGTGGAATCATTCGGGTCGGAGCCGAAGTGAAGCCCGGTGACATTCTGGTTGGAAAAGTGACCCCGAAGGGGGAAACCCAGCTCTCTCCGGAAGAGAAACTCCTTCGAGCCATCTTTGGTGAAAAAGCGGGAGATGTTCGAGATACCTCATTGAGAGTCCCTCACGGGATCGAAGGAATTGTCATTGATGCCAAAGTGTTTTCCCGTAAAGGCCAGGAGAGGGATGAGAGGACAAAGGCCATCGAGGACCAAGAGAAGGCGAGGTTGCTGAAAAATCAAGCGGATGAAATCCGGATCATCCAGAACAGTGCGCGGAGAAAGATCGGAAAATATCTCATCGGCAAGAAGAGCGCGCATAAAATAGGGGATGAGAAGAAAGGCCGCGTCTATGCGGAGGCGAAAGAGCGGATCAAGGAAGAGCATCTCTTTGCGATTCCCTTCGATCGACTCAAGGAGATTGATGTGGTCGAGGGGAAGAGAGTTCTTCCTGAGGTTCAGCGTTTTCTCGACCGTGCGGAACTCCAGATCAACGTGGTCAAGGGAGTTTTTGGAGATAAATTGGCTAAGCTGAAGAGAGGAGACGAACTGGCTCCGGGCGTCATCAAGACCGTCAAAGTCTATATCGCCATGAAACGGAAGCTTTCTGTTGGGGATAAAATGTCCGGACGTCACGGGAACAAAGGGATCATCTCCAGGATTCTCCCCGAGGAAGATATGCCGTATTTAGAGGACGGAACCCCGGTCGAAATCATTCTCAACCCATTAGGCGTTCCATCGCGAATGAATGTAGGCCAGATCCTCGAGACCCATCTGGGATGGGCCGCCAAGGGCCTGGGGTGGAAGATTGAGGAATATTTACAGAAGCATTTCAACCCCAAATTGCTTCGAAGAAGAATTAAAGAAATTTACTCCTCAAAAGAGGTGAATGAATACCTGGAGCAAGCGACCGATGATGAGATTGTCGAGCTGGCCAGGAAGCTGGGCGAGGGGATTTTCGTCTCGGTCCCTGTGTTCGATGGAGCTTCGGAAGAAGAGATTAAAGATCTCTTGAAGAAAGCCGGGCTTCCGACTACGGGACAAACGATCCTTTATGACGGCAGGACCGGGGAACCTTTCCACCAGAAGGTGACCGTGGGCTACATGTACCTCCTCAAATTGCACCACCTGGTAGACGACAAGATTCATGCCCGTTCCATCGGTCCTTATTCTTTAGTGACCCAACAACCCCTGGGTGGAAAAGCTCAGTTCGGAGGGCAACGGTTAGGGGAGATGGAGGTATGGGCCTTGGAGGCCTATGGCGCAGCCCACTCCTTACAGGAATTCTTGACAGTCAAGTCGGACGATGTCGCGGGAAGAACTCGAGTCTACGAGGCGATTGTCAAAGGAGAACATACATTGGAGCCTGGATTGCCGGAGTCGTTTAACGTTTTGGTCAAAGAGTTACAGAGCCTTTGTTTAGATACAGAACTCATCGAAGAAAAGAGGGAAGAAATCTAATCGAACGAAGAACCATGAACGATGAACTATGAACAACGACAATGACGCATCAACAGTTCATCGTCTATTGTTCGTCGTTCATCGTCGTTGAAAAAGGAGGAAACCTTGGAAGATTATCTATCATTCTTTGAGAAGGGGAAAAGCCCGATTAGCTATAATGCCATTCGGATCTCGATCGCCTCTCCGGAGAAGATCGAATCGTGGTCCCATGGAGAGGTAAAAAAGCCGGAGACCATTAACTATCGGACCTTTAAACCGGAGAAAGATGGGCTCTTCTGCGCCAAGATCTTTGGTCCCACCAAAGATTACGAATGCAATTGCGGTAAATACAAACGGATGAAGCACCGGGGCATTGTTTGCGAGAAGTGCGGCGTGGAAGTCATCCAATCTAAGGTCCGCAGGGAGAGGATGGGCCATATCCGGTTGGCCACACCGGTCGCGCACATCTGGTTCCTCAAAAGCATCCCCAGTAAAATTGGGATTCTCTCGGATATGACGCTGAGAGAATTAGAGCGGATTCTCTACTTCGAGGCCTACCTCGTTCTGGACGGGAAGAAGACGCCTCTCAAGAAGGGAGAGATTCTTTCGGAGGATCGATACCGGGAGGCCCGGGAGAAATACAAGGAGGATTTTGTGGCGGCTCAAGGTGCCGATGCCATTCGGGAGCTGATGAGAAACACGAATGTAAAAGAGCTTTCGCAGAAGCTTCGGACCGAAATGAAGGAGACGGCCTCGGAGGCGAAGAAAAAGAGGCTGGCCAAGCGATTAAAGATTATTGAATCTTTTTTGGAATCGGGGAACAAACCGGAGTGGATGATTTTGGAAGTGGTTCCCGTCATCCCGCCCGACCTTCGCCCTCTCGTCCCCTTGGACGGAGGCCGGTTTGCCACTTCCGACTTGAATGACCTCTACCGGAGGGTGATCAACCGAAACAACCGCCTCAAACGGCTTCTTGAGTTGAACGCCCCAGAGATCATCATCCGGAACGAAAAACGGATGCTCCAGGAAGCCGTGGATGCGCTTTTCGATAACGGGAAGAGGGGAAGGACGATCTTAGGGGCGAATAAGAAACCCCTGAAATCGTTGAGCGATATGCTCAGGGGGAAGCAGGGCCGTTTCCGGCAGAACCTTTTGGGGAAACGGGTGGACTATTCCGGCCGTTCCGTGATCGTGGTCGGTCCCGAGCTGAAATTGCATCAGTGTGGCCTTCCCAAGAAGATGGCCCTTGAACTGTTTAAGCCCTTTATCTACCACCGGTTGGAAGAGAAAGGGTTGGTGACCACGATCAAGAGCGCCAAGAAGATGTTGGAAAAGGAGAGGCCCGAGGTTTGGGATGTCTTGGATGAGGTGATCCGTGAACATCCGGTGATGCTCAATCGGGCTCCGACCCTTCACCGCTTGGGGATCCAGGCCTTTGAGCCCGTGTTGATCGAGGGCAAGGCCATCCAGCTTCACCCGTTGGTCTGCGCTGCCTTTAACGCCGATTTTGACGGGGACCAAATGGCTGTCCATGTTCCTCTCTCCGTCGAGGCTCAGTCGGAGGCGAGGATTCTGATGATGTCCACCAATAACATCCTCTCCCCGGCGAACGGGAAGCCCATCATCATCCCCACCCAGGACATCGTCCTTGGAATTTATTACATGACCAGGGAGCGCCCGTATGTCAAAGGGGAAGGGAAAGTGTTTTCAAATCCGGAGGAGGTCCGAATCGCTTACGATGCGAATGAGGTCGACCTCCATGCGCGGATGAAGGTCCGATTGGATGGAGAACTCGTCGAGACAACCGTAGGTAGAATCCTTCTCAAAGAGATTCTCCCCGAGGAGATCCCATTTCGATTGATCAACAAGGTGATGAAGAAAAGCGAGCTGGCCAATCTGATCGACTACTGCTACCGGTACGGCGGCGATAAGAAAACGGTCCTTCTCTCCGATCGGTTGAAGGGTTTGGGTTATTACTATGCGACCTTGGCCGGAATTTCCATCTCCCTTGACGACATGCTGATTCCTTCCAACAAGGAGAAACTCCTCCAAGAAGCCCAGCAAGAGATCGAGAGGGTTCAAGAGCAATATACAGACGGGTTGATTACAGACGGAGAACGATATAATAAGGTGATCGACATCTGGGCTCAGGTGACTGAAAACATTGCCGGGGTGATGTTGAAGGAACTGGGCAGTGAGGAGGTGGCGGCCCCTTCCGGAGAGAAACAGTCCACCGAGAGCTTAAACCCTATTTACATCATGGCCGACTCGGGAGCTCGGGGTAGCGCCCAGCAGGTGCGGCAATTAGCCGGGATGCGGGGTTTGATGGCCAAACCTTCCGGAGAGATCATCGAAACGCCCATCACCGCGAACTTTCGCGAAGGGCTGACGGTTCTGCAATACTTTATCTCTACCCATGGAGCCCGAAAGGGGCTCGCCGATACGGCTTTGAAAACAGCCAATGCCGGATATCTTACCCGACGACTCGTGGATGTAGCTCAGGACGTCGTGATCAGGGAGAATGACTGCGGCACCCTTGATGGGATCGAAGTCGAATCGCTCGTCGAGGGGGGGGAGATCATCGAATCGATGAGAGAAAGAATTCTGGGCCGTGTGGCCTTGGAAGAAATCCGGGATCCTTTTTCTAATGATGTGATCGCCAAAGGGAATGAAGAAATTGACGAGACCTTGGCCGATCGCATTGAAGATATTGGCATTGATAAGGTCAAAATTCGATCGGTGCTTACCTGCAAATCGAAGCAAGGTGTTTGTGCCCTTTGTTACGGAAGGGATTTGGCCCGAGGGAGACTGGTCGGTGTGGGGGAGGCGATCGGTATTATCGCGGCTCAGTCCATCGGGGAACCGGGGACCCAGCTCACGATGAGAACATTTCACATCGGTGGGACCGCCAGCCGGCGAGCAGAACAGACGACGCTGGAATGCCGAATTGACGGGAGAGTGAAATTCATCAATCTCAAGAGCGTTAAAAACCGTGAGGGCAACCTCATCGTCATGAACCGCAACGGAGAGATTGCCATCTTGGATGAAAACGGCAGAGAACGAAGACGGTACTCCGTGATTTATGGGGCTAAACTGCGAGTTAAGGATGGACAAAAGGTGAAGGAAGGAGAGATCCTGGCAGAGTGGGATCCTTACTCCATCCCTGTTTTGACGGAGGTCTCAGGAAGGGTGAAATTTGGAGACATCATCGAAGGGGCAACGATGCAGGAACAGGTGGATGAGTTTACCGGTCTTTCGAGAAAAGTGATCACCGAATCAAAAGATGCAGAGCTTCGGCCAAGGATCTCCATCAAGGATGAAAAAGGCAGGACGATGAATCTTCCTGGATCTATCTCCCAGGCTCGGTATCTCCTTCCGGTGGGAGCGAATATTTTTATCTCCGAGGGGGATATGGTGGAGGCTGGGGATGTCATCGTGAAGATTCCCCGAGAGACGACCAAGACAAAAGACATCACAGGAGGTCTCCCTCGAGTGGCTGAACTCTTTGAAGCCAGAAAGCCCAAAGAGTATGCCTTGATCAGCGATATTGACGGGATGGTTGAGTTTGGAAAGGATCTGAAGGGGAAAAGGAAGGTGGTCATTCGGCCCGACGTAGGCGAGTCCAAGGAGTATATGATTTCCAGAGGGAAACATGTCAGCGTCCATGAAGGCGATTTCGTCAAAGCGGGGGAGGCCCTGATGGATGGTCCCTCCAATCCC
This sequence comes from Thermodesulfobacteriota bacterium, assembly GCA_035625415.1. GTDB lineage: Bacteria > Desulfobacterota > BSN033 > BSN033 > UBA1163 > UBA1163. The sequence goes on from DASPPQ010000060.1 coordinate 11,973, forward strand.
CACGATATTTTGAGAGTGTTGGGGGACAAGGCCCTGGCCCGATATTTGGTCGATGAAATCCAGGAGGTTTATAAGCTCCAGGGGGTCAAGATCAACGATAAACATATCGAAGTCATCGTTCGCCAGATGCTCAAAAGGGTGAAGATTAGAGAAGTAGGGGATACTCACTTTTTGGTGGACGACCAGGTGGAAAAATTTGTTTTTGAAGAAGAGAATGCTCGGGTAATCAGGGAAGGAGGAAAACCCGCCGTGGGAGAACCTCTCTTCCTGGGAATCACGAAGGCTTCTCTCATTACGGATAGTTTTATCTCCGCCGCCTCCTTCCAGGAAACCACCAAGGTGCTCACCCAGGCGGCCGTGGCAGGGAAGGTGGACAATTTAAAAGGGTTGAAAGAAAATGTCATCATGGGACGCTTGATCCCTGCGGGAACCGGTCTTCCCAAGTACAGACAGTTAGAACTGCGGGTGGAGGGGTACACAGAAGAAGAGGTTCCAGAAGGAGGGGAGGGAGAAACGGGAGCAGAGGCGGCTGCCTGAGAATATTAACGGAAGATTCAAGAGGCCAAGTGGCCGAGTAAAAACTTCTTGAAGAAAACATGGAAGGCCCATTCCGTAAACTCACGGAATGGGCCTTTTTTTATCTGCTTAGCCAGCTTGAGTGTCCAAATCGATTAATAAAAGGGTGAACGACATATTCGGGTACCCACGCCTTGGGGCTTATATCCCTTATTATGAAATACAGTAATTTAGACCCCGAAATACGTACTTACCTGTATTGATCCCTCTTCCCCCCATGAGTATCCTGTATATTCAATCAGGCTGAATCATCTGATGCCGCCAAAGATGGAAGGAAAAGGAAAATACACTCGTTGAGAGCATCTCGTAAACGCAAGGGCAGGGTGCTAAACTCGCCCTGGAGAGGAGGGAGTTATGAAAGTTGACAGGAGAGATTTTCTCAAACTAGCTGGCATTGGCACTGTCGTTTTTTCCTCTCGCCTGGGCAAATGGGATAACTTAGCCAACGCGGCCCCTGGGAAGGATGACTTCTTTTTCGTTCAGTTGTCCGACACTCACTGGGGATTTGCAAACCCCGCAGTAAACAAGGATTTCGCAGGAACTCTCAAGAAAGCTGTCGAGGCAGTCAATCATCTCAAGATTCAACCGGATTTCATCATGTTCACGGGCGATCTGACTCATGTCACCGACGATGATAAGGACCGAAGAACACGTATGTCCCAGTTCAAGGATATTGTCAGCGCCCTGAAGGTGAAGACCATTAGATTTATGCCGGGAGAACACGATGCAGGGCTGGACGAGGGAGCGGCTTTCAAGGAGTTTTTTGGGAAAACGCATTATACCTTTAACCATAAGGGGGTTCACTTTATCGTCCTGGACAATGTTTCAGATCCGACATCTACGATTGGGGATGCCCAACTGGAGTGGTTAAGTGCAGATCTCAAGAAGCAGAAAAAGGACTCACGAATCGTGGTCTTTACGCATCGTCCCCTCTTCGATTTGTATCCGGATTGGGACTGGTACACACGGGACGGGGCTAAAGCGATAGAGGTGCTTATGCCCTATTCAAATGTCACAGTCTTCTACGGACATATCCATCAGGAACACCATAAGAACACCGGACACATTGCCCACCATGCTGCTAAGGGGTTGATGTTTCCGTTGCCAGCCCCGGGTTCTGTTCCTGTGAAGAATCCAATTCCTTGGGATGCAAACCAACCCTATAAGGGGTTAGGATTCCGTGGTGTGGAGGCGAAGATCAAAGAAACTCGCTATGCAATTTCTGAATTCAGCGTGAGAGGAGAAAAGATATGAAATCGATGAAAACCAGAATTCTAATCCACGGGACAGTGGCAGCTTTGATCTTGATTTCTACCGGCAGTTACTTAATCGCAGCTGAAAATGAGCAAGTGATTCAGATAACCGCAAAGAGGTTTGAATACTCGCCTAAAGAGATTACTCTAAAAAAAGGTGTCCCCGTGGTGTTGGAATTCACTTCCCTGGACAGGTTGCATGGATTTAATTGCTCGGGTTTAGGAATTCGCATGGACATCCGCCCGGGAAAAGTCAACAGGCTGAGGCTTGTTCCTGATAAGGTGGGCACGTTTCCTTTTCACTGCGACAACTTTTGCGGAAGCGGCCACGAAGGAATGAGAGGAACGATTATGGTAACAGAATAGGACTTTGATTCGGGAAGGATCAAGCCTTTGTGTTGGCTATGGAGGAAACGATGAACCCGGTGAAGGTGCGGACCATTCATCGTCGTCTGGGAATTTCAATCGTTTGTTTTCTGCTCATACAGGCTGTTGCAGGGCTATTGATGGCCATGGGAAGGCTGGCCCGCCTTGATATGACCCCTCCATACAACATTCTCTATTCCATCCACGCTGATTGGGATCCCTTAGGAAGCATCTATCGGGTGGTCCTAGGATTTGCCACTGCGATACAAGGGCTTTTGGGAATCATGATCTTCCGCAGTCGGTTTCGTTATAAAGCCGGAGATAAGGCGACCTCACCTATCTCCTCATCCCCTGATCAACCAAACGAATTAGAGAAGGAAGCTCCTATGGGTGCTCTTAGCTTTGCTGCCGATATCCGGCCTCTCTTCCGCGACAAAGATATCAGGGCTATGAAACCGAACGGGATCGATCTCTCTTCCTTCGAGAACGTGAAAAAACGTGCTCAGGGCATATACGCGCGGCTTTCTGCAAAAGAAATGCCTTGCGACGGCCCATGGAGCGAGAGCCTTGTGCAAAAACTGAAGGAGTGGATACAGAGCGGTATGGCGCCTTGAGTTTCAGACGAGGGACTGATCAGTACTCGTACCGACAGAGATCACTCCAAGAACAAAAGGAGATGCAAGATGGAAAAGATCGGAGAGGTTAAAGATTTGAAGCGTGGAGAATCTATCAATTTTCAATATCAGGGGAAAAAGGGAATATTAGTAAAAACCAAAAAAGGCAAGCTGGTTGCGTACAGCAGGGTTTGCCCCCACGAAGGAGGCACCATTGTTTGGGACGCAGATATTAATAAGTTATTGTGTGAATGTCATCTTTCTCTTTTTAATGTTGATGATGGTACGGTATATAAATATAGCTCCATTTTTGACAAGATGGATGATTTGACACCGATCAAACTTGAGATTGACGACAAAAAGGATGTTTACATCGTCTAAGAATGTGAAGGGTCATTCAAATTTCTATTTTATGCTTTCCAGTTTCTTCTTGGCCAGTTGGGCCTGGTCGGATTGAGGATATTTTTCGATCACCCGCTTAAGCAAATTTTTGGCATTCGTCTTATCTCCAAGTTCCAAGAAGGAGAGGGCCTGTTTGAACAAAGCTGCAGGTATCTTGTCCCCTTCTGGATACTTCACGATCGCCTTCTCGTATTCTAAAATCGCCTTCTCATAATCCTTTTTTTGATAGTAAGTCTCCCCAATCCAAAACTGGGCATTATCCGAGAGTTCCGTGTTGGGATATTGTTTGAGGAAGGCTTCAAATTTCCTTCGGGCTCCTTCTAAGTCTCCCTTGTGGAAGGTCTCATAGGCATCTCGATAGACGTCTCCCATCCCCGTGGAAACCCCCTTCAACTCAGCGAGGGCCTCTTTACTTGAAGCCGGCTTTTCCAGTTCCGTCGCTTTCGAACCCGGCCCAGGCGTCTTTGGTTCGTTGGTCTTGAGGCGATCTTCTATTTCCTTGATTCTCTCCTCCTGCACTTTTCTCCTTTCCTCCAAGGTTTTTAATCGACCCTCCACATCCTCCTTGATCCGGTCCATCTCCCTCGAAGGTCGTTTAAACAATTCCTTATATTCCTCGATATCTGTCGAGAGGGATCGCATTTCGGATTGGATATTGTCGAACCGGAGCAAGAGGTCTGTTTTCAACTTTTGATTTTCTGCTCTCAAGTCAGATAGATCGTTCTTCGCAAGGTCATTTTCTTTCCTTAGCGTATTGATTTGGGAATAAAGCTTATCCATCTCTCTATCAAGGATCTTTACATCCTTGCTGCTTGCACATCCAAAAAGCAACAATCCTGTTAAAAAGAGAATTTGTCCTTTCATTGCGTCACCTTCCCACAAGTGCTTCGAATCGTCAGGCTCTCCTCGGGGAGCTTCCAGAGCTCCCCGGAGAGTGCTCCGCCTTGCTATTTAGCCGTGACAACGGTATGAGCCCTTCGGTTTTTTGCCCAGGCGGCTTCGTTATGGGCAGGGTCCAGCGGCTTTTCCTTCCCATAACTGATCGTAGAAATACGGGCCTGAGAGATACCTAACGAGATGAGGTAATCCTTTGCGCTGTTCGCCCGCCTTTCGCTGAGGGCGAGGTTATATTCGACCGTTCCTCTTTCATCGCAATGGCCTTCGATTTGGACCTTGACATTAGAATATTTTTTCAGAAGGGCCGCATTTTCTCTCAGAATGGATGCATCTCCGGGACGGAGGTCATATCTATCGAAATCGAAGTGAATATCCTTAAGCAGAGAGCTTTCGAAAACTTCCCCTGCGATGCCAGGAGTCTTCTCTGCGACCAGACTCTTTTCAAATTGTTCTTTGGCTTTGGTTTCCTTTGCCCGCTCTGCTTCGGCCTTTGCCGCCTCTTCCTTCGTGACGGATGGTTCTTCTCTTACCGTGGTTTTTTTCGGACAACCTATCATGATGAGTCCAAAGCAGAGGATAAAAATGGTGATGATAAAACTTTTCTTCGTCATGGTAACCTCCCTTGGTAAATGATTTGGAAACAGACGTTCACCCCGATAGAAATCTCCGCCCTTGAGGGTGGATTATCTGCTAAAACATCCGCTTCTTGCAAAAACGCCAGGGGTCGGAACCCCGCCCTTGCTATCGGGGTTTACTCAAATCGCCTTGACCAGGCAGGGCTCGCTTCACCTCCTTTCGATGGCGTTAAACCTCTCTCATTGTACCCGTTGGCGTTCATAATGTAAATCTTCGATGCTCCTGTTCGAGTTGAACTGAAAGCGATGTAACGACCATCCGGGGACCAACAAGGGCTTTCGTTGTTGTTCGAGTTCGATGTAAGACTTCGAAGGCCAGACCCATCGATTCCGATGGTGAAGATATCGTAATGGCCTGCTACCCTTCCGCAAAAAGCGATCCGATCCCCTTTAGGGGACCAGGATGGATTGGTATTGTAACTTCCCTCAAACGTTAGACGACGCACATTCGATCCGTCCCGAGCCATGATATAGATTTGTGGAGAACCGGATCGGTCTGAAACGAAAGCAATCCACTCCCCATCCGGAGACCATGTCGGCGAGGCTTCATTGCCGTATCCCTTCGTCAGCTTCCTCGGGTTGCCCCCGGTTGTATCCATGAGGTAGATGTCCGACTTTCCTCCCATCCCCATCATAAGGGCAATCCTTTTCCCATCCGGTGACCAGGACGGAGAGACGTTTATTCCGGGGTAACCGGAGAGTCGTTGAACATTCTTCCCGTCCACATCGGCGAGGTAGAGGTCCGGATTTCGCCTGAGGTAAGAGGTAAAAGCGATTCTTTTACCATCTGGGGCCCAGGCCGGAGAAATGTTAATGGATTGGTTTTGAGTGATCTGTTTGACGTTCGCGCCGTCGAAATCAGCGACGTAAATCTCCTTGCCCGCTCCCTGAACCATCGTGTAGGCGATCTTCGTATTATGGACCCCCTTCTCCCCCGTAATTTGAAGGACCACCTCATCGGCCATTCTGTGGACCGCGTATCGAAGCGTCTGCAAGGGGCCTTCGTACTGTTTCCCGACGATGTGCTTCTGTTCCACTAAGTCGAACAGATGAAATGTCAGCTTGAAATCGAGACCGTTGGATGCCGTCTGGGTCTCTCCTGCTAAGAGAATTTCTCCGCCCGCGGGGATCCATTCCTGCAAAGAAGACGTGTTCGGGATTCCTTCTTTGTCTCTAAGGGAGGAGGGAAGATGTTGGACGTCGATCACCTTGAAAAAACCGGAGAGGGTGAGATCGTTTGCAAGGATCCCATAAACTTTTTCCGAGATGGGAGAGGAGGGTTTATCTGCGGGGTTCCATTTGGCCAAAACGATGGGGATCTGGATAAAGGTTGGAGCATTGATATCGAGGTAGATCCTTGCTTCAGCGGAAGGAGTTACGATAAAAATGACAATGAAAAAAAGTATTAGATATTTTTTCATTCTATTCGTTACGATTGAACCCAAGGCCAACGGATTCTCCCCACCGGTCTATTATTTATTAAGACAATATTGGTTTATAAGTCAACCATTTCTTTAGAGAGATTTCTGAAAAAACCCGGAAATCTCTGATGACACGGGTTATGAAACAATTATACCGATTAGAAATGCATCAAAAGTGGAAAGAAATCTGTGCAATCATTCTTTAGAATCTATGTCATCTCTCTCCTTTTCCTTCTTGAGGAATCGAAGGAATTCCATACCAATCGGAGAAAGCGTTCTGCCACGATGAGAGACAATATAAATTTGCCGCAAGATGGGACCGATTCCCTCCACGTCAAGTCGAGAGAGGACAGCCTGTTTGACTTCCTCTCCCGCCGCTCTTCGGGAAACGAAGGCAAGACCCAATCCCGCTTTCACCCCTTCTTTCACGGAAGAGGTGCTTCCCATCTCCATCACCACATTAAACTGTTTTAGGCTCTTGCCTTTCTTTCTTAGCGCCTTCTCCGATGCGATCTGAGTTCCCGAACCCTCCTCCCGAATAATCCAAGGCTCTTGCAGAAGCTCCTCGAGGTTCACCCTTTTCCTTCGGGTCAAGGGGTGATCCGATGGGGCGACGACGATAATCTCATCCTCTTCATATTTTTCATAATGGAGAGAAGGATGATTCAGCTTGGCACCGATGATACCAAACTCGACCCCATCTTGAAGGACGTATTGGAGGATCTCCTTGGTATCAGCGATTCTAAGGGAAAGGACGGAACGAGGATGTTCTCTCTTAAAATTACCTATGAGCTTAGGGAGAAGATATTCTCCGGGAATGGTGCTTGCACCCAAAGAAAGGCCGCCGCGGATTCCCTCCGAGAATTCGCTCAAGGCATTTAATAGATCTTTACGCAGGGACAAAATTTTTGAAGCGTACTCCAGGAAGACTTTTCCCGCTTTGGTGAGGCGGACCTCCCTACCCCCCCGGTCAAAGAGGCGAAGGGATAGAGACTGTTCTAACGAGAGGATATGGCCGCTCACGGTGGGTTGAGTAAGGAGGAGGTCGTCGGCCGCCGTCGAGAAGCTTTTTAAACCGGCGACACGACAAAATGTTTCCAGATGTTTAAAATCAATTTGCGATGGTTTTCTTTCCACTTCGGACAGAATATTAAACCCATTTCCCCTTGGATGCAAGCAAAAAGTAATTTTTAAAAACAGAATTCAATAGTTACAGTCATCTTTTCCAGAGATATAAAATCACCATGTTCTCTTGTTTCGATTTGGAAACAAGAAAATTCCTAAGAAATTAAATGAGTTTAAGGGAAAACATTCAAGAAGCATTATTTTTGCGGAAGAACGGATTGAAATAAATAGGGCTTGGGAAAAAGCTTCCGAACTCCCAAGCCCTATTCTTGGATTCGATCCGAATCGAATCTTAGTACATATCACCCATTCCACCCATTCCACCGCCGCCCGGAGGCATTGGGGGATAAGCGGGTTTCTTCTCAGGCTTTTCAGCGATAATCGCTTCTGTAGTGATCATCAAGGATGCGACGGAAGCCGCGTTTTGAAGCGCAAGCCTGACCACTTTGGTAGGATCGATGATGCCAGCCTTGATCATATCCGTATACTCATCCTGGGCGGCATCGAATCCGAAGGCTGCCTTCTCGTTCTTCACTTTCTCCGTCACCACAGAGCCTTCCTGACCGGCGTTATTGGCGATCTGACGGATCGGTTCTTCTAAGGCTCTCTTTACAATATCGACCCCGATCTTCTTATCTCCTTCTAATTTCATTTTATCCAGTGCGGGAAGGCAGCGGAGGTAGGCGACACCACCGCCAGGAACAATTCCTTCCTCTACGGCCGCCCGGGTTGCATTCAGGGCGTCTTCAACACGGGCCTTCTTCTCCTTCATCTCGGTTTCTGTCGCGGCGCCCACATTGATGACTGCCACGCCGCCAATAATCTTGGCCAGGCGTTCCTGAAGCTTCTCCCGATCATAATCGGAGGTGGTCTCATCGATCTGAGCACGGATCTGTTTTACTCTCGCCTCGATATCCTCTTTGTCTCCGGCTCCATCGACAACGGTTGTGTTGTCTTTGTCGATCGTGATCCGTTTTGCCCTGCCCAAGTCGTTCAATTTGATATTTTCCAGCTTAATGCCCAGGTCCTCTGAAATCACTCTTCCACCGGTGAGAATACCGATATCCTCCAGCATCGCTTTTCTACGATCTCCAAAGCCGGGGGCCTTTACGGCACAACACTTGAGGGTTCCACGAAGTTTATTGACCACCAGAGTGGCGAGGGCTTCTCCTTCCACATCCTCGGCGAGGATCAAAAGGGGTTTTCCCATTTTGGCAATCTGTTCCAGGATGGGAAGCATATCTTTCATATTGGAGATCTTTTTCTCGTTCAGAAGGATGTAGACGTCTTCGAGCACCGCTTCCATCTTCTCAGGATCGGTGACGAAGTAAGGAGAGAGATATCCCCGGTCGAACTGCATCCCCTCGACCACATCGAGCGTCGTCTCCATTCCCTTTGCTTCCTCTACGGTGATCACGCCTTCTTTGCCAACCTTATTCATGGCCTCAGCAATGATGTTCCCGATGGTTTCGTCATTATTGGCAGAGATCTTCCCGACTTGAGAAATCTCTTTCTGATCCTTCGTCGGTTTGCTCAACTTCTTCAGCTCTTTTGATACTTCCTCGACAGCCATATCTATTCCGCGTTTCACGTCCATAGGATTGGCACCCGCTGCGACCACCTTCGATCCTTCGCGATAAAGCGCCTGGGCTAAGACAGTGGCCGTCGTCGTCCCGTCCCCTGCCGTGTCGGAGGTCTTGCTCGCCACCTCCTTGACCATCTGGGCGCCCATGTTCTCAAACTTATCTTCGAGATCGATTTCTTTTGCTACGGTCACACCGTCTTTCGTGACGGTCGGGGATCCAAAGGATTTTTCCAAAATGACATTCCTTCCTTTTGGGCCCAGGGTCACCTTGACCGCATCGGCTAAGATATTCACTCCCCGTAATATTGAATTACGGGCCTCCTGATCAAACTTTAGTTCCTTTGCCATTTTGACTTACCTCCGTTTCTTTGTAATTTAAGATGAGTTTTTATTTTCCTTCAATAATCCCAAGGATGTCCTCTTCTCTCATGATCAGATGTTCTTCACCGTCAATCTTGACCTCTGTGCCCGAATACTTACCGAAAAGAACTTTGTCTCCAGCCTTCACGTCGAGAGGGATTACCTTGCCTTCTTCTGTCGTCTTCCCCTTCCCAACTGCGATCACTTTTCCCTCTTGCGGCTTTTCCTTTGCGGTATCGGGAATGATGATTCCACCTTTTGTCTTTTCTTCCTCCTCCAGTCGTCTAACAATCACTCTGTCCTGTAATGGCCTGATCTTCATCTTTGACTTCTCCTTTCTTACCCAATGGTTTTTAAGTTGTTGAAATTAGAAATAAGACTAGACAAAAACGAATACATCGCACCACCTCCTTAGGAGTCAAAATCCTTTAATGTTAATTAGTTACGGCTATCTCGCGGCACAGGACGGCTAGCAAACGGTAATCGATTTAATATCCCTTCAACGTCACCTTTTAGTTAATCATCCGAAGGGAGATTGTCAAGGTGAGCCAATGAAATATTTTTTGCCCAGGCGCATGGACTCCCCAGAGGCAAAACGGCAAGAACTATTGAAAATCTTCATTCGATTCGACATAATTAGGGAAATTTCAAGGAGAAAGCGTTGACGAAGAGCATCCATCGGTTAATAAAGATATTCTTGCCGGTCATTTTTGCCCTCTCCTTTTTCTCCACTGCCGGAGCCGGCCTACTCAAGAGACCCTTATCCTTTCAACAACTCACTCCCAAAGATGGTCTTTCGAGTGAGATGGTGAATGCGATCGCCGTTCAAGGTGAGGAGGTCTGGTTTGGAACGGAAGGTGGAGGAGCTACCCTTTACGATAGGCCCAAGAAGATTTGCAGGGCCTATACCACCAAGGGCGAACCCATGGATAAAGTCGACAAGGGGGTCAGCATCAAATGGCAAAACATGCTCGCTTATAATCATGTGACCGTTATCGTGCCGGATGTGGACCGCATCTGGTTTGGCACCTATTTCTACGGATTCGGAGGGGGTGGAATATCCTATTATCAACCCCAGAAAACCCCTTCATGGAAACGTTTCAACACGAACGGCGACCGTGCCAAAAAGGTCGTATCCATGGCTGTGGATGGGAACCGAGTCTGGGTCGGGTCTGAAAAGGGTCTTTCCGTGCTTGATAAAAAGACAGGAGGATGGGAGGCTTTTTATTCCGCGCAAGATGGTCTCTCGGGAAATTTTATCAATTCCCTTCTCGTTCAGCCCAATTTCCTATGGGCAGGCACAAATGGAGGGATCAGTCGTCTTGAGAAAGTTAAAAAGACCTGGAAGACGTATTCCCAGAAAGATGGGTTAACCGAGACAGAGATCAAAGCTTTGGCCAGTGTTGGACAAAAAATATGGGCAGGGGGGATCGGAGGGACTCTCTTTGAATACGACCCTGTCGCGGACCGCTGGAGGAGGATTGAATCTACGGACCCGTTGAAGAACGGAGGAATTCAGTCCATCACTGTGGCCAAAGAAAAAGTCTTCATTTGCAGAGATAATGGAGTGAGTATTTATGACCTTCCGACAGGGCAGTGGGAGTCGCTGACGGTTTCGGATGGATTGTCGAGTAATGCCGTTTTTTGTGCGGCCGAGGATAAAAACAGTATCTGGTTCGGGACAGATAAAGGAGCATCACGGCTCGTATTGTCACCCTAGGGGATGCCCGATTTCCGTGCCGAGGGTGAAGGAGGGTATGAAGTAAATTGGGGATTTGCCTGAAATTCCAAATCGAGCTACCAGAATCTGGCTTGAAATTTTGAATTTGGTGCTTGAAATTTGTTTGTTATTTGGTGCTTATGTAACGAACTTTTTCCGGTGTAAGGAGGAACCGAGCATGAGTGATTCACAAGAAAGAAAACTGACCCGTAGACAATTTATCAAAGGAGCTACTGTCGCGGCGGCACTCCCTCTTTTCTCAAATACCCTTCCATTTTATGGTTCCCTTGCTCATGCCGCGGAAGAGGCTGATCTGGTCATCGCCCAAAATGGGAGTGCTTCCCAGCTTCTCCAGGCTGCCATGGCTCCTTTGGGCGGGATGGGCCGATTTATCAATAAGGGACAGAGGGTCGTAATCAAAGCGAACATCGGCTGGGCGAGGACACCCGACCAGGCCTGCACGAATAACCCGGATCTTTTCTCGGCATTGATCAAGATGTGCTACGAGGCTGGGGCAAAGCGAGTCGCCGTGTGGGACCACACCTGTGATAATTACCAGTTTTGTTTTTCCAGGTCGGGGTTAAAAGAGACAGCGCAGAAGGCAGGGGCTGATATCTTCTCCGGCCATGGCCGGAACTCCTATAAGCAGGTCGAAGTTCAGAAAGGCAAGAAGCTTAAGACGGTTGAAATCCTCAGAGATGTGCTTGAATCGGATGTCTTTATCAATTTCCCCATACCCAAACAACACTTTGCGACGGAACTCACCCTTGGCCTGAAAAACCTGATCGGGATCACGTGGGACATGGAACAGTTGCATAAGATCGGACTCCATCAATGCATCGCGGATGTCAATACGGTCCGAAAACCGGATCTGGTCGTGATGGACGCCATCCGAATTCTCACGACCAATGGCCCAAAGGGCCCCGGAAAGACAGAAGACATCGGGGAGGTTATCACCTCTACAGATATTGTAGCGGCGGATGCTTATGCCGCCGCATTTTTCAAGCATCCCAAGACCGGAAAGCCCTTCAAGCCGGAAGAGATCGAGTTTGTCAAGAATGCTTATGAGTTGGGCCTGGGCCAAATCAACCTCTCAAAAGTGCGGATGAAGAAGGTCACGGCTGCATGAAAAAAGCGATTCCCTATTTGAAGAGGACGATTCAAGCCCTTTCGTTTTTCTTCCTTCTCTATCTCATCATCAAGACCGCTTTTCCCCTTGAGCTGAAAATCCCGGTAGACCTCTACCTTCGGCTTGATCCTTTTATCGGGATCATTACGATCCTGACGAAGAAAGAGGTCATCTTGAGGATGCTTCCTGCCGTCGGAGTGCTCCTCGCCGTCGTTGTTTTCGGCAATTTTTTCTGCGGATGGTTCTGCCCCATGGGCAAGACCATCGACTTTTTCGATCGAATTTTCTTCCGGGAGAGAAAACGGTCCAAAGAGTCTAATGATCAAGCCTTCAGAAGGCTCCGGTACGGAATCTTCATTTTTTCTCTTGTGGCAGGCCTGATGGCCTTTCAGGTGATGTACGTTCTCGATCCCATCAGCCTCATCACCCGAACCCTTGTCATCGCATTCTTTCCACCTGCCATCTTTGTCTTTAACGCCATCGTCCCGCAAGTTCAAAGCCTTCTTCCTAAGAACTCTTTCATCCTGTCGACCGTTCCGATGCCTGTGTTCAAGGTGAATCTTCTGATCTTTGTTTTTTTCATCGGGATTCTTGCCTTGGGAACTATCCGGAAAAGGTTCTGGTGCCGTTACCTCTGTCCGCTGGGAACTCTCTTTTCAATCGTCTCACGCTTCCGGATATTGAAACGGTTTGTCACGGAGGATTGTACCCATTGTCTAAGATGTGTGAAGGAGTGCCCGGTGGGCGCTATCCCAGAAGCCAGTCCGCAGGAGTACCGGCGGCAGGACTGCATCGCCTGTTTCAAATGCCTTGAATGTCCCCCTGAGGCAGTTTCTTTTCACATCGGTTTACCCCGTTGGAGAACAGTGGATGGTGTAGACCTTTCGAGAAGGTATGTTCTGGGATCACTTGGGCTCGGTGTTGTCTCGGCATTGATGATCAAGGCCAATCCCCTGCAATCAGAGAGCGGACTGAAAAATAATCGACTGATTCGACCACCCGGTGCTCTCCCCGAAGAACAATTTGTATCCGTTTGCACAGGCTGTGGCGAATGCCTGAAAGTCTGCCCTAATAACGCTCTTCAATCCACTCTTTTGGAAGCAGGTTTGGCGGGTCTTTACACACCGAGGCTCGTTCCCCGTATCGGGTACTGTGAAGAATTCTGTAACTACTGTGGAAGGATTTGTCCAACCGAAGCCATCCGGCCTCTTGCCATTGAAGAAAAACGCCTCCTCCAAATGGGTATTGCTCATATCAACAAGACACGGTGTATTGCCTGGGATGCGGAAAAAATCTGCCTGGTCTGTAATGAGCAGTGTTCCTATCATGCCATTATCGGAGACGATAAGAAGCGCCCCATCGTGAAAGAAGAAAAGTGTACTGGCTGCGGTATCTGCGAACACAAATGTCCTGTGGATGGAGAAGCCGCTATCATTGTCTACGCCTCCGGTGTCCAGAAAAAACTCAAACCCGAAAACGGCAACAACAGCAAGGGATGACGGGCTACGCGCATAACAAAAGAACCAGCCTTGTCATTCTCGGCCCTTCAATGTGTCATGCCGAACCAGGTCCTGAACTTGATTCAGGATCTTTGATTTCGGTATCTCTGCAAGTCAGGCTTGCATCAACCTCTCATTCTCTAAAACCTCAAAACTCCAGCCTTCGACCTCCTAACTCAAAATAAAGCCCCTTGACATATTTAAGCAATATGATATTTTGCATTCGAAGATAAACGTTTCCAATGTGACCATGTTAAAAAGGTTGCCCTTGAAGTACGGCGGGCAGCCGAAATACTTCGACTGTACCACAAGCTTTAGGTCTATGTCCGAAGCTTCAGTTTGGATGTGAAGGAGCTAAAAGATACCGGCGAATCAAAACGTGAGAAACCAAGGGATCACCCCTTAACTCAAGACAAATTGGACAAGTAGTTGAAAAGGAGACAGAGGTATGAGGGCGATTGGGGTGAATGGAAGTCCAAGAAAGAAATGGAACACGGCAACCTTGCTCAAGAAAGCCCTCGAAGGCGCCGCATCAGAGGGCGCGAAAACGGCATTGGTTCATCTTTACGACCTTGACTACAAAGGGTGTATCGGCTGCTTTGCCTGTAAGATGAGAGGCGGTAAAAGCTACGGCAAATGTGCGGTCAAGGACGGGCTGACACCGCTTTTGAAAAAAGTGAACGAGGCCGACATCATCATCCTGGGATCACCCATTTATTTTGGAACGGTCACCGGAGAGATGAGGTCCTTCATGGAACGTCTCTTCTTTCCTTTGATGACTTATACCGATCCTCCGGGGACTCTTTTTTCCCGAAAAGTCCGTGCCGGCTTCATCTATGCATTGGGCGCACCCGAAGCCATGGCAAAAGAGCGAGGTTTTGACAGACATATCCTTATGAATGAAATGCTGATGGAAAGGAACTTTGGGGCGTCGGAAACCCTATGCAGCTACGACACGACTCAATTCGATGATTATTCAAAGGTATATGCCCCTCGTTTTGATCCTGAACAAAAGGCAAAGGTACGGAAAGAAATGTTTCCAATCGACTGCGAAAATGCCTTCAAGATGGGTGCCAGATTTGTTAAGGAACTGAAGTAGTTTGGTAGGTAACAGCGGCACAGATTCGTTCTCCAAAGATCCTCCTGCTGCATCTGCGCTGGACACGTAAGGTAAAAAGATATGTTAACAAAAAGTATGAAAATGTGCTCCTTTGGAACAGTGGTAATATTTCTTTTACTTATTGTATCATCTGCATTGGCGGAAAAGTGGACTCAACGCTATATTGAAAGTCTCCCGGATTCTGCCTTTGCTGCCGTTGAGGTTACGAAGGATGGGAAGAAAATCCGACATCTTCCCCATCATAATCATTTAGGAGAAATTGATATTTACCATTTGAAGAGCGCTTTAGGCAGAATTCATCAGGTAAAGTGGATAGATCCTGCAAACTTCACAAAAGCCAAAGATCATTTGGATCAACACTATCAGGTTTATAAACAGGAACGGGCTACGGCTCGTGGGTTGGAAAATCCCATTAACATTAATGAAGCATCGATCAGTGAGTTAATGCAACTGCCCCACATTGGGGAAAAACTTGCTACTGCCATAATCGAATATCGAACAACCCATGGAGGTTTCAAAACCATATCCGAGCTAATGCATGTTCCTGGCATTGCGAAGAAAATACTTGGGGACATCGAAGATCTCATCACAGTGGAATAAATTTACTCGCTGTTGGAAGAGGAAATCAAAGGCTTCTTTAGCTGTCCTGGCTAACATTTGGCTTGACAGACACTGTCAAGTAGCCCCTCTTGCAGCTTCCACCTACTCTTTAGTAGAAGATAATCATAGAGGTTGAGGATTACGATTAGAAAGCAAGCATAAGGGGGTCTCTGGCTGAAGCCAGAAAAATAAGGATTTGATACGAACCAAAAGATGACCAGGTTTGTGCATAGCGTACTTAAACTCTAAGACGCCTTAGATATTTTAAAGTTCCAATTTTTTAAGTCCTTCTTCAAAAAGCTGTAGGTATTTTGAGCGAAGAGACGCGTCAGAAAGGTTCAGTGCACCCCAGATGAATCTTCCTTTCCAGTAAAACTCAATTTCTCCATGATAAGGGTCGGATACCGTATAAATACCTTCTACAATATTTTTCTCGGCATTTCCAGTTTGCTGGAAGTATTTCTGAACCATTTCCCTGCAAACTTTTTGATCTGCTCCATCGATGACAAAGAGTTTAAACTTTTTCCCGGAAAGCTCATAATCAGCAGTAAAAGCTGAATGGAGAAATGAATAACCCAGAAAATTTTTATTAATAAATTTCTCAGAATCCTTCTTTTTTCCCTCTTCTGGGAAGGAAAACAGAATGGAAGGAAGCGATCCCTTCTCCCACAAATCTTCGGACATCTTTTTTGCAAAGGCGAGTAAAATCTCACGATCTTCAGCACCGGTATCGTAACTGTTTATCTTCACATAGTATGGACCAGTCAAAAAATTTAGAATATTTTGTTCGATGTAGCCTTGGACTCCGATGTCGACAAAATTTGCATTAGAGAGACGTTCCTGACTATAAATTCCGAAAGCATGGGTGGGGGTTTTATGACGATACACATCCACATTGACCGAGGCTTTCTTTTCATTTAAATATTCTGCCACCTTCAATTCCTGAAAATCGTACATGATATAAAGATCGGCGGCTCCATTGATGTATTCAAAAAGGGTCTTGGGTATAAATGTTTGAATTTCCCCCGATTGTTTCCATCCGGTTATCTCTGGAAATTTGAAGTCCTTTGCTTCCCCTCCAGATGCCCACAAAACAACAAGAACTCCCAGGATCACTAAAATGACTTTCATCTTTTTACTCCCTTCTCTATGATTTCATGGATCAAAATAGGTAAGGGAGGCTTCAGCCTCCCCCTGGAGTAAATTATTTTATTCTATCTTAACACAAAAGGATGGCTGCGAAGGATTTACTACCCAATAAACCCCGGCGGCACATCCCTCAAACGAACCACGTCTCGAATCTTGCCAGAAACATCGAATCCAATCGAACATTTCACCGGACACTGACCGCAATCCTCACAAACACGGTTTGGCAAATCCAAAGAGGCGACAAGCTCCTGGGCCATACCAGGGTTTCTATAGCCGTAACAGTACATATACGCTCGCATGAGGTCCGGGATTGGGAGCCTGGCAACGCATTGTTTCTCACATTGGCCGCACCCCTGGCAGTACAGACTCGACTGGAGAGCGGCTGACCGGAGGTTCTCCTTCTCTGACTTCGAAAGGGAGAAGTCTCTCTGAAGCTTGAGGTCCATCTCCAGCTGATCGAAGGTGGTAATTCCGGCGATAATGGTATGAACATTGGGGTCCTGCAGAACCCACTTCATAGCCGCCCGTGCATCGACACCCTGGTCCGCGAGATAAGGACCTTGACTCCCCAATCCCCCGAAGTGCTCTTGCCATTCTGGACTCCATCCCCCGATAGTTTTCATCGCCACGACTCCTAAGCCGGCCTTGGCTGCTGTTGCGACGGCCTTTCTCACTTCCACATAATGCTTCTGTCTAAAATTGTAAGCAGTCTCAACTACATCGTAAACTTGGGAATCGACGGCGGCCTGAATCACCTCGGGTTCATTCCGATGGGTGGAGACCCCGACAAACCGGGTTTTTCCTTCCTTTTTCGCCTTTTCCAACGCCTTCAATATCGGTTCAAACAAAACTGTTTCTCTCTTCCATACATTATGCTGGTAGAGAATATCTACATACTCCAGCCCCAACCGTTTTAGGCTAATGTCCAGTTGGTCCAGATAGGCTTTTTCCGTTGCCCCCTCTCTATAGAAACCCGTGATTCTGTTCTTCGGGAGACTCTCCTTAGTGGCGATGACAAAAGAATCCCTGGGCCTTCCCTTGACCACCTCTCCAATCATTACTTCATTTGTGCCACGCTGATAGTAATGGGCAGTGTCCAGGTGAACCATGCCGGCATCCAGTGCCGCCCGCACCAGATTCGGATTATCGGAATTCTGCACGCCCATGGTGATGACGGGGAGTTTGAGGCCTGTTTTTCCCAAGGTACGGTAAGTGATATTCTCTCCTTTCTTCTCTTGGCTTCTTGCCGGCGAACTCTTTTCTTGGGCGCTGCGATAGGCGCATCCTCCCAACCCGACGGCCGTGAACTTCAAGAAATCCCTTCTGCTCATTCCCTTCTTACTCATCTCTACCCTCCTTTCTGAGCGATTACCCGGCCCTGGAGGCCGAACCAAACCGCTACAAAAACGAATAATTTTAACCAATTCACGACACCATCATTTCTTTACCCACTCTCACTGCTACATCCTTCCCATGGCTCTTTCCAGTTGGGCCCTGGCGACGTTGAAATCGCTCAAAGCACCATAGTAATTGGTTCTCGCCTGGGAGAGTAATGTCACGGCATTGACCACATCCGTCTGCGTCGCCACCTGGTATTTATACCTTTCCTCGTTCATCCTTAAATTCTCCTCGGCCTGTTCAATAGATATTTCGGCGGTGCGGATATTTTTTTCCGCCACTTGCATGTTGAGATAATCATCTTTCACCTCTAACGTGACCGAGTCGATCACCTGAGTTTTCGCATCTTCCGCCTGTTTGACCTTGACCTTGGTCTCTCCAACTTTAAATGCCGTATTCCCCCAATTCCAAAGAGTAAATGTGGCTAGGGCCTGAACCATCCACACGTCACTGGCTATTTCTTTTGGCCCACCTTCCAGCGTCCAAAAGTCAGTGTTCCGACTGTAGTTGCCTGTAAGCCTGATCGTTGGGAAGAATCCGGCCTTTGCAATTTTGACAGTCTCGTTTGCCTGGTCGATATTTAGTTGAGCGGCCTTGATCTCCGGCCTCAGTCGGAGGGCCTCGTCAAGAGATTGTTCGAACGAGAGAGGGAAGCCTCTGTATGCAAGAATGTCGACCACTTCGAACGGTGTGTCGACCTCTCTCCTCAACAGTATATTGAATGAGGCCTTGGACGTGGCCAGATCATTCGCTGCCTTGACCAACTGCTGCCTAGCATTAGCCAGATTCACCTCAGCCAGAAGGACATCATTTTTTGGAACAATTCCGACGTCGAAGAAAGCCTGTGTCACCTCAAGTTGAGCCTCAAAATTTTTGACTTGCTGCTCGGCTACAGCCAAAAATTTCTCTGCCCTTAGAATCGTAAAATACCCCACCCTCACCTGAAGAACCAGATCCAGCTTTGCCGTTTCCAAACTCTTCTTCGAAAGATTCAGGCCCAGCCTCGCTGAGCGATAAGTGGCCAGATTAAACCCCCCGGTGAAAAGGGGCTGACTGAGCGTGGTATTAAAGTTGTAAACGTTACTGCTGACCTGTTGCAACAAGACTAGGAGGTTCTCTTGAAGGTTAAAGTTACCTATAAAAGCCGGATAACTCCATTTGGTATAACTATATTGTCCTCCCCATTGAGGAAGAAAATTGGTGATTGCTTCCTTGCGTACAAATTCAGATCCCTCAACCCCCATAGCGGCGGAATGAATCGTCAGACTCCTTTCCATGGCAATCTTAATGCTTTCCTCCAGGGTAAGAGGTTTTTGAGGTTCCTGGGCAAATACAACGCCTGCGGAAACGATTGTCCATAAAATGAGCCCGATGAAATATTTCATTTTCATTGGCCTATTTCCTCCTTTCGATCTGCTGTAACCACCTAAAACGATTTCTAAAAACGTATCCATTTTGGGGACGATCGGGTAAGGTTTGGGACTGATCATCCCCTCGAAGACAAAGGAATTGACAATCCCTGCTCAGGCATGAGCTAAACCCATGGGATTCATCGATCTGAATTCTTTTCTTTTTCATGACTTCACCAAGGATATTAATGTACCTGACCATCTTCCCGTGGAGGCCTTTCCCCAACTCATCTTTGACCGTCCACTCAAAAAGATTTCTTTCCGAAATATAAATCCTAAAAAATCGCGGTCCTGCTCAACTTCATTAACGTATGAGTGCAAACGAGGCTTACCCGGAAGAAGCTGGTGTCTATGGCAATACCAATAAAGGTACTATTCATATCGAAGAGCTTCGATGGGGTTGAGCATGGAGGCTTTTCGAGCCGGGTAGAATCCGAAAAACACCCCTACCGATCCTGAGAAGAGAAAAGCCAAAAGGACAGCTTCCACTGAAAAGAGGGTCGGCCATTGGGTAA
>DASPPQ010000061.1:0-22624 GCA_035625415.1 Thermodesulfobacteriota bacterium
CAAGTTCTTACACCAGCGGCTATGAAGTGATGACAAAAACCGATTTCAAAGAAGACGGAAGAGACGGTCGGGTAGAAAAGTCTTAGGGCGGCAACCTTTTATACGAGAAATTCAGAGGTTCCCTGTTCTTGCGATGTCTCCATTCCCCACAAGCACTGATTAGCTATTCTTAAGAGACCGCATTCTAAAACTTTAGCCGGACCGTGCCGCGGAAGCCCCGCCTTCTAAGCGGGGCCAAGGGGCTCAATATGGTCGAAACTTCCTTTCCGGGAAGCCCCGCCCTATGGGCAGGGAGCTTCAAACCCGACTCTCTCTTCCGTCGACGCCGCGATGATGACACAGCCCTCCGGGCAAGAAGGGCAATCGTATTCATAAAGAGTCGGCTAAAGGCGATGCTTATTTCTCAGACATTGAAGCGGAAATGGACGATATCCCCGTCTCGGATTAAGTAATCCTTTCCCTCAGAGCGAAGGAGCCCTTTTTCCCTCGCCGTATGCTCGGTACCACAGGCTATGAAGTCGGGAAAGGAAATAACCTCTGCGCGAATAAATCCTCTTTCCATGTCGCTATGAATTTTCCCTGCGGCCTTAGGGGCCGGCGTTCCCCTTGGAACGGTCCAAGCCCTGAGTTCGGAACTAACGGTTGTGTAAAAGGTGACGAGCGACAGGGTCTCATATCCAGCTTGAACTAATCGTTCCAAGCTCGACCCCTCCAGGCCCAACTCCCTTCTGAACTCCTCTCTCTCTTCCTCCTTTAATTCCGCAAGCTCTGATTCCAGGTCGCCACAGATGACGACCAGCTTGTTTCCTTTTTTTTGCGCCCACTCCGTCAGGCTCTTTAAGCAAAGCCCCTCCCCTTTGAGCTCTTGCTGATCGACATTCGCGACGTAAAAAACAGGTTTTGCCGTGAGGAGGTGGAGACCCGAAAAGATCTCTCCTTTTTCTCCAGCCATGTGGAGGGTTTCCGCCACCCGGCCCTGGTTCAAAACGGTCTCAACTTCTCGATAGACCTCCAACTCCAGGGCCATTTCTTTCGCACCCACCCGGTACATCTTCTCCGGTTTCGTCTTCCTTTTTTCTAAGGTCTGAAGGTCCGCCAAAATGAGTTCCATATTAACAACTTCAATATCCCTCACCGGATCAATCGATCCTAAGTCATGGGCCACATTTTCATTGGTGAAGCAGCGAACCGTGTGGGCGATTGCATCCACGTTTCGTATGTGATCCAGAAACTGATTCCCAAGTCCTTCCCCTTTGCTCGCCCCTTCGACCAACCCAGCAATATCGAAGAATTCGAGGGTGGTGGGAATCGTCTTCTTCGGCCGGATGAGCTTGGCAATGCTTTCGAGCCTTTTATCCGGCACCGGGACGGTCCCGATATTCGGGTCGATCGTACAGAATCGGTAACTCGCCACCTCTGCACCCGCTGCAGTCAGGGCGTTGAATATCGTGGACTTCCCCACATTCGGAAGGCCAACGATTCCGCATCGAAACCCCATCCGTCTTCCCTGTTAAACCCTAGACTCGAAACCCTAAACTCTAAACAAGCTCAAGTACCGAAGGCACAATCTCGCGAATCGCGGGATCATAACCGAATAATCTTATGAGTTTTGGATTACGTTGAAAATAACTTGATTACCCCCCTCTCCCCCGGGAGACTGTGTCACAATATCATTTGCCGAATAGGCACGCACAATATGTTGTAGGGACTCAATTTATTGATCCCTATCGGTGGGCTTGATAAATCAGCCCCCACAATTGCGACACAGTCTCTCAAGGGGGAGGATAATCCAGGGTAATTTCCATCGTTCGTACGTAATCAATTGTCCATGAAAAATTTAATTAGGATTTAGAGTTTAGTGTGTAGAGTTTAACCCATTTCAGATTTCGTGCTTCGGCTTTCGACTTTAAGTTTCTCATGGATTTCTACGTTTATATTTGTATAATAAAATGGGGAGGAAATAAAGCCTTTCCTATTTTCAGCGTGCCTGCCCTGTACCATGCTAGGTTCAGGGCCCGCCGGCAGGGAGGTCAGAATGAGGCAGCAAAACCGTATCATGCTGGAGACAGCCTGTGCCATCGCAAAGAAAACCCGTTCAATGGGGATCTTGCTTTATGCAGATATGATCGAAGACTACACGGCCTTGGCCAAAATCGGCCAGGAAAAAGGGGTGGATCTGATCCTTGCCGTCAAGGATCAATCCCTTTTCCAGGAAACCGCTTCCGTCTTCAAGAAAGTACTTCAAATCCCCGATGTCCCTTTGGGCCGAATGAATCAAATCAAAATGGCGATCATCCAGGCCCTCTCGAAAGGATTGGTTAGAAAAGGGGACAGATGGGTTTGCCTTTCCGGAATTCTTAAAACCAAAGTCCTGGATAACCTCGTCATCCTCGAACTCGGAAAAGAGTTCGAGATCATCTCCTCGACCGATCTTCCGGTGATTTCGGAGATCGTGAGGCCCGAAGTTTTCGAAACGGTTCTAAGCCTTGCTTTAGAAATCTCGATAGAGGCGAAGGAAGGAAGAAAACCTGTTGGAACTATCTTCGTCCTCGGGAGGCATGAAGAGGTCCTTAGGTTCTCGCACCCCATGGTGATCAATCCCTTTCAAGGCTATCCCGAAGAGGAGCGAAATATCCTGGACCATCGGCTGAAAGAAACCGTCAAAGAATTTTCCTCCGTTGACGGGGCGTTCATTTTCCGCGAGGACGGGGTCATCTTGGCCGCAGGCCGCCATCTGGATGCTTCAGGAGAAAATATCGAAATTCCCCTGGGCCTCGGAAGCCGCCACAGAGCCGCCGCCGGGATAACCAGCCTGACCGACGCCCTGGCCATCGTTATTTCTGCGGAAACAGGGGGGGTACGCATCTTTCACCACGGGAAGCTCTTCATGGAAATTGAAAAAGGCGAATGATCGTATCCTCTCGCCTTTTAGGAACGGGCGAAGAACTCTAAGACATTTTTAATACTTAAAGCATTTTCTCAGATTTACATTCTCAAGTGACTGTATTTGTAAAGTCATGAAGATATTCTTGTCCGTTCAGTTTACCGAACTTTCATAACTTCAGGGAGGGAAGACGGGGTTTCTTCTGAAACTGATTCATCGCCATCTCAAGTCCTTCCGAGAGCATCACCCTAAGAGATTCCGCTGCCTGTGATAGGGTTAGATCTAGATGGTCCTGTTCAATCTTATCAAAAGTCTTCAAGACATACTCGGCCGGATCCATTCCTTGGGGAGGCCTGCCAATGCCAACCTTCAGCCTCAAGAAGTTATTTTCACCCGTCAACTCAATAATGGATCGAAGCCCCTGGTGCCCCCCATCACCTCCTCTTCGTTTAAAACGAAGTGTACCAAAGGGTAAATCCATGTCGTCATGAACCACAACCAGATCTTCCACACCGAGTTGGAAAAAATCGGTTGCCTTCTTGACGGCTTCCCCGCTCCGGTTCATATAGGTGATTGGCTTGGCGAGGATGACTTGCTGAGAATCGATGCGTCCTGTCCCGTACAGGGATTTAAAGCGCTTGGTGTGGAGAGAAAGGTGGCTTATTTGGGCGAGACGATCTACTACCTGAAATCCGATGTTATGCCTGCTCATTCGATACCGGATCCCAGGATTCCCTAATCCTACGATGATCTTCACATTCGGTTATTCTTTTTCCTCCTTCTCCTCCTTTTCCTCCTTTTCTTCTACCTCAGCCCCTTCAACAGCCTCCGGAGCCACTGCTTCCGCCACCTTCTCCTCCACCACGGGCGGTACCACCGTGGCAATGGTAAAGTTGGTTTCGGAAATAATTTTTACTTTCTCTGCTGTGATTTCTTGAACATGAATCGAATCGCCAATCTTCAAAGCGCTCACGTCAACATCGATGCTCTTAGGAATATCGCCGGGGAGGCACTGGACTTCGATCACCCTTCGGACCTGTTCAAGAATGCCTCCCACCTTGGTCCCTTCAGGTTTTCCGACCAGATGAACGGGAACCTCCACGGTGACCATTTCATCCATCGTCACCTCATAAAAATCGGTATGGAGGGTTACCCTTTGGAGGGGATCAATTTGAATGTCTTTCAGCATCACCACCTTACGGTCCGCCTTGCTACCCTTTCGGATGTCAAGATCAATCAAGACATTCTCTCCCGCCTCTGTTTGAAGAGCTTTCGTCAGTTCCTTGGAATCAATCACCAGAGGGACCGTTTCGGCTCTTGGTCCATAAAAAATGGCAGGGATCAACCCCTTCGACCGGAGTTTCCTGGCCTTTTCCTTTCCAACCCCTTCCCGAATCTCAGCTGTCAATACAGGTCTTTCCATGCGTTACTCCTTTGAGTGGTTTGTAATGGTGACTGGTGAAATATTGACTACGATTCACGAACACGATTCACCAACACGAGATTTTTTATACATCAGACAAACAGACAACTCACTGATTCATCCTCATAGATTCTGCGAATAGCGTCAGCCAAAAGACCGGATATGGAGATGACCTTAATCTTTTGGCATGCCCTGGCTTCCTCTCGGAGGGGGATGGTATCTGTGACGATCAACTCGGCGATGGGTGACTCGGAGATAATCTTCACAGCCTTCCCAGAGAGAACGGGATGAGTACAACAAGCATAGACCGCTTTCGCCCCATTTTCAATCAAAGCATAAGCCGCCCGGACCAATGTCCCCCCGGTATCGACCATATCGTCAACCAAGAAGGCGGTCATACCGCTGACATCTCCGATGATATTCATCACCTGTGAAACATTGGGAGAATCTCTTCGTTTATCAATGATAGCCAAGGAAGCGTCTAATCTCTTGGCGAAGGCTCTCGCCCTTTCTACGCCTCCCGCATCGGGGGAGACCATGACAATATCGTTTCTCACGTGCCTCATGTGTTCCAGCAGCACCGGTGCAGCAAATAAGTGGTCCACTGGAATATTGAAAAATCCCTGAATTTGGCCGGCATGAAGGTCAACCGTTAGAATTCGAGAAGCTCCCGCGGTCGTGATTAAATCCGCAACCAGCTTGGCAGAAATCGGGGCCCGAGGAAGGACTTTGCGATCCTGCCTCGCATAACCGTAGTAAGGCATCACGGCGGTAATTCTCTCCGCAGAGGCTCTCTTCAGGGCATCGATCAAGATAAGAAGTTCCATGAGATTGTCATTCACAGGAGACGAAATGGACTGGACGACGAAAACATCCATCCCTCGGACGCTTTCATCAATTTCAACATGAGTCTCTCCGTCACTGAAAGTGCTCACGACAGACTTGCCAAGGGAAATCCCCAACTGGTCGCAAATCTTCCTTACTAACTCGCTATTTGAGTTCCCCGTGAAAATCTTCAGCCAGCTTAAATCCTGCCCGGCGGTGGCCACGACTTTATTCTTACTCATAAGAACCTCATCGTTTGGAACGAAAGCGGTAAGTGGATGGTGGCATTCAATTTACTTCCACGTTCCACTCTCCACTTACTACTTTCAAGATCTGGCTGGGGTGAGAGGATTCGAACCCTGTCCCCGCTCTCAAAACTGTCCTGTTTACAGACACTTATATGATCAACAAAATGTCGTTCACGGTCCGTTCAACCACTACAGAAGAATAATATTATCGGATGATTCGGAATAAATCAAGGGAGGGCTGATATGAAAAATGGATTGGACACAGACCTGTTGGACGAGCGATCAGAATCGTTGGAAGCCTATCGGCAGATGGGTGAGTTGATAGCAGACTTTTTTAGGGACATCGAAAGCAGGTTTGTCTCCGTCGGATACAGATTGAGCCGATTGGAAGGAAAACGGTGTGGACACCAAAGGGATGGAATCTGTACGTAGGGGAATATTAGGCTGTAAGCAAGGTTTTGCCGGTAATTCTCCGCCGTGGTTTCGTGTCCGACTGCAAGCTATTCAGCTCACTTTATGCTTGTGGTAAACCCACCGTAACGATAGTGGTGATAACGACCACCACGCCACCAAGGAGGCGGGCATCCTACCAAGCTTGTTGCAATAACTAACAGAATCGCAAACGTTAGGATTCTATTTAAAATTTTATTCATGATAGTAACCCCCATTTGTTTAAATGTAATAATTGATTTTGTAAAAGTAAAGCTTCACCTAAACGGAGATATTCAGCAGTTTATAGCATCAAATGGATTAGACACAGACCTATTGGACGAGCGATCAGAATCATTGGAAGCTTGGCGACAGGGATGGGAGGGTCTGGCCAAAGGCTTTATGAATTATCTTCAGGACGGATTCGCAAGCATAGAGCAGAGGTTGGACAGGCTGGAGCGATTGGTTGGACAAAGGTGTGGATACCGAAAGACTTGAGGATTAGAACCTAAAACTGAGACCCGCTCCAAGCCTTCTGTAGCGTAACATAGACCCGGGCTCATTGGGGATCGGGATCGGTGGAGTACCCAACTGTTTTTCTCCGGGTGGAGCCTGACCTGTGCCGACTGAACTCAATCTTAAATCAAGAGAGAGTGATTGGGTGAGAGGAATTATTAATCCAAAGTTACGAGAGGCGTTCTCCGGATGATCGTCGCTTGGATTACCGCTGGCGTAGAAATCCCTCCCGCTGGAAGCAGAAGTTGTTCCGTCCTCGCCAGCACCGGCTGGCGTGCACACCAAGATGGCTATAGTCATTAGTACCACAACTAATAACGCCTTTTTTAGTGTCGTTGATAAATTCTTCATAAAGATAAAGTAACCATTCTCGTTATGGCCACCAAAAAACAATTTAACCATTGTTAATTTCTTTGTCAAGCAAAACAGGTGTTTTTTACCGGATTATTAGGAACGAGACTCAATTCCCCCTAATTCTCATTGACATAGCCACCCTGATTTTTTTACATTTCTTCTTGTTGGTCCGCATGACCTCTAAACCAAAATGCGTCCCTTTTTAGGGACGATACTGCCATTCTCCACGATGCCACACTCTCTCCCAACCGTGATCAGTCCATATATTGTTCCAATAGCCCGGTACCCATACCCGATACCCGTAATATCCGGGGCCATAATAACCGTAAGGATACGGGTAATAGGCAGGAGGGGGTGCCGCAACTACTGGAGGGCCGATAAAGACTGGGGGAAATAGCCCAAAACGAAAAAAGACCCGTGCCGAAGCCATACCAGTTGTCAGGAAAAATACCAACAATAGAGCACTTATCAATAAAACCTTTTTCATCTTTTCTACCTCCTGTAACATTTCGATCCATCAAGATGGAGAATAATCCTTTCATTCATGTTCAAGAAAGCCTCTCAGAACTCCCCCCGGGTAATCTTGCATTGAGCATACGCATGGAGCAAACTTATCTCTACATTCCGACAAAAAGAAATATTTAGTTTTCCTAATTAAAATATAAGCATTCGTATCTGGATAGGCAAATACGGAAACTCCTGTTTAAACGCAATCTTAGACCTTGACATGAGTTGTGAAATGAAAAACCCTTACTCAAAAACCACTCTGTAATAACCTGCTAATGGCTGGAGACGCACATGGATTGCCAAAATGGCAGGGTCTGGTAAAGGACTTTATGAATTATCTTTAGGACAGGTTCACGAGCATAGAGCAGAGGTTGGGTCTGATAGGGGAAGAACGGCTTGAACATCAAAAGGACTGAATCTGTACATAAGAGGATATCAGGAAGGAGGCGGCGGGAATCTAATAAGAACTCTCTATTGACAATCTGTCCCCCCTAATTGACAATTAAAAAGGGAGAGCGATACTTCTTACGAACAAATCCTGTGATAAACGGTTTTTAATAAGTAAATTATGTAAAAAAGAAGCCAGTACACCAAATCACCTCCTTGTTTCAACCCCCACTTGATGTACTGGCGGGGGATCAGTTTTACCCTCCTCTAACTGGTCCCCCTTTTTATAAAGAACCAATTTGGGAATAACTTACAGGATTCAGGGGAAAAGAGTCAAGGATTTTTTTAAGGTTCCTCTTGTCCCCTCTTCCCAATTTAGTAAGTAGTTGGTAAAAAGATTTAGCCAATGCCTGGCCTCTGAAGCACTTCACGAATAATCCATCTCCCTTACAAATCTAAATCAACGAATCCAGCAATTCTCATTGACCTCCTGAAGGATGTCTCTATTATATTGCATTATTTATGCGGAAGTCAATAATTATGGCCCAGCCGGAAAAGACGTTTATAAAGCCGTGTTAAAGGTTTAATGAACGCATTTTGGAGAGATATATTAGATGAAAATGCGATCTTATTACTCTCTCCTACATCGTTCCGCTGTTAAATGCGCGATGTTTGGGCAAAATATAGAGGCGGCCACCGGTCTTGAAGAAGGCACTAAATCGCCTCTTGGGCAAGACGTCCTTCCAATTCTCAATTGACACACCATTCCTGATTTAGTACACTCTTGCTAAAAGAGTAATTCCCGCTATCAATTTCCGACCACTATCTTATAAATTAAGTTGGAGGCGACCAATATGCGAAGAATGATTTACATTTTAGTCTTCCTGATTTTTATCTCACTCGTCTATGCTCAGACCGTTTACAAGTGGACGGATGAAAAAGGGGTTATTCACTTTAGTGATGATTTGGATGGAGTCCCTCCTGCATATCGTGATCGAGTCAAGGTTGAGAAGTGGAAACCAGAAGCCTCGTCCCCAGCTCCTTCTGGGACTCCACTTCAAAATAAGGAAGAGGAGCAAACAGACATTTATGGTCAGGATGAAGCCTATTGGAAGGGAAAGGTGCGTCCGTGGAAAGAACGCCTCGAAGAAGCCAATGCCAATTATGCGAGAGTCCAGAGCGAGTATATGGAAAAGTCAGAAGAGGCCGTGCAAAGGGAATACGGGAGTCACACTCAATATAAATCCACTAGCATAGAGTTGGACAGATTGAAGGAAGAGATGGCAAAGTATCAGGCTCAAATGGATGAAGCCAAGAAAATGTTGGATAAGATCGCAAAAGAGGCAGAAGAGGCAAAGGCTGATCCGGAGTGGATTAAATAATATTTTGAATTTAATCCCATAGGAGCAGAATTACGTGTATAAGTCAGGACTTAACCTGATTGACGGTGGTAAGAAATGATATTGACTTCAATCGGAAATCGACACCCTTTAGTGTGTGCTAATCCACTCTTTGTATGTGATACGCCTCAATTCAGGCTCTCTCCAAATATCCTCATCTCTTCCATCCAATTAGGTCCCCCTTCCAATTCTCATTGACACCCTTTTCCTGATTTAGTACACTACAATCGAATTTGGAGCCTTCCAATCAGTAACCTCTAACCTATTGGGTGGGTATATGGTTAAGGATTAGATTTAGACCCCATTTCTAAAAAGGAATGGAGTTTTGTTTTATTGCCATTAATGAGTATTGGGAGAGGTTTGAAAGGAAGGGAAAAAGGAAATGAATAAAGGGGTTGAGAGATGAAACAATTTGTAGTTGGTTTAATCTTACTTTTTGCTGTTTCGGGGGGTGCCTATGCTCAAAGCGCTTTGGGTCTTCAGGAGAAGTGTGCTGAAGGAGCGAGCGAGTGGCTTAAAGACCATTCTTCGGAAGTTATCCATGGCCTTCGTAGTCACTACAACAAAAAACTCGATAAATGTTTTATACGGGTTGATTATTTCTTTTCTGAAACCGAATGGCAGTTGGTACAGTTGCATGATGCTTTCGATTGGAGGTTAACCGGGTCGTGTTTCCAGAGGAAAGATGGGACTCTTGTGGGTTGTTATGTTGGAACTAAGAGGTGTTCAAGTAGAACCGAATTTGAAGCCTTGATCAAGCCTTATATGGAGGAATAAGAGGGGGTGACCAAATGAAATCCTTATCAGTTAGGTTGAGGGTTATTCTTGTTATCGGAATTTTTATCTTTACCTACGCGGAAGTGTGGGGGGCGGATTGGAAGTTGTTCAGTTCGATAGATGAAGCCGACATATACTATGATGTGGAAAGTATAATGCACCCATCAAAGGGTGTTGTGAGAGTATGGGCAAAATCTATTTACACGGGTGTTAGTGAGATTGTGCTGAGCGTTGGAGAAGAATATAAGAACGTGACCTTTTCAGAGGATTTA
Source organism: Thermodesulfobacteriota bacterium (assembly GCA_035625415.1). GTDB lineage: Bacteria > Desulfobacterota > BSN033 > BSN033 > UBA1163 > UBA1163. The sequence continues at coordinate 10,023 of DASPPQ010000061.1, forward strand.
ATGGAAATCAATTGTTCAGAGAAAAAATATTGTGTATTGTGCACAGCTTATTATTCTACAGATGGCATTTTAGATTCTGAGAGCAAAGTAAGAGAATGGCAATATATTGCACCAAAATCAGTTATGGAGAAATTGTACAAAGCAGTATGCAAATAAATGGGAAAGGAGGTAGTTGAAAGGTGGTTATTGAGGGGGTTTGGATTCTCTTTTGCTATACCCTTTTTCCAGACCGAAAATATCGGTCAGGCGTAGCCGAGTTCCATCCTCTAATTCGAGGACAACCATTGTATGGTCAATCCTCTTCACCCTGTAAATCTTTCTGTCTGAATGGAGAATATAGATATCTCCAACTTTTACTTCCACAAAACACCTACCATAGATCCATTTTCGCATCTATCTGTCAGGAAATCAAACCAGAAGGAGGTGAACCCTTTAACCTTAAAGGAGAAGGGGTGAGATGAAAAAGATTTTATTAACGGCAATCATTTTAGTCTTCTGTTTTAGTGGGGTGGCAAATGCTGGAGATTGGGTGCTGTGGAAGCATAGCAATGCAAATTATCTGGACAATTGGTTTATCGAAGAGGCTTTCTCATCTTACGAACTTTGTATTATTTCTTGTAATGAAAAATTGAACCTTGGTCCAGTTTTACCCTCCAATTTTCAAAGGTATGGGAATGGATTCAAGATTAAAAATGAAGATGGTTCTACAGCGTGGTTAGAGTTTTTATGTCTTCCAGGCACAGTTGACCCAAGAAAGTGAGGGGTGACCAAATGAAATCATTATTGGTTAAGTTAGAAGTTGTCCTTATTATCGGAATTGTTATCTTTGGCTGTGCAGGAATGTGGGGGGAGCGTTGGAGACTATATGACCGTGATGACGAATATATAGGATACTATGATGCAGGGGATATAACACATCCATCTAAGAACACTGTCAGGGTATTGGAAAGATGGGAATATACGGATAAGGGTGTAATTGAGATGGTTAAGAAATTGGGTGAAAAATATGAGGATATTAAACAAACAAAAGTGTTAAATGAAATAAACTGTTCAGAAAAAAATGGCGATTCTTATTTTTAAATCACTATTCCAAGGAAGGAAAGGTTATATCTTCAGCATCTCAAGAGGGTCAATGGGATTATATTACTCCAAATTCGAGGGTAGAGGCTTTATATAAAGCACTATGCAAATAACTGGGAAAGGAGGGCAACCCGATTAACCCTAATTGGCCACAAAGAAGGAGGTAAAATGAATGGCAATCCCCCCTCGACCCAAAACAAATCGTTTTCTGTGAGGAACTCCTCATGCCTTAAGTGGTCTAGCAGGAGGCTATTATTCGGTTGCTTATTGGAAAGGGAATATTTAGCAAAGAGGAGTTTTTGGAAAAGGTGAAGGTGGTGGATCGGGGGATGAAAAGGAAGAAGAAGAGACCTAATAGGAAGGAGGTATGTGATTATGAAGTCTATATTAATAGGTGTTTTAATGGGTGCAGCCGTTTTGTTAGGGATTTCTTCATGTGCCACAGTACCCACCGAACCGCTCGGTGAGGGCGAACTGAGATTATTAAAAATGCAAGTTCCTGAAATTGGGAACTTGAGAGTGGGGTACCCTTATAAATTTAATATTAGTTTTGAGGCAAATGGTAATCCAGAGATTATTAGAGCCGTTTGCACCTGTTCGGGTAGTGCTCCGTATATACCTGAGGTGGAGGATGTAAAATATGGATCGCCAGGGGATTTCAGCGTACACCTTTCTGCTTGTAACATTGGACCACAAACATTGGAATGTTATGCGGATTATGTCAGTGCAGGGAAGAGGAGACGGAGTAATTCCGTTTCCTGTCTTATCAACGGTCTTGAACGCTGAGGAAGGCTCCTCACCCTAACAATTTCTACACAAAGATAATCGTGAGGATATGAGTGAAGAAACATTGAAATTCATCAAAATAATAATTTCCAAAGGTTCTTCTGTCCCAGATGGTTCAGCAAGAAGTTCTCACCAGATTGCTTGTGGAGAAATGGATATTTACCAATGAAGAGTTTTTAGAGATGATAAGGGTGGTGGATCAGGAGATCAAGAGGAAGGAAAAACGGAGATGATAATGGGAAGGCGGGGAATACTTCAGGATAACAAAGACAATTTAGTAAAGGACTTGAAAGAGACCACTCTTTCCTTCAAGAAACTGGGGAAGAAGTATGGGGTGTCGAGGCAGGCGGTTCATGGCTTTTCCAAAAAGCAGGGGATCAAGAGGCCAATGAAACCCAGAGGGCATCAGACGGAGCGATGTCGTTTTTGTCAGAAGCTGATCCAGATCAGCAAGAAACCCCACAGCGAATTTATTTCCATTCACACAATCGAAAAGAAAATGGGGGGATCATGGGCAAAATGCTTTTACCATCTCCAAACGCTGAGAGACAGGGGATTGGTCAGTGAGAGATTTGGAAGACTCCGCTCAAAGAGATTAGAGAAGGCTTACCAAATCTATTTTACGAAACGACTCCGGATCCACACGATAGGGCAGAAGGTCGGATTTAAAAATTTCCCGTCGCTCATCAGACAGCATCGGAAATTGGGATACGATGTCCCACCCTCCCTCTATGCCTCTGAGGGACGGAAGAGGACCAGGATTCAGAGTGAAATCCAACGGAGAAAACGGCGGTAGAGTAAGACGGAAAAGAAAGCACCGTAAATGCAAGGAGGTTTTTTGGTTATCAAATTAATATTAAAAGCTGTTTTGATGAATATAGCTGTCTTGTTATTAATTTCTTCTTATGCCACTATCACGGAAGGACAGGAAGGATACTTTAACAGGGATTTCAAGATGGGACCCTCCATCAGAGGTGAACCCAAATTATTAAGTATGGATATTCCCCAAAGTTGGAACCTCTCAGCGAACATAGAATATTGGGCTACTATTAATTTTGACGCAGACCGTGACTCAAAGATTCACAGAGCTTGTTTCAACTTCTCGGGTGGCAGCCAATCCTGTGTTGATGTTCAAGCGAAAGATGTGACATACACGTTGCATCCCCACTTCCGAGTACCGATTCATGTTCCTGTGGGTACAAAGAGAATAGACTGTTACGCTGAATACATTCGAGACGGGGAAACACAACGGACAAATACCATAACTTATCACATCATTATTCTGAAGAAACCTGAAGAATAATCGCAGAAGAACTGGATTTTAACACCAGATGCCGGGTTATAAACTCATCACATTTATTCTTCGATGCTCAAACACCCAATGTCTGATGTGAATGAAGAATTGATTAATGAAAGTTATCAAAACAAATCCTCTCCTTTGAATCTCCTTCTCTCTCAGGTAATCCAACAGGAAGCCCTTGGCAGGTTGCTTAGAAATGGGGGGAAAATTAGGTGTCCTAAACGGTACTTATTCTGACAGATACTGTCAAATTGATTCTCGATTAATGAGTTCACCTACAGATCAACAAAAAAGGACATGGTGAAGTTTGCAAATTACGGATTGAAAGTGCGTATTCGGCCACTCCTGGAGGAGTGCCTTGAAAATGCCAGAACACTACGACAAAGGTTCTCCTATAAATCAAAGAGGCACACTCAAATGGTGTGCCTCTTTGAGAACCGTTCGCTAGTTCCTACTTGGATTACATTTCCTTTGGGTGAGCCTTTGGAGCGTACGTTTGGATCGTGGCAGCAACATTCTTGTCCATTTCCGTTTTGTACCCGATGTGGACATGCGCTCCCGCCTTTAGATCCTCAAATTTAATTGCCGCTTTGCCTTTGGTAATCTTTGTATCATCGGTGACAACGAAGGTTTTCTCCCCTGCCTTTCCCCTTCCAGTAACCACAATGCTCTTCCCCATTGCATCCACACTCTTAATTTCTCCCATGAACTTCTCCAATTTAACTTTGGCAGGCGCCGTGGAATCTGGTGCTGCTGGGGCAGGCTTCTGCTGTGCAATGGCTCCGGAGACAAAAGCTACCAAAGTAAGCATGACTACCAACAGAATCGTCTTTTTCATTCAATTCACCTCCCTTCTCATTGAGTTTAATGATGTAATAGCAAAATCGATGCCAAAGAAAGTTAGGTAGAAATAATATTAAGTCTGCGAATTTATTATATAAAATATTTTAGCAGAAATTTTGTGAGGAGGGATACGTGGTAATATTCGAGATAGTAACTGGAGAGTGTCGTAAAAATATACACATTCCCCGGCTTCTTCTATTTTCCACCTGTACCTATTAAGAATATACCCTTTTTACCACCAAAATTGAGTGCCTGGGGGTTTTTTCAGATTCCTGTATCAAAGATACCCCCTTGTCAAGATTGTATAACTTTTCGAAATTGATTAACTTTTAATTGACAAATGGGGCCGAAATGATTATCCTCCGGACTAAACAAAAGAATCAGAATTGTTTAATTTTCTACCGGATAAGGTCAAAAAACAGGGGGATCGGGTAGGTTTTAGAAAGAAAAGCCGTACAAAAGGTTCAAGTGCAAGGACATCATTGTCGAGGCTTTGAAGGAATATTTGAGGAAAAATAGTGGAAAGAGGGATGTTTGCCAGATTAAAATGATGAAGACATAGCAGGATTCAAAAAATCATTGGAGTCAAAAAGTAAGAAGACACAGAAAAATTACATGGCAGAGTTGAAGGGGTTTTTTAGATGGATGCTTAATAAAAAAACAATCCCCAAAGAAGAGCTATGGGTGGTCGTTCACAGCTTGTTCACACTGAAAAAAACCAACAAAATTAGGAAAGTATGGCTGGGGTGGGAGGATTCGAACCTCCGAATCCAGGTTCCAAAGACCTGTGTCTTACCGCTTGACGACACCCCAATCTTTAATTAACGGAATCCAAATTTGTCTAAACTATACGGCGAGGCTATGTGCCTTAAAAACGGCCCATCCTTTCTTTTCTGCCATTCTTTTTATCCTTTTATAAGCCGCCGTTGAACTACTTTCCTTATTGAAAAGGCCAAAAACCGTGGGGCCACTCCCCGTCATAAGAGCGCCAAGGGCTCCCGCAGAAACAAGAGTCTCCTTCATGAGGTTAATCTCAGGATATTTTTTAGAAACCACTGCTTCCAGATGATTCAAGAGAATATGAGAAACTCCCCAGGGAGTTTTCAGAAGCCCTCGAAGATTAGGATGAAATTGCTGATTTGTCAATACGAGATTTTGATAGGCCCAGCGGGTTGAAACCTCGAAATTTGGATAGATAAGAACATAGCAAAGATGAGGAAGTTCTACCTTTTTCAGCCGTTCGCCGATCCCCGAACCGATAGCGGCGCCTTTAAAAAAGAAGAAGGGAACATCTGCCCCGATCCCCAGCCCCATCGCCATCAATTCCTTCGTTGGGAGGCCCATTCCAAGGAGATGGTTCAATGCCCTCAAAGTTGCCGCGGCATTACTGCTTCCCCCTCCGAGCCCCGCCCCGAGAGGAATTCTCTTCAAGATCTCAATATCAACGCCCCCTTTATAACCGGATCCTTTCAACATGGATTGAGCGGCCTTATAGACGAGATTGTTCTTTCCGACGGGGAGCTTGGGATGATTCGCCGCGATGGAAACCCCTCTTCTCTTTCTCAGTGAGAAATGGAGGGTATCGTGTAGACTGATCTTTTGAAAAATAGTTCTTAACTCGTGGTATCCATCCTCCCGTTTCTCCAGGATTTCGAGTCTCAGGTTTACTTTTGCAGGAGATTCCAAACTGGTCGAGTCATTCATATCGATTAAATTCCATCTTGCCTTGAAACCTTCCCTGCCTTAGCCATGCTGATTTCTTATTTTTTCAAGGCAGAGCCGATCTTCAATTCCATCATAGGAAGGTCCGTCTCTTTTTTCAAGTAGTTTTTGAGGATTAAACTTGGGGAAAAAATGCAGGATGCCGATTTTTGGGCACCCCTGCTCACAGATAACCCTTGGAAAGGCAAGGCGCTACCGAAGGGATCAATCCTCAGAGAGCTGGATCGATTCCATCGGACATTGGTTCACGCAGGCCCAGCACTCAATACAATCCTGAGGCCGGGTTGGATTGGATCTCTCCTCTTCTATTTCATAGACCTCGCTGGGACAGATCTCGACACAGTTTCCACAGCCATTACATTTCTCTTGGTCGACAATGGGGTACATGGTTACTTCAAATTCCAAATCTCAAATTACAAATACCAAATAAATTTTACATGACGAATAACTCACCCATGAGCCACGAGAATAAGGGGTGTCATTTCCGGATAAGCGGGAATCTAATACAGACGCGGTAATTCTTTTTCCATGCCCTTGATTGCCCCGTCACCGCGCCGTTCGCCAAAGCGCTATGGCGGCGTCAGCGACCCGCCCTCTCCCCATCGAGGGAGAGGGGAAGGGTGAGGGGTGCATGTCAATTTATAAAATGCGTTTGTATTAGTTCGGGAATACTGGATTCCCGGTCAGGAATGAAATGACAATCAAAGTAAGAGACTTTTGACGCAGTACAATAAAAGGTCTTAATGCTATGCCCTATGCGCTCTGCGCTATGCTATTCTTTAACAGACCTGCTTTGTTCCACAGGCTAGTACCTGTCCCGCCTTGCTTCCGCTTCGGTAGGTGGTTATGCCCTTACATTTCTCGCGGTAAGCCAGGAGATAGGCTTCCTTCACCTGATCCTTTGTCGCATCTCTTGGAAAGTTGATCGTCTTCGATACTGCATTGTCCGTATACTCTTGAAAAGCTGCTTGAATCTTGACGTGCCAGAGAGGGGGGACCTCAAAGGCGGTGACAAAAAGCTCCTTGATAGACTGGGAGATATTAGGCAGTTCTCGGAGCCCTGCCCCTTCCGAGAGGGCCTTCATTAAATCTTGGCTTAAAAATCCCTCTTTCTCCCCCAGCTCTAGAAAGAGAGGATCGGTCATTTCAAACTCCATGCCCTCTAAGGCTCTCCGGAAATAGTGAATGGCAAAAAGAGGCTCGATGCCGCTAGAACAATTAGCGATCAGGCTGAGCGTCCCCGTAGGAGCAATCGTGGTCAGCGTAGCATTCCTCAGCTTCATCCCATTTCTGCTATAAACGGACCCCAAGAAATTCGGAAAAACTCCCCTCACCTGAGCCAGTTCCATGGATCGCTCTCTCGCCTGATGCTGAATAAAACTCATTAGGCCTTTTGCCACTTCCAATGCTTTCGGTGAATTGTAAGGAATGCCTAATCGGATAAAGAAATGAGCTAATCCCATGACCCCGAGACCAATCTTTCGGTTCCCTTTTGCCATCTGGGCGATCTGGGGCAAGGGGTATTGGTTCATATCTATCACATTATCCAGAAAATGGACCGCATCCCTGACTGTCTTCTTAATCTTTTCAAAATCGGCCTCCGGCTTACCATTCCTTCCTGTCGTCATATGAGAAAGATCGATCGAGCCTAGCACGCACGGTTCATAAGGAAGGAGTGGGACTTCGCCGCACGGATTGGTGCTTTCTATATCCCCCAATTGCGGAGTGGGGTTCGCCTCGTTAATCCGATCTAAAAATAAGACCCCTGGGTCCCCTGTTTCCCAGGCTGCATTCACGATGGCATCAAATACTTCTCTCGCTTTCTTGTGACCTACTTCTTTTTTCGTCCTCGGATTCATCAGACTATAAACGCCGTTTTTTTCATAAGCTTCCATGAACTCTTTAGTCAGTCCCACGGATAGATTGAAGTTTGTCATCTCATTCGGATTTTCCTTGGTGGCGATAAATTCCATGATGTCCGGATGGTCGACCCGCAATACCCCCATGTTGGCCCCTCTTCTCGTCCCACCCTGTTTGATGACCTCTGTTGCCATATTAAACACTTTCATAAACGAAGCAGGGCCGCTGGCACCTCCGCCTGTAGTTTGAACGGTATCATCTTTCGGTCTCAGGCGGCTGAATGAAAAACCCGTTCCCCCTCCACTTTGATGGATGAGGGCTGTTTGTTTTACGGTCTCGAAAATGGAGTCGAGGGAATCCTCTATAGGCAGGACGAAGCAGGCAGCCAACTGTTGGAGGTCTCTCCCAGCGTTCATTAGACAAGGCGAGTTAGGAAGAAAATCCAGGGAAGCCATCATCCGAAAGAAAGTTTCGGAAAGCTCTCCGGTGGACGCCCGGTGGTCGTAAGCATGTTCTGCTTCAGCGATATTTCGGGCAACACGCTGAAACATCTCTTCGGGAGATTCGATCACTCGGCCTTCCGCATCTTTTTTCAAATACCTTTTTTCTAAGACGGCAATCGCGGGCGCAGAAAGGTGAAACAACTTCATATTAAACTCCTTAAAGGAAGCCCGCCCCTGGTGGGATTCCTTTAAGCCTTCTCAAACGGTCTCGACACTTTTCACCTCTGGAACCTGTTGCTTGATCACTTTTTCAACCCCCATCTTCAAAGTCATCTGCGACATCGGGCAACCACCACAGGCACCGGTTAATCTGACCTTAACCACGCCATCCACCACATCGATCAATTCGACGTCCCCGCCATCCGCTTGAAGAGCGGGCCGAATCTTTTGTAGCGCCTTTTCCACATTCTCTCTCATTCCGTTTTCACCTCCTCCATCCCATCTATTGCTTTCCCTAATCTTCTCCTAATAAATGATAACATAAAGTGGTTCTTGCTAACAAAAAAATTATCGATTTTATTAACGTTTGTACTTTTCTAATAACCCGTAGGGCAGACTTCCACGGGCTTTGCCCGTGGGTGAATGGGAACTCGCCCATAGGGCGTCAAGCATAGCTTGCGCTTTGGAACGAGTGCCACGGGCTATGCCCGTGGGTATCTACGGGATGTTGAGGAATTTGTAAGGCGGTGTTTTTTATTCGTTTAGGGTTGGGCGACTGTTCTTTTCTTGATTGGAACATTAGCGTCTATCCTTTCAACTCCAAATATTTCTCGGCAGCACAGGCAGCGTTGGCCCCGTCTCCCACTGCCGTAGCAATTTGACGCACCAACTTCTTCCTGCAATCGCCGGCGGCAAAGATACCTTTCACAGATGTTTCGCCATTCTCGCCGGTAACAATATATCCATCTTCATCCATTTCAAGCAGCCCTCTTAAGAACTGGGTTCTGGGTAAAAGTCCTACGAAAAGGAAAACACCTTGTATATCATGCTTGGTAACCTCTCCGCTTTTTAAATTCCTTACGCGGACCGACTGGACGGTCGAGTCCCCTTTTATCTCTTCTATCACCGAATTCCAGAGCAACTTGATCTTTGGATGCGCAAAGACTCTTTCCTGATAAATCTTTGTTCCTCGAAGAGCCTCTCTCCGATGGATGATGGTCACCTCCTTGACGAACTTCGTGAGATAAATGGCCTCGGTAAGTGCGGAATCCCCTCCCCCTACGACAACGATTTGGTTGCCCTGGAAAAAAGCGCCATCACATGTGGCACAATAGGAGACCCCTTTCCCGGCGAACTCTTTCTCCCCGGGAACCCCCAGTTTTCGGTATTCCGTCCCGGTACAAATAATAAGGACGTCGCAAAGATAGGTCCCCTCTTCGGTCTTGACAACCTTCTTATCGCCTTCCAGCTTTACCTCCTCAACATATTGGGAGACCACTTCAAGCCCAAACCGCCTTGCCTGCTCCTCCATCAAACGACTCAGCTCATCTCCCATGATTCCCTGCGGGAAGCCAGGATAGTTCTCGACGAGCTCCGTGGTGGTCATCTGACCTCCTAGAAGACCGTTCTCGATGAGGACGCTACGGAGCCTTGACCTAGAGGTATAGAGACCTGCAGTGAGGCCTGCAGGCCCTCCTCCGATGATAATTACGTCGTATGCCTTTCTCACTCCTCCCTTCATTCGCTCCTCCTTATTCACAAGATAAGTGCAGAATAGGACATCGGTATCTGGTTTGTCAATGCATAAGAATGGAAGGATAACTCCCTTGACAATAAGGAATTGTGGAAGATAGATTAAACACTTATAATTTAAACCTAAGGGAGGAAGATATGGAAAGGACACTGTCTATTGTAAAGCCGGATGGCATCCAAAGCCATCTCATCGGGGAGGTCATTAAGCGTTTTGAGAATAATGGGTTGAAAGTGATCGGTTTGAAGATGATCTTCATGAATAAGAAAGAGGCGGAGGGATTTTACGCTGTCCACCGAGGAAAGCCCTTTTTCGAAAGCCTGACGACCTTCATGTCTTCCGGACCTTGCGTGGTCATGGTTCTTCAAGGGGTGGGGGCGATTTCAAAGACGCGGGAGTTGATGGGCGCTACCGATCCTAAACAAGCAAAGAAAGGAACTTTGCGGAACGAGTTCGCTGCGAATATTGAGAAAAACGTGGTGCACGGTTCAGATGCGCCCGAAACAGCCGCCTTTGAAATCAAATACTTGTTTAATTCTCTGGAGATATTTGATTATTGAATGGAAAGAGTCGATTTAAAGAATTTAAGCCCCTCTGAACTCAGTGAATTCCTCAAGTCATTCGGGAAAGAACGCTATCGGACTAATCAGATTTTGAGGTGGCTCTATCAGAAAGGCGCACGGTCCTTCGATGAGATGACCAATCTTTCCAAAGGATTCCGCCAAGCGTTGAGCCAGGCGAGCTTTATTTCAACCCTCCGGCCGCTACGAGTAGAACAGGCTAGTGACGGGACAAAAAAATTCTTATTTCAGCTCGAAGATGGAAACCGAATTGAAAGCGTGCTGATTCCCGATAAGGCACGTCTGACCCTTTGTCTTTCCACTCAGGTGGGATGTGCCTTCGGGTGTCGATTCTGTCTGACCGGAAAAATGGGATGGAAACGAGATCTAAGGGTCTCAGAGATTCTCAACCAGATCCTGGCAATCAAAAAGACGCTTCCCGAAGAAAGATCCATAACCAATATCGTCTTGATGGGAATGGGTGAACCCCTGGCCAATTACGATCATACATTGAGGGCCATCGCGCTGATGACCCACCCGGATGCCTTTAAGTTTTCCTCAAGAAGGATCACTCTCTCGACGGTGGGCCTCCTTCCCCAGCTGGAACGGCTCGCAAGAGAAAAGATCTCTTTTCGCCTCGCGATCTCCCTCAGCGGGACGGAGGAAAAGGCTCGAAGTGATTTAATGCCCGTCAATCGTCTCCACCCAATGCAAAAGGTCTTGGCGTTATGCAAACGCTTTCCACTCAAGCCAAGGACTCGGATCACTTTTGAATATGTAATGGTGGAAGGGGTGAATGATTCTCCTCATGACGCCAAAAGATTACTAAAGCTATTGAAAGGTATCCCTTCTAAGGTCAATCTCATTCCTCTGAACGAAGCCCCCGAAATCCCTTTCAGAAAACCTCCAGAAGAGAAGGTCAAAGAGTTTCAAGAAATATTAATGGAAGGCGGACTGACGGCAATCGTGCGGGCGAGCAAGGGAAGAGAGATTTCGGCCGCCTGCGGTCAACTTCAGGGAAAGGGGTGACGATTGATTTTTCACCAGGGCGGGGTTAACATCCACCTGATTATGGAGGCTACGTCGGAATCCAACAAGGGAGGAGCGTCATGTCAGAGAAGATCGTAGGGGTGATCGGCGGGTCGGGTCTCTATGAAATGGAGGGCCTTGAAGAGATCCAAAGCATCTCTCTGAAGACACCTTTCGGGGACCCGTCGGACTCGTTCATTGTGGGAAGTCTCGAAGGGGTGAAGGTCGCCTTTTTGCCCCGCCACGGGAAAGGCCATCGTATCCAGCCGTCTTCGCTCAATTTCAGGGCGAATATCTATGGGATGAAAAAGTTGGGTGCCCAATGGATTATCGGGGTCAGTGCCGTGGGTTCAATGAAAGAATCGATTCATCCCGGGGATATGGTGATCCCCAATCAATTCATCGACCAGACGAAATGCCGTCCGAATACCTTTTTCAGCGATGGGATTGTCGGTCATATCAGCTTCGCGGATCCTGTTTGTCCTGTTTTGAGCCAGACCCTTTGCGAGGCCGGAAGCAAGGTCGGTGCGACCGTCCACAAGGACGGGACCTACCTCTGCATCGAGGGGCCTCAATTTTCAACACGGGCTGAATCGAAGCTTTTCCGAACCTGGGGTGTCGATATCATCGGGATGACCAACCTCCCCGAGGCAAAACTGGCCCGTGAGGCGGAGATCTGTTATGCCACCATCGCCTTTGCAACGGATTACGATTGCTGGCATGAGGCCGCAGGAGACGTTTCCATCGGCGAGGTCTTGAGAATTTTAGCCCAGAGCACCAAGACAGCAAAAAATGCGATTCGGCACGCCATCAAGAATCTCCCTCAAGAAAGAGATTGCCTTTGTGCCAGCGCTCTAAAATATGCCATGATCACGGGCAAAAAGTATATCCCTGAGAAAACAAAGAAAGATTTAGACCCGATCATCGGGAAATATATCCGGCGAGGGGAATGATTTTCATTGCAGATCGCATGCTAGGGAAATTAGCCAGGGAGCTGAGGATGCTGGGCTATGATACGATTTATTACCCCGGAGAAGATGCCTACCGTCTGATAAGATTGGCCCGTGAGGAAGGGCGAGTCATCTTGACCCGAAACACCAAACTTCTTCCCAAGACACCCGAGGATCATATCATCAGAATCACCGAAGATAGACCCTCCCTTCAGATCAGAGAGCTGCTTGAAAGGGGCTACATTTCATTAAACGAAGAGACCTTTTTTTCGAGGTGCC